>PBML01000005.1 GCA_002722645.1 Acidobacteriota bacterium
CCATTGGCGATACATCGATACGACTGTGAGATACGGCCCGATAAAGGACCGTGATCAACCGGCCCCGCGAGCGCGTAGGTCAGCTCGTCAGCATGTAGCACTGCCCGGCCACCAGTAGGCCGCCGGACAACCGGTATCCCAAGACGGCGGGCAACTACTGCGTCTATGCCTTGTTCATGAGGTTGGGCGTAGCCAAGTGAGATCGTCGGCCGATCCCAACGATACAAACGAAGGGTCCAACCCCCAAAGGGATCCTCAAGAAGAGCCTCGTCAAGCCCCATGTTCCATGCACCAGACCCGCCGGCATTAACAACAACACGAAGGAACGACGGGCCTGCATAGGACACGCTGCTACAGGAGGTGGTCAAGTGGACTGAACCCCCCTACGAAGCCGACTAGCAATCGGTTATCTTGAATCATCGGAAACCACGTCGTTCGTAGACTCTTCTCCCGACGGTTCTCCGGCCGCTTCACCGTTAGACGTGGAATTGCCTTCAGAGCCAACGTGTTCAGGCCGTCGCATCTCTACGTTCCCTTCGAAGAAGGCTCCCTCTATGAACTGCACAGCCGGTGCACGCAGGTTGCCTTCAACATGACCAGACGCGCCAACTTGGACTTTTTCAGTGCCGGTCGCGTCCCCGTGTAGGCGCCCATCGATATTGATGCTGCGCGCCTTAAGCTCCGCTTCAGCGGTACCACTTTGGCCAATAATAACGTCGCCTGAAATATCGATCTTACCGTCGAACGACCCACTACATTCGAATGAGCCCTCACCCATGAAATCACCCACCAATTCGCAGCCAGCCGAGAGATATGATCGCCGTCTGGAAGCCGCTGGGGTTACAGGCACCAACGGTGGTTGCAGTGTGTGGCTCGATGGAGGTGACTGCTTCGGTGATGGTGGTGTTGAAGCCTGTCGCTTTTTCTCAGTTTTCTTTCCGAAAATAGACATGGACTGAGCGATACCTGGTTAATGTGAACTGGAGCGGGCAACGGGGTTCGAACCCGCGACCTCAAGCTTGGGAAGCTCGC
This sequence comes from Acidobacteriota bacterium, assembly GCA_002722645.1. GTDB lineage: Bacteria > Acidobacteriota > UBA890 > UBA890 > UBA890 > UBA890. The sequence goes on from PBML01000005.1 coordinate 1,033, forward strand.
GCTCTACCACTGAGCTATGCCCGCCCCTTAATGGGGCACGACCGCACCTTCAACTAACCCGAGGATGCTAGCAATGCCTCCCTGTGAGGGTCAACGCTCGCCAAAGGCTGGGTAACCTGTGATGTCGTGACCCACGATGAGCGTATGTATCTGATGAGTGCCCTCATACGTGTAAACCGACTCCAGGTTCACCATGTGGCGAAATGACTGATAATCGTCCAGGATACCGTTACCACCGAGAATTTCGCGGCAGGTTCTCGCTGTGTTCAATGCCATAACGACGTTGTTCCGCTTTGCCATCGAGACTTGTTGCGGCGTCACCGTACCAGCTTCCTTGAGTTGCCCGAGCCGCAGACACATGAGTTGCGCCTTGGTAATCTCCGTAACACACTCCACTAGTAACTCCTGCATCAGCTGCGTGGCTGCGATTGGGCGGCCAAAGGCAATACGGTTCTTGGCATAACGAAGCGCTTCGTCATAGCATGCCATCGCCGCACCAACAGCGCCCCAGGCGATGCCATAGCGAGCCTGATTCAGGCAGGTGAGTGGCCCCTTGAGACCCTCGGCATTGGGCAGCACGTTGTCGGCCGATATACGGCAGTCTTGCAGGACGAGTTCTGCGGTGTCCGAAACCCGCAATGAATATTTGCCTGTGACCTTGTTCGCACTAAAGCCAGGGGCGTCGGTCGGCACAAGGAACCCCCGAATGCCTTTGTCAGTCTTAGCCCAGACAATGGCGAGCTGCGCAATCGTCCCGTTGGTGATCCAATATTTCACGCCGTTTAGCACCCACTCGCCACCATCAAGTTCTGCACACGTGCGCATCGCTCCGGGATCCGATCCGGCATCGGGTTCAGTAAGGCCAAAGCAGGCAATGACGTCGCCGCTGCCCATTGCCGGGAGCCACTGTTGCTTTTGTGCCTCGGAGCCATAGCGCCAAATCGGGTACATACAAAGCGCACCCTGCACCGAAACAAACGAGCGCAGCCCAGAATCACCGCGCTCAAGCTCTTGCAGTATGAGCCCATAGGAAATGTTGTCGAGTCCCGGAAGCCCATAGCCCTCGAGGTTAGCACCGAGCAAACCCATATCCGCCATCACGGGCAAAGCCTCGACCGGAAACGTTCCCTCTCGCTGGTGCTCATCGATGACTGGAAGAATTTTGTCGCTGACGAACTCCCGGACCGTAGCGCGCACCAACTTTTGCTCGTCGCTTAACAGTCCGTCCAGCGCGTAGTAATCAACGCCTTCGAAAGCAGCCATCGCTATCCTCGTTGGGTACCTCGCGCCAGCGCCCGGTTACNCCCTTCTCGTAGCAACCCAGAACGGTTAAAACGNCGCTCTCACCGCCGATAAGAAACNGACATTAATTCGCTGCGAGCAAGGACGGCNGCCTACTCAAAAAGATGATTCGATCGTATCAACGGCCAACCTGTCGGTCAACGCCACAAACCGGCTCAAACCCTTTCCTGGTAGCTGTTTCCGCGATCATCACTATAGGCTTTGTACATTGCCTTGTGCCCGACAACGTACCGTTTGGTGACGAAACAAGCTGCGACGCTTTCCATGCCCCAGACTAGCCCTATAGGGAGCTTCCAACCACGAAGCGTTCGTTCGAGAAGCGATTCAGATCAATATGCCTCATAGCAAACGACCCTTCAGCCAGAAGCTTCTCCTGTTACCCTTTTCNATATGAACACCTTCCCAGACGTGTATCTCGACTACAACGCTAGTGTGCCCTTGTGCGTCGAAGCTATTAATGCGATGCAACCGTGGCTCACCGGATCTGTCTCCAACCCGTCAAGTGTCCACCGAAGCGGCCAACGGTCGCGTGCTGCAGTTGAACGGGCGCGAGGCCAGGTGGCCAAACTGCTAGATTGCCAACCATCGGCGATAATTTTTACCAGCGGAGGTACCGAGGCTAACAACATGGCAATCTGGGGAGGTTTGGGANGGCCACCACATGGCCACCTGGTGGTCTCCTCAATCGAGCATCCGGCGGTCATGGAACCGGCGGTAGCATTGAGAGATCTCGGCGTTGAAGTAACCTTTGTCCCCGCCAACAACCAAGCGGTTGTCACCCTGGAAGCAGTGCGGGCAGCTATTAGTCCCAATACTAGGCTGATCTCGATTATGGCGGCAAACAACGAGGTTGGTAGCCTACAGCCAGCCGAGAAAATAGCCTCTATAGCCCATGATTTCCGGGCCCTGTTTCACACTGACGCTGTGCAGGCTGCCCCGTGGACCAATCTGCAACCTTTAGCACTTGCCTCCGATCTCCTGTCGCTTTCATCGCATAAAGTCGCTGGGCCAATGGGCATTGGCGCCCTCTACGTGCGGCCCGGTCTTGATCTGCCACCATTCGTGAGAGGTGGGGGCCAGCAGGGTGGCCGCCGCGGCGGCACAGAGGCAACTGCATTGATTGTAGGTTTCGGNGCCGCCTGTGCCCGAACCCGGGCAATTCGAGATGAGTCGGTTGCCCGCGTTGCGAAACTTCGAGACCGACTCGAGACANCGCTGTTGGACAGTATTGGAGGCGCCCATCGCAATGGTGGTGAGTCCCGCTTACCGAATACATGCCATATGAGTTTCGCGCACTGCGATGGCAACGTGCTTGTCGCGCGTTTGGACCTTGATGGCGTCTCCGCCTCAGCCGGCGCCGCCTGCGCCAGTGGCGTGGCACACGCCTCTCCGGTGATAGATGCCCTCAGCCTACCGGCCAAATATCGTGATGGGAGCCTCCGACTTTCCCTCGGCTACGAAACGACTGAATCGGACGTCGACCGCGCCATCCATGCCATACCTTGCGCTGTCCACGCGGTACGTGGNGCCCACCTCGAGGTAGCGCGGTAATGGCACGGGTCGCGGTGGCAATGAGCGGTGGAGTTGACTCGTCAACGGCCGCAGCACTCCTGCGAGAGGACGGGCACGAGGTAGTCGGGATCACGTTGCAACTGTGGGATTACACTGTCGNAAACCTCGCCTCGGGACGTGGGAGGTGTTGCTCTCCTACTGACATAGCCGACGCTCGGATCGTCTCGAATCAGCTAAACATACCCCACTACGTCTTCGATCACTCCGACGCTTTCGAGGATCACATCGTGGAACCCTTTGTCCAGGAATACAAGAACGGAAGGACGCCAAGCCCCTGCATTAACTGTAATCGTCTAGTGAAGTTCGATATCTTGTGGCAGCTCGCTCGTGGTCTCGAAGCTGATTTTCTCGCGACTGGCCATTACGCCCGTCTCGAGGCCAGCTCAGCGCGGCCGCAGCTTCACAAGGGACTGGATCACAGCAAGGACCAATCATACTTTTTGTTCGACGTTCCGGCGGAACGTTTCGCGAAGGTCATGTTCCCACTCGGTGGGCTAGCCAAAGATGACGTGCGCGCCACCGCTCGCCGCCTCAACTTATCGGTGGCGAACAAGCCCGAGAGCTANGAACTGTGTTTCATTCCGGACGGCAATAAGGACAATTTCGTCGAAGGGCGACTACCCATTGCTCAACGCCGAGACGGCCCGGTGCGCCACCTCGATGGAACGCTGCTGGGGCATCACGGTGGGTTGCATCGGTTCACGGTAGGGCAACGTCGAGGGTTGGGCCTGACTAGTTCTGAGGCATTGTTCGTGGTCGCTCTCGAACGGGAAACGGATACCCTTGTCGTCGGGCCAAGTGAGGCACTCGCTGCCAAAAAGCTGGATGCAGTGCGTTGCAACTGGGTTTCAATCGAAGCACCAACAGAACCCCTGCGTGCCCACGCTCGCATTCGTCATCGCCACAACGAGGTCGGTGCGCTCATCACCCCCCGCGGCGACGACCGTGTCCGCGTCGAGTTCAAAGAGGCACAACGGGCCATCACACCCGGGCAAGGTGTCGCTTTTTACGACGGTGATCTATTACTCGGTGGCGGTTGGATCGAAGGCACCTGATGCCAGTCGTCCGTCTCAGGCAGGAGAAAGCATCTGCAGTGCAAGTTCGGCCGCCATTTGCTCTGCGGACTTCTTCGTCTTCCCGCTGCCAACGGCGATTGCTTGGCCGTCCAGTTCCACCTCGACAGAGAACGTCTTAGCGTGGTCGGGACCACGCTCTTCTACTACTGTATACACAGGCAGTGAATGTCCCTCCGACTGCTGCCGCTCCTGCAACAACGATTTGAAGTCGGTAAAAAGGACGTTGTCCTCGTCCTCGATCGCATCGGTGAGACGCCCCTCGTCCTCGATCGCGTCGGTGAGACGTCTGTACACCGTGCAATCGACGAATTTGGTGGCTTCCTGCAGTCCTCCATCGAGGTGTATGGCCGCGATCACCGCTTCAAACGAGTTGGCTAGAAGCGAATCCTTCAGCCGGCCTTCAGTCTTTTCCTCGCCCTTGCCAAGTACCAGATAGGCACCAAGGTCAATCCCCTCTGCACTCCGGGCGAGTGATCTGGAGCAAACGAGGAACGCTCTGAGCTTTGACATTTCCCCTTCAGAAAGCTCCGGGTTACGTTGGTACAGTAACTCGCTCACCACCAAGCCGAGGACGGCATCGCCGAGAAACTCCAGCACCTCATTGTCAGCAATGTCTTCTTCGCTCTCGCTGGCGAACGAGCGGTGGATCGTGGCACGGTGAAGCAACTCGCGGTCAACGAATCGGTAGCCAATTTCGTCTTCAAGCGGCCCAAGACGCTCGTATTCTTCCAAAGCCTACCCTGTCACCTTAACTTCGCTGGTCATATGCATGCTCCATTTCTGACCGAATCTCCTCGGCAGCCGCTGCTGGGTCAGACGCCTTGATAATTGGTCGTCCCACCACCAAGATGTCCGCGCCCGCTTTGATCGCGTCGCTGGCAGTCGCCACCCTTGCTTGATCGTCAATCGACGCCCCAGCTGGCCTGATACCGGGGCAAACAACCAGGAAGTCCTCTCCATGCACTGCTTTGATCGTTGCTGCCTCGTGTGGCGACGAAACAACGCCGTCGCATCCTGCCTCGTGGGCCAAGTTGGCCAGCCGAGCAACACTCTCGTCAGTGCCGCCTTGATAACCAACCTCTCTAATCTGCTCACTGCCAAGGCTAGTCAATAATGTTACCCCCAAGAGTCTCGGAGTTCCGTTAACACGCGCCGCTACTGCCGCCTCCATCATGCTTCGTCCGCCCGCCGTGTGCAGTGTCATAAATTCGACGCCGAGTCTCCCTGCAGAACGCACTGCGCCGGCTACTGTGGCCGGGATGTCGTGCAACTTAAGATCAAGAAAGACTTCCCAGCCCGCGTCGACGAGCTCCTCAATAAGACTCGGGCCGGCACTGATAAATAGTTCAAGCCCCACCTTGGCAACATCGACATGATCGTGCAATGCAGCGGCATTCCGCACCGCATCATCACGGTTCCCAAAATCAAGAGCGACCGCAAGACGGGGCGCTAGGCTCACCCTATGACCTCCAAATATACTGGCGCAACGCCCTCGTTGAGCATTCCCAGTGCCTGCGCGGCGGTAAAAGATAGATCGATGATGCGTCCCTCCACGAATGGGCCCCGGTCAGTGATCTTTACCTTCACTGTACGGCCATTATTGAGGTTCGTCACCAGCAACTGCGTACCGAACTCCAGCGTTTTGTGGGCCGCCGTAAACTCGTACATGTTGTAGCGGCTACCGTCGGCTGCTATCCGTCCGTGATAAGCAATGCCGTACCACGACGCGTTCCCTTCCGGGACTCCCCCTCCACCCGTGGAGACGCGACGGGCAGCGCAGCCAGCGCCAGCAGTAAGGAAGACCATCCCAATAATTACCGCGATCGTTCGGAAAGGAAAACACCAATGTTTCCCTTCAGTCACGCTCTAAGCTCCCAACCAACTCATTTATCGACAGCATGTTTTGTGTTTCGCACCAGTCTCTCAAATCTTCCACAAGTCGTATGGATGCCATAGGGTCGTAAAAATTCGCCGTGCCTACCTGCACAGCGTTCGCTCCAAGTATGAAGAACTGAAGTGCCTGGTCGAGTCCCTCGATGCCCCCTATGCCAAGGATGGGAAGGTTGGTAGCACGACGCGTCTCGTAGACCATGTACAGTGCGATCGGTAATATCGCCGGGCCTGACAAACCACCAAAAATAGTTGACAAAGTCGGTCGGCGCGACGGTACGTCGATGGTCATACCACGCAGCGTGTTAATTACCGACAGGGCGTCGGCACCACCAGCTTCGGCGGCACGGGCAAGTTCACCGATATCCGTAACACCTGGCGTCAATTTGACCCATAGCGGCAAGGATGAAGCCTCACGTACCGCCCGGGTCACTTGCTCGGTCTGCTTTGGGTCGGTGCCGAAGTTTATCCCTCCCTCCTTGATGTTCGGACAAGAGATGTTGAGTTCGAGGGCCGTGAGTCCCTTGGCGCCGTCGAGACGCTCGGCGACAGCTATGTACTCATCAAAGGTGCGTCCCCAGATATTTGCGATTACCGCGGTGTTGAATCTGCGCAAAAATGGCAGCTTCTCCTCGAGAAATCCCTCGGCGCCGACATTCTGTAGGCCGATCGAATTGAGCATCCCCCCTGGGGTTTCGACAATCCGTGGCGGCGCGTTGCCTCGCTCAACATGTATCGAAAGGCCTTTCACAACAATGCCGCCCAGTTGACTCAGATCCATGATCTCAGAGAATTCACCACCGTAGCCAAACGTCCCAGAGGCCGCAATGACGGGATTTGAAAGCTCTACGTCTCCAATGCGAACACTAAGATCTGGCCTCTTCGCACTCATTCCCACACCAACGTTCGACTATCAAACACGGGGCCCTCACGACAGCAGCGCACATAGCGCCAGCCGGCGTTGTCACCAGCCTCTACACGCACTACACACGATAAGCAGACACCGATGCCACACGCCATGGGTGCCTCAAAACTGACCTGCAACGGCAGGTTTCTTGTCAGCGCGATTTCGTGCACCGCTCGCATCATCGGCGTTGGGCCGCAAGCATAGAGGAGAGCNTTGGCAGGATCTTCGGATTCTAGGTACTCCTGTAATGGGTGGGCGACATAACCATGAAAGCCTTCGCTGCCGTCGTCAGTGGCAACCTCTACCGGAACCCCGAGTTCATGGAAATCGTCTACGCATAGCAATGCTTCGGCAGTTCGGGCACCAACGAAAGCACGGACACGATGACCAGACTTCAGTAGTTCCTCGGCAACAAATGGGAACGGCGCCGAACCAACCCCCCCCATGACCAAAAGATGCTCACCACACACCTGGCCAGTGGTCGGTAAAACGAATGGGATTCCCAGCGGACCTAGAACTTCCAGGTGATCACCAACGCTTTTCTGTTCCAGCAGCGCAGTCCCACAACCGACGACCTCGATCAGCAAGGTAAAGCCATAGGCAGTGTTCGAAGCGTCACGCAACACCCTGTAAATCGCCATCGGCCGGCGCAATATTGGATCGATGGACTCTGCCGCAGAAATCATTACAAAGTGGCCGGGACGACATTGCGCCGCAATCTCAGGACACTCAAAACCAAGAATAAACTGCCCTGAACCTACGTGGGCGACAGATTCGATGGCCAGGCGCCTATCGTACATGGGCTCCCGAAAGAAGCAGTGTGCTACCGCGAAAGCGGGCTACCAGCGAAAGTAGCATGAGGATCCCTAGGCGGCAAATTTGACACGCTAAAGGAGCCTAGCTAACCTAACAGCGCAAGGTAAACCCTTTAAAGGCTGGCCCAGTGAGGCCAGAAAGGGAAAATGACGAATACTATGTGGTACAAGCAAGCCCGAACGACTCGACACGAGCCGGTCGGGATTTTTTTGGATTGTTTTCCCTCTTTTTCTTTGCCTTTAGCTCGTGAGACTTATCTGCGATACGACTGGGGATTTTCCAAAAGACGTCTAGACGGGACAGGTTCCCAGAATTCTGCCCATGCCTGAAAAGACAATCATNATGGATACACGGGAGATCGACCGTGCCTTGTCCCGAATTGCGCACGAAATTGTCGAGCGCAACNACGGAACTAACAACTTAGCGCTGGTTGGGATCCGTACCCGCGGTGTGCCACTGGCCGAGGCATTGCAAAACAAGATCAAGGAGTTTGAAGGCGTCGAGATACCCACCGGCAGCGTGGACATCACCCTGTACCGGGATGACCTGTCGCGGATTGCTCCCAACCCTCTGATACAGGCAACCGAGTTGGACTTCGAAATTGAGACCAAGGTTGTCGTCCTCGTTGACGACGTACTGTTTACGGGCCGAACCATTCGAGCGGCACTAGACGCTGTCATTGACTATGGCAGACCACGTGCTATTGAGTTGGCAGTACTCATCGATCGAGGTCATCGTGAGTTTCCAATCCGCGCCGACTTCGTCGGCAAGAACGTACCGACATCGTTGCGTGAGGTGATTAAGGTGCAGTGCCGAGAGATCGATGGCGAGGACAGCGTTTTAATGATGGAAGTTGACAACTTCGTAAGCCAATACGAAGACCAAGGGAAGTGATGCCTAAAACGAAGGAAGTCGAAACTAACCACCCCGGTGACGCTGGAGACCTCACCTTGCCCACACAACAACAGGCTGCTTCTCTCAAAAGCAAGGATTTGCTCGGAATCGAGCAACTGGATGCCGGCGAGATTCAGTTAATTCTGGATACCGCGCATCACTTCAAAGAGATTTCTGAGCGCTCGATCAAGAAGGTTCCGACGCTCCGTGGCAAGTCGATAATCAACCTCTTCTTCGAACCATCGACGCGTACACGGATGTCGTTCGAGATTGCTGCGAAGCGACTATCGGCAGACATTCAGAGTATCTCGGCTTCGACTTCCTCTCTGGNCAAGGGAGAAACTTTTATCGACACTGTTCGCAACATTGAGGCCATGTACCCTGATCTGCTAGTCATCCGACACGCTTTCCCGGGTGCTGCACACGTGCTCGCTGAAACTTGTAACGCCGGTGTCATTAACGCTGGTGATGGCGCCCATGAGCACCCAACTCAAGCTCTCCTTGACGCGCTTACGATCCGTGATCATAAAGGCAGCATCGAAAATCTCAGAGTGGTGATCTTCGGGGACATTGCTCACAGNCGGGTAGCCCGCTCCAATATTCACTGCCTCCTCAAGCTTGGCGCTAATGTCGTGGTTGCTGCCCCCCCGACCTTTATGCCCTGCAACATCGAAGCGCTCGGTGTCGAAGCCTTTGATCGCCTAGAACCGGCCCTCGAAGGCGCTGACGTTATTNTCGCACTGCGCATTCAGCTCGAGCGCGGCGGCAAAATATCGTTTCCCAGCCCTCGTGAGTACTTCAACCTCTTTGGGTTGAGCCGCGACAAACTGGCGCTGGCGAAAAACGACGCTATCGTGATGCATCCGGGGCCAATGAACCGCGGCGTGGAAATTGCCTCTGAGGTCGCCGACGGCCCACAATCAGTGATTCTTGATCAGGTCAGCAACGGTCTCGCAGTGCGCATGGCCGTCCTATACCTGCTAGCCGGAAGTGGACCAGCAAAAAATGTCGAAACTGCTGCTTAAAGGCGGCCGGGTGATTGATCCGGCTCAAGGAATCGATGAAACCGCTGATGTGATAATCGACGGTGGTTTGATCGAGAGTGTCGGCTCTGACCTGAACATAAACGAATCCAATGTCTTGGACGTCTCCGGATGTATCGTTGCTCCCGGTTTTATCGACATGCATGTCCACCTTCGCGAACCTGGGCAAGAGTACAAAGAGACCATCCAAACAGGTACTGCGGCGGCCGCAGCCGGGGGGTTTACTGGGGTCGCGTGTATGCCCAATACCTCGCCAGTGAACGATCACCGCGCCGTCACCGAGCTCATCATCGAGCGCGCCGACGAAGCTGGGTCTGTCCCCGTTTATCCAATCGGATGCGTCAGCGTCGGCCAGCAAGGCGAAGCACTTGCCGAGATCGGACAGCTCGTCGAAGGGGGGTGCGTTGCCGTCTCGGACGACGGAGTCGCGGTAGCCACAGCTGAACTCATGCGACGGGCTCTCGAGTACACCCGGATGTTCGACATTCCGGTCATCGAGCACTGCGAGGACCTGAGCCTCACCCAGAACCAGAAGGCACCTATGAACGAAGGCTCAGTGTCGACCGCTCTCGGATTCAAAGGCCACCCAACCGCGGCGGAGGATATTATCGTTGCCCGTGACTTGGTTCTCGCTGAACTCACCGGTGGTTCCCTCCACTGTGCGCACATTTCGAGCGCCGGCGCACTGCGTATGATCCGCGACGCCAAAGCCCGCGGCGTCAGCGTCACCTGCGAAGCCACACCCCACCACTTCATCCTTACCGATGAAGAAGTGCGCACTTTTGATACCAACACCAAGATGAACCCACCGTTGCGAAGTAAAGCTGACGTAGACGCCGTCATTGAGGCACTGGTCGACGNAACTATCGATGCCATTGTCACTGATCACGCACCCCATCATGCCGACGAGAAAGCATTCGAGTTCGACCTTGCACCGTTCGGCATCGTCGGCTTGGAGACTGCTGTGCCGCTGGCCTGCGATCGGCTGCTACACCGAGGCCATGTCACGCTGAAACGACTTGTAGAGTTATTCTCCACGAATCCAGCTAGGATTCTTCGGCTCGACGCTGGGACCCTGAGTGAGGGCGCAGTGGCCAACGTCACTGTATTGGATCTAGACCGAACGGCCACTGTTGATGTCTCAGCNTTCTCCAGTAAGAGTTACAANACGCCATTTGACGGCTGGGANCTCAAGGGTTGGCCGGTGTTCACGATCGTGGCAGGCAAGGTGGTCTGGAAGGCAACAATATGAACGGTCAAGAAATCATTAGATTGCTCGGCGCTTCAGGCGCCCTCATGGACGGCCATTTCCAACTATCGTCCGGTTTGCACTCGCCACAGTATCTGCAGTGCGCGGTGGCATTGCAGCACCCTGCATTGGCCGAAAAAATGGGGCGTGAGCTGGCCAGACGCTGGCGCAAGGCGGTAGCCGGCCAGATCAGNGCGGTAGTTTCCCCTGCTCTGGGCGGCATCATTGTTGGCCACGAGGTAGGACGTGCNCTTGGCACGCGCTCTTGTTTCACNGANCGCGTCGACGGAAAGATGACGCTNNTACGCCGNGGCTTTNTGCTTGGCCCCGGTCTCAGCNTCTTGGTCGTCGAAGATGTTGTGACAACTGGGCGTAGCACCCTTGAAACAGTCGAGGCTATTCGGTTCTGCGGTNGTAAACCCGTTGGGGTAGCTTGCATCGCAAACCGTAGCGGTTTGGATAACATCGGTGGGCTACCGTTAATATCTTTGATCNCGCTCGACATTCCAACGTTCAAAGTCAACGCCTGTCCGCAGTGCGCAGCTCACGAGCCGATCCAGAAACCGGGGAGCCGCCCAGCAACCTCCTAGTGTCGCTTCAGTCGACGCTCCAACTCGTCGTGATCGACCCGGACCAGGATTGGTCGTCCATGGGGGCAGCGTGTCGGGGACTCGCAGCGCTCTAGGTCAGCGATCAGGTGCACCATTTCCTCACGCGTTAGAGGGTGATTTGCACGAACCGCCGCATGGCAAGCAATCGAGGCCGCCATGTCTTGACGCGCGTCTTTGAGTGCCTCGGGACCAGCCCCCTGCTCCAANGACGTGATTAACGAACGCACCGTCTCGCTGAGNTNNCGGCNCCCGAGAATGGCAGGTGCCGTCCNTAACGCCCAAGTTTTGCCACCGAAAGGNTCAATTNCAAAACCTAGAGATTCNAGNAGGTCCGAATGNTCCTCAATAANCGCTNCCTCGCCAGCAGANAGCTCGATAGTTTCCGGNACCAAAAGATGCTGTGCCTCTACNGTNNGGGCNTCAACCTGNNNCANCACCTGTTCGTAGAGAACTCGCTCGTGGGCAACATGCTGGTCGATAACCAAGAGGCCTTTACGGTCCGCCGCAACGATGTAGGTATTGTCGTACTGGGCTAGTGGCCGTATNGATCCAGCAGTTCCNCTAATCNCTTTGCCCGGAGNCGAANNNGACTGNTNGCGAATCGNCGTTGGCGTACCCTCCGNCACGATCCAATCATTAACNGGTAGCGATTGACTNCCTNCCTCACCAGCNGCNCGATACTGNANCCNGCNANNGCTANCTGNAGCGCTTTCCGNCTCCACGACATACCCNGNGNCGTTCCCGTCCCGNNGTCGGCCATCGCTCCGTAGAATGTTTACNGGGGNNAGTTGGCGTGCCAAAGACTCCCGCACTGAGTTNCGNACCGCTCNNTAGACAGCGCTTGGGTTAGNAAAACGAACCTCNGCCTTGCGNGGATGCACGTTGANGTCCACATCCNCCACTGGAAGTTCAAGGNAAATCACAGAGACNGGGAACCTCTGACGNTCAAGCAANGATTCGTAGGCGCTTACAAGTGCGTGNACNAGTCGATAGTCAGAAATTGGTCTCCCGTTCACAACCCAACGAATCTCATTGCGATTCGGCCGCTGGTGATCNGGANTAGTGNTACCNCCNCGAATCGACAATGGTCCCNACTGTCCCTCCACCGGCAACCAATTCGATGCAACCTGATCACCAAAAATGTCGTTTACGCGATCNNCCANNGTGGCNGCCGGTGGCGNCGCCATTAGCGAGCGTTTCCCGTGGGCNAGGCTGACATAGATGTCGGGCCGGCANAGTGCGTAGTCGGTAANTACCTGGCTNGCGTGGCGCAGCTCCGTCGCNGGTTTTTTTAGGTTCTTACGGCGCGCTGGTGTGTTNAAAAAAAGNTCTGCGACTCGCACTGTGGTCCCNTGTGGCCAAGCGACCCGCTCAACGTGGAGANTTTNCCCCCCCTCCACTTTGACACGAACACCNGGNCCATCGCCGGTCCCAGTCGTGAGTTCAATGCGCGACACTGAAGCGATACTCGCCAGTGCCTCACCNCGAAACCCCAGTGTAGTAATCGCGTCTAGATCNTTAAGNGTTGCNACCTTGCTAGTNGCATGCTGGGCAAAGGCGAGCTCCACNTCCACGGGATCAATACCATGCCCGTCATCNACCACNTCTATGAGCNCNGTCCCGGCNTCTTCTANTTGNACTGAAATGCGNCNCGCCCCNGCNTCAANCGAGTTCTCAATNAGNTCCTTGATTACCGATGCNGGCCGTTCAACGACTTCGCCAGCGGCGATGCGATCGATAACGAGCGAGTCCAGNATGTGGATGTTGCTCATAGTCANTGTGCNATGGATCNCCCTGANGGCGGACCNNCTAATGTTGGGGCAGCAGNGTGAAAGCGCAGCTTNCGTGTNCCTCGNCGCAGNCGATCAAGGTACCTTACCGTACGCANCTCNTTGCCNATGTGGCCGNGAATCAATANNCGGTTAACNGTAGCAAGNCGATGGACCGCCTGCGCATCATGNCCNGCACCNNCCGCAACCTCCTGTGGCTTNTTCTTGAGAATTTCCTTTAGCAGGGNGGTACCCGCAGGCGANAGAAGCCTACTGCCNNCNAACTNNNTGTGGCACTCNCGNCAGACGAACTCCGGNGGGTGCNNCACCGCCCACCGNGCCGCTTCCAGTTNCTTGCCACAGNTANCGCAACTTGTCAGNAGCGGNANAAAGCCCGACAACTNCAGCATCCAGANCTCNAAATAACGAGCCNCNANGGGCAACGGAATGCCNNCNTCAACAGCCTCGAAAACGGCACTNATGAGNCGNAACAATGCNGGNTTNGGNTCGCGNTCGACNGTAAACTCNGTCATAAGTTCGGCNAAGTAGGCTGCNAGCGCGGCTGATTCNGGGGTCAGCAATGATTCATAGAAAGAACGAGANACTTCNCAGGANGCCACGCGGGNGAGATCCTGNNCTTCNTTNTCGAAAAACACTAGNTCGCTTTGGGTGAACGGNTGGAAGGCGCTCCCGAACCTGCTCCGAACTCGCCGTGCACCNCGAGCCACCGACCGCACACATCCGAAATTATANGTNTAGAAAACNATGATCAGGTCAGCTTCGCCGAGCGGATAGNGNCGTAAAGCATAGGCGGGAGTTTGNCGCAGCGGCACCTGNTCTCTNAGCCCGCCAACAACATCGTGGCNATNAGAAAATAGGTGGCNACGCCCACGACATCGATGGCAGTGGTAANGACCGGNCCGGTNGCGATCGCTGGATCAAAGCCNATCCNCCGNATGANCATCGGCACNGNGGCACCGACCACAGCGGCCATCGTCATGCTAGCAGCGATTGCCAAACCAAGAACGGCCGACATCAGCGGCGGGATCTCATNAGAACCCATCCTNGCAACNACGGCAAGCAAGCCNCCGAACGTGACNCCCATAATAGTTGCNACCCCGAGTTCCCGTGCCACCACACGGAAGTCGTNCCCTCCGTGAATTCGCCCGGTAGCCANGCCCCTAACNACTATGGTCGCNGACTGCGTNCCNGAGTTGCCACCCATCCCGGCGATGATCGGNATGAAGCCCGCCAGNATAATNATCAAGGANACTCCNNNATCNCCACTGTTNGTATNCAGTTTGACTGCAAAACNCTCGTAGATCTGCCAAGCNATAATGCCACCAACNAATGCCGCCAGTAGCCAGGGAAANCGCTGNAGNGCNTTTCTCCAGATGGGNGCACGCAAGACCTCTTCCTCGTCACCTTCACCAACACCGGCCATCAGCAACATGTCTTCGGTTTCCTCTTCACGCATGATNTCGATGACGTCGTCCACAGTGATTATGCCGACCAGCTTGTTTTCGTCATCCGCAACCGGCAGGGCCAATAGATCGTATCGAGCCACCAGGCGGGCGACCTCCTCTTGGTCGGTTCCAGTATTTACCGATGTCAATCGGGTATTCATGATCTCGCCGAGTTTTACTGCCGGATCAGCAAGGAGCAACTCGCGCAGCGAACAGACGCCGACGAGGTGCCCTCGATCGTCCACGATGTACAAATAGAAGACCATTTCAAGATCTTCTGACCGTGATGTTCGCAAGGCNGCAATCGCGTTGGCAGCTGAAACATGCTCCTCAAGAGCAAAGACCTCTGGGCTCATGATTCGGCCGGCGGTCTCTTCTTCATACGAAAGTAGCCCTTCCACAGGTTCCGAGGCACTGTCCTTCATCAGGTCAAGGACACGCTCAGCCTGCTCCTCGGGCATTGCCGGAATAATNTCGGCAGCGTCATCCGGGTCAAGTTCGGCAATAACACTAGCCACCTGAGCGTCCGGAAGATCAGCTAGGAACCTGACAGCCACTGGCGCGTCGAGTTCACAGATCAAATCGGCCGCTCGCGCCGGCGCCTCGTGCAACATAAGTGTGAAAACGGTGTCTTTCTGATCATCGGTCAGAAAATCGACAAGCCGAGCTACGTCCGCAGCATGCAGCTTGCGCAACATGTTCGCCGTATTTCCAGTGGCCCCCCGGCGCAGCAACCTGCGCAAGGGATCCACCAACACTGCTATTTGCTGTCGTGNCATCAGTCCTTGATCTCCAATTGATCCAGCACGGGTGGGTCTTCACGCCACCCTGGCCGAGCCTTCACGTGCAGGTCTAAAAAGACCTTCCGGCCCAGCATGGCCTCAATTTGCGCGCGAGCCACAGTACCCACGGCTTTAAGCATCTTGCCTCCCCGCCCGATGATAATCGGCTTTTGTGACTCCCCATCAACCATGATGGTCGCAAAAATTCGTACAGTGCCTTCGTCTTNCTCAGGCTCCTGCCATTCGTCGACGNTCACTGCTGTCGTGTACGGCAACTCATCTCGCGTGCGACGCAGAACCTGCTCCCGTACCAGCTCGGCCGCCAAGAAACGCTCAGACCTGTCGGTCAGAGAGTCGTCGGGGAAAAGCGGCCCAGCTTTCGGAAGGTAGTTGTAGGCTGCATCAAGAAAGCATTCACAATTATCACCTTTCCGCGCCGAGATAGGAATCACCTCGGCCCAGGAGCCCTTCTCACTATAGGATGCAATCGCAGGGAGCAGCTTAGGCTTGGCAATGCAATCGATCTTATTGAGCAAGAGAAAAGTGGGCACTTCGGTCCTTCCAACAAGATCGATCGCGTACTGCAGGCCAGCCCCAAATTTCTCGGTAACGTCGATTAGCAAGGCAATGAGATCAACATCCCGTAAAACCGAGCGCGTCGTGTGCATCATTCGCCTATTCATACGATAGTGAGGCCGATGGACACCGGGAGTGTCTACAAACACAAACTGGCCCCTAGAACGGGTCAACACGCCGAGAATGCGGTGCCTCGTTGTTTGCGGCTTGTTTGACGTAATCGCTACCTTGACGCCAACAAGACGATTCAACAATGTCGACTTCCCGGCGTTTGGCCTTCCGACTAGGGCAACCGTGCCACTTCGGTAGCCCTTCGTCCCGCTCATTCGGTAACCGGCTGCGCCACAGTGATCCGCACCCGGTGCACGTGACGGTCGTCGGCTTCGAGGACCTCGACGAACAGCGACGAGTGTTCGAACGATTCCCCCGGCTTGGGCACGTAGCCGAAGTGCAAAAAGGCCATGCCACCGACGGTCTCGAAGTCGTTAGCATCGATGCTAACGCCGAATATCTTTTCGACGGCTTCAATTTCTGTCTTGCCCGCCGCTACGACAGTCTCGTCGGAAAGTTTAACTAAAGTCTGTTCTGCATCCTCAACTTCATCCTGGATTTCACCGACGATCTCCTCAAGCAAGTCTTCTATCGTTACCAATCCGGCGGTACCACCGTGTTCATCAACGACGATGGCGAGGTGCTCGTGACGCTGTTGGAACTCACGCATCAAGGCGCTGACGCGCTTCCTTTCGGGGACAAACATGGCTGGACGAACGATGCTGCGTACCAATGCCTCAGCGCCATCTCGCTCGAGTGCCGCCACCAGTTCGCGGATGTTAACTATGCCAACGACCTGATCGATGTTGTCATGCACGACGGGGATACGGGAGTGCTTGTGCTCAGCAACCAAACTGCTTAGCTCGCCCAACGTGGCCGATTCAGCTATTGACACAATGTCGACACGTGGTGTCATAACGTGATCAACGAGAACCTCGCTAAACTCAGCGACGCCGCGAAGTAGGGCCTCATCGTGCTCGGAAACTAAACCGGATCCCTCAGCCATATCTATAAAAGCGTCGAGGTCACCGTCCTCTGGAACATCCTCCTTAGGGTCTTCTCGTGCCCGGCTACCGTGCTGGAAGCCGCTCAACATTCGGGCTGGTGAGCCGAACAAAATGTGTAGCACCGCAATCACTGGTCGCCCAACCTTGAGCACACGGATTGGCCCAACCATGTTAACGATAGTAAAAGGGAGCAACTTGTCGATTAGCAGGTAACCACCCAATGCGAGGGCCATCGACCAGGCCAAATGGCCACCTGCTGGGGCGCCAACCCACCCGGGCCCAAGGTTAGAAATCACTACGACCACGAAAACAAGTGAAAGCTGGCGAGCGAGTCGTATCGAAGTGAAGGTCTCACTGATATGTTCCCAAGAACTTCCTTCGTCGGCGTCATCCCCAAGAGTCCGTCGTGCCCAGCGATGCAACTCACGACGCCCGACAGCGCGTGACGCCACTTTGAGAACGGCAGTGAGCAACAAAGCCGCAGCAGGAAGGATGATGGTTAACGGATGATTAGTATTCACAGCTTGGCTCCACGACGACTAATTTGGGGCCGCAGTCGTAACTCGAGGGAATGCATTTGCCCACTATCACGCTCGTGATCGTAGCCTAATAAATGCAACAGACCGTGCAGGGCCAACACCTCAAGTTCGAAGCTGTAACTGTGGCTCGCTCGTTGGGCCTGACGGGCTGCCTGGTCAGTACAAATCACTACGTCGCCAAGATTTAGCTCGCCGTCCGGATCGCGTTCCTGCACGGGAAATGCCAGCACATCGGTAGGTTCCGGTACATCAGCATAGCGCCCGTGATAATCAATCATGGTCTGATCGTCAACGAATGCGAAGGAAACGCAATCGGCGCCCAAACCAACTTCCTGAAGTACGCAATGCACGAGACAACGCAGCCGGTCTGCCTCAATGATAGGTCTGATCTGAAAACTTCGAACTACTATCCTCATCTGGCAGGCTTGCCTCTACGTCAGTGCCCGACTTTTCGGTGGAGTCAGGGTATTCGATCCTTTGGTGGTGCATCCCAGCCAAAACACTCAGGAACGCTTCGGAAATCTTTGAAAGATCCCCGATCGTCAGGGCGCACTCATCGAGCTGATCATCGTCCACTACGTCCTTAATAGCACGCTGGATCATTACCCGTAGGTTGGTCGGGCTAGTATCGCTTAAAGTCCTCGAAATCGCCTCCACGCTGTCTGCAAGCATAAGAACTGCTGTTTCTTTGCTGCGTGGTTTAGGTCCGGGGTAACGGAACTCGCTTTCGTCAACCTCTCGTCCATCCTTGATTGCCAGTTGCTTGGCTTTTTCATGGAAGAAGCGAATTAGTCTCGTCCCATGATGTTGTGGGATGGCATCGATAAGCGGTTGCGGCAAGCCGTGCTCTTGAGCGTAAGCAACTCCATCCTTAACGTGGCTCACTAAGATCAACGCGCTCACATTCGGGGAGAGGTCATCATGTGGATTGCGGCCATCTTTCTGGTTTTCGACGAAATATTGTGGCTGCTGCAGCTTGCCGATGTCGTGATAGTAAGCCGATACACGAGCGAACAATGCGTTTACCCCGATCGCCTCGGCCGCCTTTTCCGCTAACGTCCCGACTACGACACTGTGGTGGTAAGTACCCGGTGCTAAGACTGCAAGATCCTTTAGCACCGGAAGGTTCATATTCGAAAGCTCAAGTAGCTTGATGTCCGTTAACGACTGGAAGAGATGTTCCATCGGCGGTATCACGATGGTCACAACAACCGACACCAAAATGCCACCAACTACCGCGCACAGCGCCTGAAACGCAAATGCTGTCAGCTGCTGGTTAGGCTGCGCCAGCAACCCCAGACCTAGCGCAGCAACGGCGTTAACTCCACCCACTATCATGCCAGCACGGGTCAACGCTGTACGTTGCTTGTACTCGCTCATGCCGTAAAGTGCGGCGAAGGAACTCAGCAGCGCGAACACCGTCATCCCCAAATCTTGGGTCATCGCCGCGATGACGACACCAAAAACGGCAGAGAAAGCCCATGCTACTTGGACGTTAACGAGCAGCATCAGGAGGACACCACCCGATGCGAACGGTACTGCGTATCCGTAGCTTAGAACCGACGTAAACGGCTCTAGCGGAGCAGCCTGTGCCACCGCCTCCCCAAGAAACAACGACCCCCTGGTTAACGCCACCATACCGACAAGAACCACCAACACCAGCGGATAGAGGNGCCTTACTCGCTGATAGCGAACACGCTTTTGGAAATGAACTACATAGCGCCACAGCGAAAAAACAGCTAGCGCTATTAGAAGGACCATCCCAACCAGCGACAACAGTGACCAATCGGTACGATATTGCTGCTGCAGTGCCTCAAGCTCCAAAATTTTCTGCGCCGTAACCTCGTCACCTTGGCGCAACAACACACGNCCACGTTTAACTTCGTAGAAAACTGGCTCGACCCCGTCAGTTGCCTCACGCCGACGCTGTTGTGTAGCGTTGCTACTGTAGTTCAAGTTTGCGGCCAACAGGCCAGCAACAAGTTCTGTGAGCGTCTCTTCAGTCTTCTCTGAGAGAAGAAGCCTATCTGTTAAAGCCAGCTGAAGCTCCGCCCGAGCGCTCTCCATTTCCAGGACAGAACCAGTGTCCGGCAAACGCCGTTCCTTTTGGGTTTCCGTATCACGCACGTTGATCGCAGCCGGGGCACCAAGTCTCGTTTGCTCGATCGTGCCAATCAGGTTTTCCNCACTGAACGAAATCAGCGTNCCTGCGACGGCTAGTTCAGNNNCGATAGAGAAGCCAGCGTCTTCTGTAGACAACGCCCCAATGAGCTCCTTCGGAAGTGGGTACCCCGCCACAGCCATTGCCTTCTGCTCTAGGTCAAAACGAACTTCTTCAGCAAGATCGTCCCAAACGATTCCTGTGTTGACGATGTTTNACCGGCCCCAGGCAAACAACCTCTGAACAATTCTCTTGCCGTACTCGTGCGCTATAGGCGTGTAGTCGTAAACGTCTAGGACGCTTTGGTCAGCGTCCGTGAGGCGTCGTTCCGTGGACACCGGGTCGGGAACCGTAAGGTCGATGGGTGCCGTTACCTCAGNCTCGGCAATGTCCCCNGGTGTGTAATCAGGATCGGAGAAGCGAATCTGCGGCACGGTTATTACAACAATCGCNACAACTGCCAACACCGTCCACAGCGCATCATANCCAAGTAACTCACGAACCCCGTCGCTGGATCTTNGCCCTCCAAAACTTCGTGACCGCGTTCGCGGACTAGTCATCATCTTCGGGCTCAAGTTTGTCAATGCTATCGGCGCGCTGCCGTGTGACTCGCTCATGACCATCGCTCCGATCGCCGGGAGCAACAGCATCATTTGCGAACTCGGCACCTTTGAGGATCTCAGAAGCTTCCTTGGCAAGGCGTTGAGCCTCGTAATCATCAGCATAGGCAGTGATGATGTCTTGCACCAAAGGGTGCCGAACAACGTCGTGGTGGTTGAATTCGACAAAGCCAATGCCGCGGATCTTCTTCAACAACCGGTTTGCCTCGATTAACCCGGAAGGACGGCCTGTCGGTAAATCGATTTGGGTCACATCGCCGGTGATCACAGCGCGGGANTCCATACCGATACGGGTCAAGAACATNTTCATTTGCTCAGCGGTTGTGTTTTGGGCTTCGTCAAGAATGACGAACGAGTCCGCCAACGTACGGCCACGCATAAAGGCCAGGGGAGCGATCTCTATGTGTCCACCTTCAATCAGGCGGTTAGCACGCCCAACGTCGATTAAGTCGTGCAGCGCGTCATGTAACGGGCGCAAATAGGGGTTGACCTTCTCGTACATGTCACCTGGCAGAAAGCCTAGCTTCTCCCCCGCTTCGATAGCTGGCCGCGCCAGGATAACGCGCCGTACGTTGCGACAGTTGAGCGCTTCCATCGCCATGGCCATAGCTAAGTAGGTTTTACCGGTGCCGGCTGGGCCAATGCCAAAAACGATATCGTGACTACGAATGGCCTCTATGTAAAGTTTCTGATTGNCTCCCTGCGGACGCACCAACCGGTCCCGTGCCGTCTGAATACCGCCATNGCCAAAAAAACGCTCTAGCGAAACCTGGGGAGCATCCTTGGCAATCCTCAGCGCCGTTCGGACATCCTTGTCCTTGAGTTCGTAACCTTTGGCGATGAGCCCACCTAGTTCCGTTAAAACCTTGGCCGCAATGTCGACACGTTCGTCATCACCTTCAAGGAATACCTCACGGTCACGTGCTGAAACGGTGATATCCAAATCCGATTCAAGGTGCCGAAGGTTCTCGTCATGTACGCCAAAGAGGTCCTGAAGCTCCCCTTCAGCGAGGGCGATTTTTCTCATATATACAAACAACCGCGCTACCTCGTTGAGAAGTCCACGCGGTCTCCATGATTCCTTAGGGTCGTCTAACCATCGAAGTAAATGCTAACGGGATGGGTCAACGGATGTCCAGTAGTCACCATCTAGGACTTGTCCCGCCCAANGCCAGTCAATCTCCCGAACCTTCTGGTAAATCCAATGCGATGTGCAGGGCATCAAGCTGTTCTTCACNCACTGTGGTGGGAGCTGCGGTCATTAAATCCGTCGCGGATGCCGTCTTTGGAAACGCAGTGACGCCCCGTAGGCTTTTCTCGCCTGAAAGCAGCATGACTATGCGGTCGTATCCCATCGCGATGCCGCCGTGGGGTGGTGCACCATACTTGAAAGCGTCTAATAGGAAACCAAACTGCGCCTGCGCTTCCGTCGGACTCATTCCCAGCGCCGTGAAGACCCGTCGCTGGATATCATCCCGGCTGTTGCGGATGCTGCCACCACCTAGCTCCATACCGTTGAGCACAAGGTCGTATGAAAGCGAGCGAACAGCACCAGCGTCCGATTCCAACATATCAAGATCGTCAATGTGAGGTGAGGTGAAGGGATGATGTCGTGCCACCATGCGACCCTCCTCTTCGGACATCTCGAGCAACGGAAACTCAAGTATCCAGCAGAAGTTGAAGCGACCATCATCCGGGATCCAACCTTCCCATAGAGCGAGTTTCTTGCGTATAACCCCCATCGTGAGGCATGCGATCTCCCAGTCGTCACCAACAATCAACAAAGCATCCCCTTGCCTCGTATTTGTCACCTCGCACAACACACTGAGAATNTCGTCCCCAAGAAATTTGGCGACCGGTGACTTGAAGCCATCTTCGTTATGCTGGATCCATACCAAACCCTTGGCCCCCTGTGACTTAGCGAGTTNAATTAGTTTGTCAAGCCGACCGCGACCANCTGTGCCGCCACCAGGCCAGCAGAGTGCCTTAACCGCACCGCCACTTTCGGAAACTGAACTGAAGGCTCGAAACTCACAATCTCGAACAATGTCGGTAACGTCCTGCAACTCATGTCCATAGCGTGTATCAGGAGCGTCAGAGCCGAACCGGTCGAGGGCTTCACGAAAAGTCATGCGCGGAAATTGAGGGTCAGCTGGTAAACCAGCAACCTCGAGAAGACACCGCATCATTCCTTCTGTGACCCGCAGAACATCGTCAGGCTCGACAAAACTCATCTCGATATCAATCTGGGTAAACTCCGGCTGGCGGTTGGCCCGTAGGTCCTCGTCGCGGAAACAACGCGCCATCTGAAAGTAACGATCAAACCCCGATACCATGAGCAGTTGCTTGAACAGCTGTGGACTCTGAGGCAAAGCGTAAAACGATCCGGGATTAACTCGACTGGGAACTAGATAGTCGCGTGCTCCCTCCGGCGTAGCGCGCGTTAAGATCGGCGTCTCAATCTCGTAGAAGCCTTGCTCGTCAAGATAGTTGCGCACCGCAATCGACATCTTGTGGCGTAATCTCAGGACACGCTGCAGTGGGGAGCGCCGCAGGTCAAGATAACGGTACTTCAGCCGAAGATCTTCAAGGGCTCCAGAGTCTTCCTCGATAAGAAACGGTGGGGTCTCAGCTATCGCAACAGTATCCGCGCGACTAACACGCACCTCTATCATCCCAGTCGGCAGCGCCTCATTGACGGTATCGGAAGGCCGCTCTGCGACTTCACCCTCAATCTGGACCACCCACTCAGCACGCCATTCTTCAGCAGTAGCATGGGCTTCCGCGACCTCCTTGGGGTTAAAAACGAGCTGCACAGAACCACTTCGGTCTCGGAGATCAACGAAGATTAAACCGCCAAGATCGCGCCGGTGCCATACCCATCCCTGCAAACAAACCTTTTTGCCGGCGTGTTCGGCGCGGAGTTCCCCACAGGTATGCGTTCGATGCATGTTGGTTCCTAGTTGCCCGGGTCGGCCATGTGAACAATTCGGTGCAAATCCTCGACAAGTATCTCAAGCGATACTTCTTGTTGCTCGCCGCTTTCCATCATCTTCAAGGTGCAGACACCCTTCGACAACTCGTCCGGGCCGAAAATGACAGCGATCGGCGCATTGGAGCGATTCGCAGCCTTCATCTGAGCCTTCACGCTCCGACCCTGAAAGTCAGCCGTACAGCAAAGACCGTGACTACGCAAATCTCGCATTACTTTCATAGCCTGCGGTATCAGTTTGGGGCTGACAGTAACAATGTAACAATCTATAGGAGTTGCCCCTGCACCCTCGGGAAGCGCGAGCACGATGCGTTCCAACCCGGCTGCGAAACCAACCCCAGGAATATTGTCACCACCCATCTGCTCAACTAAACCATCGTAGCGACCACCACCAAGCAGAGAATTTTGCGCCCCCAGCGCTGACGAAGTCACCTCGAATACGGTCCTTCGGTAATAATCGAGCCCGCGAACTAAACGCGGCTCAATGTTGTAATCGATACCCCAATCGCTCAGGTAGGCACAGACTTCATCAAAGTGAGCCTTATTCTGTGGACTTAGATGATCGAGTATGGTCGGAAACTTCTCAATCAATAACTGATCTTGAGGATCCTTGCTGTCGAAGACCCGTAGAGGGTTGATCTCGTGGCGACGACGAGAATCTTCCGACATTTCCGCCAATAAATCCTTTTGAGCTTCGATAAGCTTTTCCATGTAAGCGGGACGGTCGTCATGGTCGCCGACGCTGTTGATAAAAAGTTGGAGCGATTCAATCCCGAGGTCACCAAGCCACGTCATCGCCATGTCAATGACCTCAGCATCTAGGGCAGCTGATTCAGAACCGAAGACCTCAACGCCAATTTGATGAAACTGTCGATACCGTCCTTTCTGAGGACGTTCGTATCGGAACATCGGGCCTATGTAGTAAAAGCGCGCCACGTCTTTGCTATGCGAAAGGTTGTGCTCAACATAAGCACGGATGACTGGTGGCGTGCCTTCTGGACGCAGCGTCAGTTCGTGACCACCCAGATCAACGAAGCGGTACATCCCTTTTTGGGCCGACTGTAATGTTTCGATCGTGCCCTTTTCGAATACCGAACTGTCTTCAAAGATTGGCGTGCGCATTTCACGGAAGCCATAGCGCCCAAACGTATCGTGAGCCGCGCGCTCGACATCCTGCCAACGCTCAACCTCTGGCGAGATAACATCGCGCGTTCCACGTGGTGCCCTCAGGGGTTGATTCTTACCGCCACCGGACTGTTGCTCCGTTTCACTCATGCGTCATCCCACATAGCTTCGTCCGGGACCATCTGCCCCGCCCCTTCCTTTAAATACTTTTCCTTAATATCGACATAGTGCCGAGCGTGGCCAAGTATCCAAACGACATCCTCGTCGCTTACCCGGCGCAAAAAACGAGCCGGGCTCCCAACAAAGATCGTTCGCGGAGGAATGATCATCCCCGGCGGCACCAAAGCGTTCGCCCCGATGATGCACTCCTCTCCAATAACAGCGCCATCAAGAACCGTTGCACTCATACCGACGAGCGATCTTCCGCCGATATGGCAACCATGCAACACTGCCCCGTGCCCAACGGTCACCTGTGAATCCAAGACGGTCGGTTCCATGCCTGGGGCACAATGCAGAATTGTACCCTCCTGGATGTTCGTCGCAGTGCCAATGCGGATCGGACCAACATCGCCGCGCAATACACACCTGTACCAGACGCTAGCATCCCGACCGATCTCGACGTCGCCAATCACCACCACGTCTTCGGCAAGAAACACTGTCGGGTCAATACGTGGAATGGAGTCCTCAAATGACCGGATCATAATGGCCTCAACCTAATCACTTCACCGACTGAAATTTCATGNGTNCCATCATCAGTCCCGACTATCAGATGGCCGGCGTCCGTCAANCCGTTTGCAACACCTTCGATAAGACCNGTTTCNGTCTGCACACTAACGCTGCCGGCGACACTTTCGGGCGACAACTCCAACCAACGCTCCCGAATCGGATCCATGCCGTATTCACGCCAGGCCGCCTCCCAACTGTCAAACGTGTCGAGCAGAGTCGCCAGGACATCAAGTCGGGACACCCGATGCCCAAGCTGTAGTTTCACACTTGTCGCACGTCCACGGAGCGCAGCCGGAAAGTCGGCAACCTCCTGGTTAACGTTGACGCCGATGCCACAAACTAAGAAATCAAAACCCCTACCAGTAGTTTCGGCCTCCACCAAAACACCTGCAATCTTGCTGTCCAAAACAAAGCAGTCATTAGGCCAGCGCAAAACGGGTTTATTCGGCAAAAACTCATTGAGAGTTTCTGCCGTGGCAATGCCGGCTACCAGCTGCACAGCACTGCCCGTTTCAGCTGCCGGAAATTNTGGACGTAGTAATAGGGAGACATAGAGACCAGTTCCCGCCGGGGACACCCAACGTCGGTGCCGACGACCCCGTCCTTCTGTTTGCTCGTCGGCTACGACAACCGTCCCGTCTGGTTCCCCCGCCCGGCCGAGATCCCGGGCTGCGTGGTTAGTAGAACTGACTGTGCTGAAGTAGTGGACGTCCGAACTAAAACGAGATTCAGGCAAAGCGGCAGCGACATTGGCCAGGGACGCCATCTCACCCATCCGTCAAAGCAAAATGTTGGCTCAAGCGTTCCGCTTCCGCCGTGAGTTCATCTCTTCGAACACTCACCTTTTCGACCACGTCAGCTGGCGCATTGTTGACGAACCCATCATTAGAAAGACGCTGTTCAAGTCCAGCAAGATCAGCCTGGACGCTCTCCAACTTGCTTCGTAGACGGTCTCGCTCGCCAGCAAGATCAACAATGTCGGCAACCAATAACACGGCTTCGACATCACCGACTGGCACATGTACACCCGCGCCAATCTCCTCGTCGTCAGATCGCACTAACACCGGCTCCGCTTTGGCAAAGAAGCCAAGATAATCCGACAAATCATTGAGTTCGACACGACGTGCCGCGTTGCTACTGATCAGATCGACCGGCACTTTTTGGCCCGGACTGATATTGAAGTCATGCCTCACACGACGAATCTCGCTCACTAGGGCTTGTAAATCATTGATGCGCGAATCCGCCACCTTGTCCCGCCACACCAGGTGAGTGTGCGGCCAATCCGACAGAATCAATAGTTCCCGGTCACCGGGCAGGCGGCTCCAAATCTCTTCTGTAATGAACGGCATGATGGGATGAAGCACTTTCAGCGAGCCTTCAAGGACTGCCATGAGAGTCGCTCTCGCTGAGCGCAGGGCCTCAGGATCAGTGCCCCACAGCACCAACTTGGTCATCTCGATATACCAGTCGCAGAACTCGTGCCAAATAAAATGGTAGATCTCAAGGCTGGCTTCATCAAAGCGATACTTGCCCAGATTTTCTTCGAATTCCGGGAGGAGCCGAGCAAATCGTGACAAGATCCAACGGTCAGCAAGATTCGTGGCCACAGGGTGTGCCGCATCAGCCACTGCTTGCTCAGTCTCCCACTCGTTGCCCAGGTTCATGAGCACGAACCTTGATGCGTTCCATAGTTTGTTGCAGAACGTCCGGTAACCTGCCAAGCGGTCGCGGGCCAGGGCCATGTCGCCCCCGGGCGAGGCCATCGAAGCTAGAGTAAAGCGTAGCGAGTCAGCACCAAACTCATCGATTATCTCAAGAGGGTCCACGACGTTGCCTCTCGATTTACTCATCTTTTTGCCTTGCTCATCCCGTACCAAACCGTGGAAAAAGACCTCGCGGAACGGCGGCTCATCGCAAAAACGCAGCCCCATAAAAATCATGCGGGCAACCCAGAAAAACAAAATGTCATAACCGGTGACTAGTAACGCGCCGGGGTAGTAGCGTTTCAGGTCCACGGTTTCGTCCGGCCACCCCAGCGTCGAGAAAGGAAATAGCGCCGACGAGAACCAGGTGTCGAGAACGTCGGTTTCCTGGCGAAGCTCACCGCCACACGGGCACACCTCGGGATCTTCGAACGCAACGATGACTTCACTGCAATCATTGCAGTACCAAGCCGGAATTCGGTGCCCCCACCACAGCTGCCGAGAAATACACCAGTCACGGATGTTGGTCATCCACTCCCGGTAAACCTTCACCGTACTCTCGGGAACAAATTGAATATGGCCGTCTTCGACCGCAGCCAAAGCAGGTTGAGCGAGTGGCTCCATCTTCACAAACCACTGTAGCGACACCAGCGGTTCAATGATCGAATCGCATCGGTCGCAGTNGCCAACTGCGTGGACATGGTCCTTCTGCTCGACTAGATCACCACCCTGCTCCATTCTCTCAATAACATGCTTGCGCGCCTCGAAGCGATCCTGTCCTACAAAATCTCCAGCTCGATCCGTCATCTTGCCATCGCGGTCGATCACATCGACGCGCTCCAGATTGTGTCTGAGGCCAATTTCGTAGTCGTTCGGATCGTGTGAGGGCGTAACTTTGACCATGCCGGACCCAAACTCGAGATCCACAAAATCATCGGCAATAATCGGAATTTCCCGGCCAATGATCGGAAGAATCGCCGTTTTGCCTACTAGGTCAATGTAGCGCTTGTCATCCGGGTTCACCGCCAAAGCCGTGTCACCAAGCATCGTTTCCGGGCGGGTTGTCTCTACCTCGACAAACTGCGGCACACCAGGTTCCTCGTCTTCACTCTTCAATCGGTAACGGAGACGCCAAAGCGAGCCGTGAGTCTCGCGGTGCTTGACCTCCAGATCAGATATCGCTGTGCCACATCGCGGACACCAGTTGACCAGATACTCGCCACGGTAGACGAGTCCTTGCTCATACAGGTCGACGAAAACACGGCGGACTGCCTTCGACAGACCCTCATCTAGAGTGAACCGCTCTCGGGTCCAATCGACCGTGAGCCCCTCGTGCCGCATTTGCTGGAGAATCCGCCCACCATACTCTTCTTTCCATTTCCAAACGCGGCGCTCGAATTCTTCACGACCAAGCTCAATGCGACTCGTGCCCTCCTTGGCAAGTTGTTTCTCGACAACATTTTGAGTTGCAATACCAGCGTGATCAGTCCCAGGAAGCCACAACACGTCGTGCCCNTGCATCCGCTTCCACCGCGCCATGATGTCCTGGATCGTGTGATCCAAGGTGTGACCGATATGGAGAGAACCGGTCACGTTTGGTGGCGGGATCACCATTGAGTAAACCGGTGCTAGCGATTCTGGATCCGGTGTTCCAACAGCGCGTTCTTCCCAGACTTTCGCCCAGCGAGGCTCGACCGATTCAGGGGCGTACCCCTTCGGCATTTCGTCCCTCGAGAACGATGCAGATTCCCTCTGATCAGCCATTCTTAAATAAAACGGTCAAAGAAATCGGGGCGCCCGAATAGGGCGCGCACAGGCCAGAAACAGATCTGGAGCACCAGTCCGGGAAGGAACAGGAAAAGTAGCAACGCTCCCAGCTTCCTGTCAACGCGACTATAATCGCCAGCGTGCCTGTCCCTCTGCGAAGATTCAGCCAAAACTGGCTCGCCAACGACGAGCTCGCGGTCGCCCTTGTGCGTTCGATGGAGCCCCAGAGCGGTGACCACTTCCTCGAAATTGGCGGGGGAGAAGGGCGCATGACCCGTGCCTTGTTGCAACACGACGTCAGAGTAACCACGATAGAGGTTGACACGCGTTGCTGCGAAACACTTGAGGCACTCGCCCGCAACTCCGCTGGCAAACTGTCGGTAATTCATGGTGACGTTCTCGAGTACGATCCGCCAGCGTCTAGCGGGCCCGAACTACGTTTCGTCGGCAACCTGCCGTACGCCATTGCCAGTCCAATCATGCGCTGGACTGTTAAGCACCATAAAATCGTTTCCGACGCTTACTATATGGTCCCAATCGATATTGCAAAACGAATATTAGCGCCGGCCGGTTCCTCGGAACGGGCGCTCTTGTCTGTGCTCGTTGGCTGGTTCTTCGACGGCAAGATGATACGGCGCCTGGGCCCAGGGGCTTTTCGTCCTGAGCCTAAGATCAAGTCAGCATTTGTTCGCCTACAACCACATGAACCGCCGGCCTGTACTGCGCGACAACAACATTGCCAAACCGTTGTACAGGGTAGTTTCGCACACCGACGCAAGACGTTGTTGAATTCACTGCGTCAATCTGGCTGGCAACGAGATGAAATCGAGAGGGCGTTTGCCACAATCGGTATTGACATGGGCGCAAGAGCTGAGGCACTTAGAGTAATTCAATTTGCCCGTCTGGCTGAAGAGCTGCCGGAGCTTATCCAGTGAACAACGCCGCCACGTCACTATCTCTTGCCTATTCGATCATCCTGGCAGTCATTCAAGGGTTAACCGAGTTTCTTCCGGTTTCGAGCAGCGGCCACCTGGCCGCGGTGCAGCTCATCTGGCCAGCAATGCAGTCTCCTGGAGAGCTATTCGAAGTCAGCGTGCACCTGGGAACTACCGCTGCCGTGCTCTTCTACTATCGGCATTTTCTCGTCAAAATCCTAAGGGGACAACTGGACAACCGAATTGTCGATGGACTCTTTTCTCGGCAATGGACCGCCTACATCATTCTGGCTTCCATCCCGACGGCGGCTATCGGCCTTGGCTTTGAAAACTTAATCCGTGGTGCGTTTCAACGCCTGGATCTCATCGCCCTGTGCTTAGCACTATCCGGGGTCGTCCTGATGGCAACCAGCTTCGTGCCACGCCGCGAACACACCATCACTCCATTGCTCGCCATCGCCATCGGGACAATCCAGGGTGCAGCGATGCTCCCTGGCATTTCACGCTCTGGTCTCACCATTTCTCTCGCCTTGTTATTTGGCATTGCGCACCGACAGGCGGTGATTTTTTCTTTTTTGCTTTCTGTTCCGGCGATTCTCGGTGCAACTTTGATTGTTAGCCTGAATCCGCATGGAACCACCATCGGCACGGAGATCTTGTTCACTAACCTTGCCTTTGCTACGCTCTCGGCTGGGGCGATTGGATACATTTGCATTGGACTTGTGCACCGTGCCACCTCGGAAAAGTGGTGGCATCGATTCGCTTGGTATCTATGGGCGTTGTCATCGGTGCTCGCGTGGCTCGCGCTGGGGAGTTCCTGAGAGAACCCTGGGAGGCGCTGAACCAAGGTGCGAGCTTCGCCTAGGAGTCATAACACCAGAGGTTTTAAAGTGGCTCGCAAACGCAAGCGCCCCGCTTCGCAGGCCCGTTTCCGCGACGAATCTATTGGCTTCGCCTGCATGGCAGCCGCCATCCTTATAGCAGCGGCTTTATCCTCATATACGGCTACGGACCCCAATCCATTCGATTTCGCAGCTGACAGCCCAATCCAGAACTGGGCCGGGCCGGTCGGGGCGACGATAGCAGCGGTCGCGTTTCAGATGGTGGGGCTTGGCGCCTGGTTGTGCACATTCGCCCTCGCAGTGGTGGGATGGAATCGTATCCGGCATCGCAGAATCGAGTCGCCGTTCACTAAAGCCCTGGGCACCATCACATTGACCATCTCAGTGTGTGGCCTAGCTACCATAAGCATCGGCACAATCAGCTACGGTGGTGGCGGGTTCCCTGCTGGTGGCATCGTAGGGTCACTGACTGCAACGGCCTTGTTGTCGATGTTCGGCCCTGTCGGTGGCCCCCTTGTCTGCGTTACCACGGCATTGTTGGCGGTCATCGCAGCAACGAGCCTGTCACTTGAAGTCATGATGATGGCGGCATGGAGGGGACTGATGAGTACCCTCCGTCGCATGCGTACTAGCTTCGCTCGCACCCGTGAACGCCGCCGTAAAGCTAAGGCGCGACGGGCGGTCATTGACAAGCACGCCGCGCACGCGAACGTTAAGAAAACGGGCGTGCTCTCAGGCAAGAAAGCCCCCGAGATACCAAAAACGAGTGGCTCGGTGCTGAAAGTGAAGGTTCCAGTCACTCTCACACGGTCTGACGCAGAACTTCCGGAGGTGATGGTCACCCCAGCGGTTGAACAAACATCCCCGACCAAGCCACGCGAGAAGCTGAAACCACCGCCAGGCCCCGATCCTCTACCTTTCGAGCAACCAGCGGGGCCAGGTGGTTCATACGCGTTGCCAGAAGTTGACCTGCTCGATCTGCCGTCCCCACACGAAGAGATCGACGAAGCAGAATTCGTCGAAAAAGCAAAAGCGATCTCCAGTAAGAGTGCCGAGTTTAAGGTGGCTGGCGAAGTTGTGGCAATCCACCCCGGTCCGGTGGTCACAACCTATGAGTTTCAACCAGCAGCCGGCGTGAAGTACAGTCAGATCGTCAACCTCAGCGAAGATCTCAGTCTCGCGCTCCGAGCGGAAAGCGTTCGCATAGCGCGGCTACCGGGCAAGTCTACAGTTGGCATCGAAGCCCCGAACAGCACCCGCAAGGTTATTCGCCTTCGCGAGATCTTTGAGTCCAAACAATTTCAAAAGTCCCACTCAAAGCTAAGCTTGGCAATCGGTAAGGAGATCCACGGAGAGAACGTTGTCGCCGACCTTGCTCGTGCGCCACACCTACTAATCGCCGGCACAACAGGTTCAGGTAAAAGCGTGGCACTGAACTCGATGCTGCTGAGCCTTCTTTACAAAGCGTCTCCAGACGAAGTGAAACTCGTACTCGTAGATCCCAAGCGTCTCGAATTCGGCCTTTACGAAGACCTCCCTCACCTCTTGACACCGGTAGTGCTCGACGCCGATCGGGCCGCTAATGCGCTCGGCTGGGCTGTACGCGAGATGGACAAGCGCTACCGAAGGCTAGCTGAATTCGGCGTCCGCAACATTGAGCAGTTCAACATAATGTTGCAGCGTGGCGAGGAAGAGCTACTCGACAGAGCGGCAAAGTCCCATCATGCTGCCACAGGTGCAGGCTTTGCTCCCTCAGAACTCAAGCCACTCCCCTACCTCGTCGTCGTCATCGATGAGCTCGCCGACTTGATGCTGCGCGCGTCAGCATCGGTCGAAGTTTGCATCATGCGCCTGGCGCAGATGGCGCGCGCTGTCGGTATTCATATGATCCTTGCCACTCAGCGGCCATCGGTTGACGTCATTACTGGAACGATCAAGAACAACTTGCCAGCGCGTATCTCTTTCCGCGTTGCGTCCAAGACCGACTCACGAGTCATCCTTGATTCACACGGCGCCGAAAACCTACTCGGCAAAGGAGATATGCTGTTCCTGGCTCCCGGTACCTCGCGTTTACAACGCGTACATGGCGCCTATGTTGACGATGGTGAAGTTCGCGCAGTAGTCGACTTCTGGCGTAACCAGGCACGACCGCAATACGCGCAGGAAGTCACACTCCCACCACCGGAAGGAACGGGGCCAAAGAACGCCGACAAACCTTCGAATAACCGCGACGAATACTTCGAAGAAGCCCTCCGCCTGGTCGTCGGGGCTGGTGAAGCTTCAATCTCAAACATCCAGCGAAAGTTGCGCCTCGGGTATGCTCGCGCCGGCCGTATCGTCGATATGATGGAGGCGGACGGCCTGGTTGGCCCACCCCAAGGATCAAAGCCTCGGCGCTTGTTGGTCGATGCCGCTTACATCGTCGAAAAATACGGCAGTGTGCCATCGCCGCCACAATAAAGACTCGAAAGTCGACCGATGCTGATGGGGTTTCGCATTAACGCTCCCACGGTGTCATCGGTCTTGTACATCACCCAACTACCTACATTCGCTCCGGCAGAGGTATGCCCAGTAGACTCAGGACCTCGCTGAAGTGCAGTCGGAAAACGTGCGCCAAGAGAATTCTGAGTGCACGCTTAGCTTCATTTTCCTCCTTAAGAATTGGGTACCGATGGTAGAAGTGGTTGAACGCCTGGGCGAGACCAAAAGCGTGCTTCGCAAGCGTTGAAATTTCCAAGTTCGTCACTGTCTGCTCGATAACATACTCGAGTCGCATAAGCTGAACTATCAGGTTCCACAACTCCGAAGCTTCCTTCCCAACAAGCTCGGAGCCCAACCGTCCAGCGGCAAGCATTGATCGCGCTTCGCTAACGACCTCTTCCTCACTCTTTCCCCAGCGCTCTTCGAGCTTGGCAAAGATGCTATGCGCCCGGACTCCTGCGTACTGGAGATATGGACCGGTCTCACCTTCGAAGCTCAGCGCTTCTTCGAGGTCAAAGGCAATCACCTTGTTACGAGAAAATTTGACCAGGAAGTAGCGCAACGCTCCAACGGCGATCTGGCGGCCTAATTCGTCGACCTCAGCTGCATCAAGCTCAGGATTGCGTTTGGCGACCTCGGTTGCACCCCGTTTCTCAAGAACGTTGAGAAGGTCGTCAGCTTTGACACCATAGCCCCGGCGCCCTGACATTTCGATATAAGCCTTACGCTGGTCGTCTTGCGCCACCGGGATACCTAAGGTTTCTGCGGTGCGCGGTGTCAATGCCACCATCTCGTAGGAGAAATGAGTGTGCGAGACTTCGATCTGTGAATCTCTAGTTAAGGCGGCCAACGCGACGCCAACGATTTGTTGCAGATACGACTGACGCACGTCGATAACATTGAAGCCCGATCTTGCGCCACCAAAGCGACCAGGCATCGAACGGGCATTAGCACTTCCCGGACGGGCGCTCCGGTAGGCAACATGCGTATCTGGAATCTCCGCATAATTCTCATAAGCAAATACGTCGTCGAGCAAGCCATATTTCCACATGTGGTAGGCAATGTCCTTGGCCACGTATGTCGCAGCGCCGTTGGAACGCACTAGCACCTTGTCCGGTTCCTCGAGATCCTCGAAACCTGGTAGGCCTTCAAGACGCATCATCCAGCAGCCGTCGTGTTTGCCACCATCAGCGAAATAGACACAGTCACTCGTACTCAGTTGCTCAAGAGCAGCCGCCCACAGTTCAAGTCCCACGACGTCACCTTCTCGAACCAAGAGGTCATAACGGATGCCAAGGCGTTCCATTGTGGCAATATGGCAACTGGTAATTCGGTCGGCGATGATGGCACCTAACTCAGCTTCGGGGCCACTCTGACGCTCAAGTGACAGCAAAACCTCACGTCGCCGTGCTTGCAGAACCTCATTGTTCTCAAGAAGCTCGGTAACCTCGGTGTACAGATCCCAGCAGGCATAATCGAAAGGGTCGGGAAGAGCTGCAACGGCCTCAGCGTCCAGACCACGGATCTCTGCAAAACCGAGTACGACATCCGCGACCTGCACGCCGGTGTCATCGATATAGTTCTGAACTTCAACATCAATCCCCTGACTACGAACTACACGGGCCAAAGTGTCGCCGAGGCAAGCATTGCGCAGGTGGCCAATGTGCGCCGCTTTGTTGGGGTTTATGCTCGTGTGCTCAACGATCTGTTTTATGTCGACACTGGACGGAAGCCGCTGGTCATCGGAGACACTACCCAGTGTGTCAAGGATTTGATCGAATACCCATCCGCGGTCAAAGAAGGCGTTCAAATACCCGGGGCCGGCGATTTGCCAGCGACTCACACCGGCTACCGGGTTCGCTTCAAGCCACTCAAGCAGTTCCTCTGCAAGCTGACGTGGCGGGCGACCAAGGCTACGGCCAAGCTCGAGTGCAACAGGGATTGCCAGGTCGCCAAACTCAGGCCTCGGTGGATCCTCGACAGATGGAATGTCGATAGTTTCACCGGTCACTTCGGCAACCGCTTTCACCACCGCCGCAGCAACTACCCGCCTAAGGTCGACAATCATACGTCTGTCTCGGTAAAGGGAAGCTTGCCCTTAACGTGAAAACTGCGGCGATGAAACTCGCTTGGCCCCTGATCAGCAAGGGCGCGCCGATGTTCCAAGGTCCCGTAACCCATATTTCGGCTCAAACCGTAACCTTGGACACGACGAGCGTAACCAGCCACCAAGGTGTCTCGGGCGACCTTGGCAAGAACCGACGCCGCGGCTATCGACAAACACCGAGCGTCACCCTTCACCAAAGATCTCTGTGGAATCTGCACGTCGAGTTCTATGTGCCCATCAATCAGGAGGTAATCTGGTGGTTTCCGCAAACCCTCTATTGCGCGCAACATCGCTACCCGTGTTGCCTCAGAGATATTGAGCCGATCAATCTCGGTCGCCGACGCGATGCCGATCGACCAATCGTCAAGGTCCTTGACCAACAGCTTGAAACACTCACAGCGCTGCGATGCGGTGAGCTTCTTAGAGTCGTTGACGCCTTTGGTCGTGCGCAATGGATCGACGACAGCAGCGGCCGCGACCACAGGCCCAAAAAGCGACCCTCGGCCCACCTCGTCAAGCCCAGCGATCCGGCTCAGGCCAGACTGCCTCAGTTCCTGCTCGAAAGGCTCTATTGGGTTCGCTTCTCCTTGATGCGAGCCGCTTTTCCAGAACGNCTTCGAAGNTAATACAGCTTAGCNCNNCGNACCTTNCCCAACCGGGTAACTTCGATNCTCTCAATGTTNGGNGAATNCAANGCAAANATGCGCTCNACACCNATNCCGTACGAGATTTTCCGCACCGTGAAGCTAGCATTGTTGCGGCTGCCACGTCTTGCAACCACCACACCTTCGAACACCTGTATGCGTTGCTTGTTCCCTTCGATGACNCGCTGGTGNACCTTNACGNTATCNCCNGGNCTGAAAGCAGGAATTTCCTNCTTCTGCCCGCGACTCTCAATCATCTTCATNACGTCCACGATGACTACTCCCTTGTTNCGTTCTTCAAAAATGCTTGNTCTTGTTCNGATAGCGTCTTGGTGACGAGCAGATCNGGACGCTTACGCGCTGTTGCTAGTAACGACTGCTGCCGTCGCCACGTGGCGATCGCTTGGTGATTCCCCGATCTTAGAACCANCGGTGCCGAGTATCCCCTAAAATCGGCCGGGCGTGTGTAGTGAGGATAATCTAAAAGCCCCTCAGAAAACGAGTCCCTCTCTACAGCTTCGGCATCCCCAACGGCTCCTGACTGCAACCGAGTAATGGCTTCTACGACAACCATTGCTGGCAANTCGCCACCAGTGAGAACGTAGTCACCAATAGAGAGTTCAAAATCAACTAGATGCTCACGCACACGCTCATCGACACCTTCGTAGCGACCGCACAGCAGCGTCATCTGTTTCAGGACCGCGAGTTCTCCGGCCTTTGACTGCTGCAAAAGCTGTCCTTGAGGAGACATCATGATGACTGGACCGGCNTCAACTCCCTGTTCCNCAAGTTCGATNNCAACCGCCTCGACAGCCAAGAACAGAGGTTCCGGCTTAAACACCATTCCACCACCCCCGCCAAAAGGTTCGTCATCAATTTGCCGGTGGGGCTCATCTGCAAAATCACGCAGATCATGCACTCTCAGCTCTACAAGACCCTTACCGATGGCGCGGCCGACAATTCCTTCCCCGAGTGGCCCGGGGAAAAATCCGGGNAAGATCGTGATTATGTCTATCCTCATGGCGTTTCTCACAGGCAGTTATGCCTTTGTTGCTTCTACCAAACCTGCTGGCGGATCAATCACTACANGCCGGGCTTCCACATCCACTTCTTTCAGCAACGCACCCACCATAGGCACCAGGCTGCGCTCACCATGCTGTGCGATCTCTAGCCAGTCCTGTGGGCCGGGCACCACGGCAGTAATCTCACCAAGCTTGACACCCGTTGGATTCTCCACCCTACAACCAACAAGGTCGTGAATGTAGTAACAGCCGCTCCCCAAGTCCGGTAGTCCCGCCGCCTCCACGCTAATCTCTTCATCGCGTAACGTTCCAGCTTCATCTCTATCGGCAACACCCCCAAGACGCACAATCCACCGATCACCCTGGGCCCGGCACCTAATCACNTCCCGCCAGCTACCGGCCATCCACAGGCATGTTCCCNGCTCAAAGTGCACCGTCCGAGAATCGGTNGGATCCACGATNACTTCACCGACGAGGCCATGCGGCCGCAAAACCCGTCCGANGACCACTGGATCCGACGGCTCTGGTTGGCTAGACANCCAAGACATGCTNCTACTCCAAAATTTCCAGCAGAACGCGTTTGTTGTCTTTCGTGCCAGCGGTCCCTAGCAAAGTACGAATGGCACGGGCTGTGCGACCCTGCTTGCCAATCACCTTCCCTAAGTCATCTGGATCAACTCTCAGCTCGACAACCGTCGTCTGTTCTCCCTCAACGACGTTAACTTGNACNTCATCTGGATTNTCGACGAGCGCNTTCGCAATGTTTGAGACCAATTCTTCGATAAGCATCGAACAACTCCCCTATTGGCGAATTCGTGAGTGTNTNCGGGGGGNCCGGAGNCACAANCNACTCCGGNGTATTTCAGCCTATTCTTTTTCCGCTTCNGNNTCNGNTTCAGCTTCTNNNTCNGCTNCTNCNTCTGCCTCCGCNNCNGCTTCTNNCTCCGCCTCTGCTTCTGNCTCCGCNNCTGCTTCTGNCTCCGCTTCTACNTCTGNCTCCGCCTCTGCTTCTGNCTCCGCTNCTNNTTCTGCTTCTGCTTCTGCTTCNACTTCTGCCTCCGCTTCAGGTTCCGTCTCCGCTTCAAGCTCTGGCACCGCCCGCTCCTTTGTGCGGGATTCACTTTGCTGGACAGCATCCCGCTGGCGCGATGGAGCCACAGGCTGTTGGGTCTCCACCGTGCCAGACTCCATTTGTTTTAGAAGACTCTTGACAGTGTCAGATGGCTGGGCGCCCTTAGCGATCCAGTCTTTCGTCTTCTGGACGTCAAGGACAAGTTTTGCCGGCTGATAGCGCGGGTGGTAATGACCTAGGATCTCAATAAACGCACCGTCACGAGCCGCCCGACTGTCGGCTACAACAACCCGGTAGTGCGGATCTTTTTTCGCACCTGTTCTACGTAGATGAATCGCAAGCACTCTCTCTATCCTCCTAGTGAAATCATTTGTCGCCCGAACGCGGAGCGACCGCTCTCATCGGCCAAAACCTACGTTTCGCATCATGTCTAGCGGATCGCCCCGCTGGCGACCAAGTTTCTTCATTAATTTTCGGGCTGTGTTGAATTGTTTGAGCAACCGATTGACATCTTGAATACGGGTACCGCTACCCTTGGCAATCCGCCGGCAACGTGACCTGTCGATGGTTTGCAGATGGCGACGCTCTTCAACCGACATCGAATCAATGATGGCGCTGAAGCTTCGCATGTCGCCCTCAGCCGGAGCCAGAGCTTTCATATCAACTCCCCGTCCCATTGGCAACAACTCAAGGAGCTTTGACATTGAACCAAACTTGTTCATCTGCCGGATCTGCTCTCGAAAATCCTCGAGTGTAAACGTCGCATCCCGCAGGCGTTTCTCGATTTTTGCTGCCACCTCGATGTCCACACCCTCCTGCGCCTTCTCAATCAGCGTCAAGATGTCACCCATCCCAAGAATCCTCGAGGCAATACGGTCCGGGTGGAAAGCCTCTAAATCTTCGGTGCGCTCGCCAACGCCAGCGTAAAGGATTGGCAAGCCAGTCACCGCCGCAATCGACATCGCTACACCACCCCGGGCATCACCATCCAGCTTGGTAAGTACCGTCCCTGTTAGCGGCAAGCGCTCATGGAACACACTCACAGATGTGACTGCATCCTGGCCGGCGAGGGAGTCGGCAACATAGATGACGTTCCCCGGTTTTAGAACTTTTACTATCTCTGCTGCCTCGTTCATCATCGTCTTATCGAGGTGCAGACGGCCCGCAGTGTCAAAAACGACAACATCGTGGCCAGTCAGCCGCGCCTTCTCAATCGCTTCCCGCGCCAGCACCATAGGATCATCACCGTCACTTACGAAGACCTGTAGCGAAGAATTGGTCGCCATCTGAGCGAGCTGCTCTCTTGCCGCCGGACGATGAACGTCTAGCGAAGCTAGTAACGGCGAGTGGCCGCTACGGCGCAGCTGCTGACTAAGCTTGGCCGCAGTCGTCGTTTTACCTGCCCCTTGCAACCCAACGAGCATGATGACGTGTGGCGTGGCACCCTTAAGCTGAAGAGATGCCTGGGTGCCACCAAGCAACTTAACCATCTCCTCATGGACAACCTTGACAACCTGTTGACCCGGAGTCAGCGAGTCAAGTACCTCCTGCCCCTGGGCGCGCTCGCGGACGACCCCGAGAAGATCCTTCACGACGCCAAAATTGACGTCGGCTTCGAGCAGCGCCAACCGCAAATCACGCAGAGCGGCTGCAAGGCTCGCCTCATCGATGCGCACAACGCCACGTAGCATGCTCAGCGTTTGATTCAGGCGTTGGCTGATTTGCTCAAACATGTTGGCTTTCGGTGCTGGTTCTTGGATTAAACAGACGTCAGGTCGTGTCCAAGCTTCTGTTTTTTAGTTTCAAGATAGCGGCGTGTTGTTTCAGTCGGTTCTATTTCTATGGGGACCCGCTCGACAACCTCGAGGCCATACCCGGAAAGTCCGACAAACTTGCGCGGGTTATTGGTCATGACCCTAAGCTTGGAGGCCCCCAAGTCGTTGAGAATTTGTGCACCAATGCCATAGTCGCGCTGATCGGCCTGGAATCCAAGCGCTTCGTTGGCCTCGACCGTGTCGGCGCCACCATCCTGGAGTTCGTAGGCTCTCAACTTGTGGACCAAGCCAATTCCGCGGCCCTCCTGCCTTAGATATACGATAATCCCGCGGCCCTCTTCGGCAATCCGCTGCATGGCAGTTTCGAGCTGTGGGCCACAATCACAACGCGCCGAAAAGAAGGCGTCGCCGGTGAGACACTCAGAATGCACGCGCATTAGGACAGGGTCACCATCGGCNACATCTCCCATGACGAGGGCCACGTGCGTCTTGTTGTCGAACTCATTCTCATAGGCATGCAAAGTGAAATCACCGAAACGAGTCGGCAGGTTCGGCGAAGCCATACGTTTGACGAAGCGTTCGGTGCCGAGTCTGTAGTGGATTAGGTCGGCGATGTTGATAATCCTTAGTTCGTGTTNTGCTGCGAACTCCATGAGATCTGGAACTCTTGCCATCGTCCCGTCTTCGTTCATGATCTCGCAGATTACGCCCGCCGGATACAAACCTGCCATGCGGGCAAGGTCAACAGCTGCCTCGGTCTGTCCGGCGCGGCGCAGCACCCCACCGTCTTCAGCCTGCAGAGGGAACATATGACCGGGCCTGCCAAGATCCTGAGGCCGGGTAGCNGGATCGATCGCAGCCCGCACGGTGGCAGCACGATCGGCAGCGGAAATACCAGTNGAGACATCNCTTTTCGCCTCAATCGATACACAGAACGCCGTGTTGAACTTTGACGAATTGTCATCGACCATCAGTGGGACTTGCAAAGCTTCAAGCCGCTCCCGCGTCATTGGCAAGCAGATTAGCCCGCGCCCATTTCTGGCCATAAAGTTGATGACTTCGTCGGTGATTTTCTCTGCGGCGATTGTTAGGTCCCCCTCGTTCTCGCGATCCTCATCGTCAACCACAATCACCATACGACCTTGTCGAATGTCCTCGATTGCTTCGTCGATGCTGGCGAAGCTCATGCCTCATCTCCCCCNACGGCGACAATCGACTCCATGCCCGGTACTTCTAGATCCGCTTCGAGCATCCGGGCAACATACTTACCCAGCATGTCCACTTCCACGTTCATCGCCTCCGCACGCTTCTCCGAGATCAAATTTGTGTGTTCCAGTGTATGCGGGACAAGCTGGACGTCGAACCAACCTTTGTCCAGATCAGCAATGGTTAGGGAAACACCATTGATTGCGATCGAGCCCTTTGGCACTAAATAACGCTCTAAACCCACTGGCATCTCAAACCGGGTGCGCACAAAGTCACCTTCTTTGTCCTGCCAACGCTGTCGAATCACCGCATCTACGTGCCCTTGCACAAAGTGCCCACCGATACGGGCGTTGGCAGCTAAAGGACGTTCAAGATTGACCCTAGTGCCTTCCTCATAAAGNGACTGGTTGGTCCGCGCAATCGTCTCTGGTGAGACCTCAGTAACAAAATCCATACCGTCAATTTCGATAACCGTAAGGCAGGCACCGTCNACTGCAATGCTGTCTCCGAGCACCAAGCTGAGGGAACTCGTGTTTGTGGTAACCCGTAGGCGCACGCCTTGTGACACGTGCTTAACGCGTGTAACCGTACCCACCTCTTCGATTAGCCCAGTAAACATTCGTGCTTTTCTGGTTTGAGATGCTAAAGGCCGTGTTTCAGCACCCTTCTAGAGTGATGGCTCCGGGCCTTGAAGATATCCCTCGACCGCCCAGTCGTCACCAAGACTGAAGTGTCTCACGTGACGGAGGCGCGGCGCTGCCGTGAGCTCGTCGACACCATCGCCTCCCCAAAGAGACAAGGCTCCGGACCCGCCGATCAAGAGAGGTGCATAGACGAGGAAGAGCTTGCATATTATACCAGCCTCGAATGCGCTAGTCAGAACGCCACTGCCCCCCTCAAGCAGCAATGACATCACTTCCCGAGCTGCAAGCTCGGAAAGGATGTCATCCCAAGAAAGTCCTTTTTCACCAGAGCTTATCCGAACTATCTCAGCACCCAACGCGCCAAGCTCAGCTTCCGCATCCGCAGGGGCATCTGGGCCACAGAACAAAAGCACCCTGCCCTTACTTTCACCCAACAGCTTGGCGATTCGGGGCGTGCGCAAGTTGGTATCAAAAACCACTCGATAGCGTGGGCCCTCGGAATTGTCTCCCCGCACGGTAAGGCGAGGATCGTCATCGAGAATAGTCCCGATGCCGACTCCAATCGCATCCGTTTCAGCGCGCAATTGATGCGTTCGCCGGCGAGCAATTTCGCCACTGATCCACTGAGACTCACGGTGCCTTGTCGCCAGGCGTCCATCTAGAGAGATAGCAGCTTTGGCTGTGACGAACGGCCGGCCGCAGGTCTTATACGAAAGATATGCCTCGTTGAGTCGTGTCGCCTCAAAAGCCAACTCACCGACGTCAACCTGAAGACCGGCGGCGCGCAAGGCCTTCACCCCACCACCAGAGACCCTCGGATCCGGATCCAAAGTGCTTACCACCACCCGCTTGATACCGGATTGCAAGACCCCATCAATGCAAGGCGGCGTGCGTCCTTGATGGCTGCAAGGCTCAATGTTGACGTAGAGCGTCGCGCCGCGCGCCCTATCACCAGCTTCATCGAGAGCAACTCGTTCAGCATGAGGGTCACCTGGGCATCGGTGCANCCCACGCCCAACCACCTCGTCATCGCGCACTACAACGGCTCCAACCATGGGATTTGGACTAGTCGCTCCGCGCGCCTGTGATGCCAAGCGGATGCATTCTTCTAAATGCTGCTTATCTGCCACTTGTTACCTATTAATCCTGGCCGATCAGGCCATTGACATAAGCCTCGGCGTCAAACAGAGCCAAGTTATCGATTTCTTCACCTGTGCCAACGAACCGAATCGGCAAGTCCAATGTCTCGGCGATTGAAAGAACAACCCCACCCTTGGCACTCCCGTCGAGCTTCGCAAGGATCAGACCGGTGACACCAGCGTGCCGGAAGAAGTCCTCTGCCTGACGGAGCCCATTCTGGCCAGTGGTCGCATCGAGCACAAGCCAGACTTCGTTGGGCGCTCCTTCNATGACTTTCCCGGCCGTCTTATGGATCTTAGAAAGTTCCGCCATAAGGTTATCTTTGGTATGTAGGCGGCCCGCAGTGTCGATCAGAACAATGTCTGCACCGCGACAGCGGCCTGCTGCGCAAGTATCGTAAACGACCGCCGCAGGATCTCCACCCGGCTTATGAGAGATNACTTCAACATTGAGGCGTTTGCCCCAGACCTCAAGCTGTTCANCGGCCGCGGCGCGGAAAGTATCTGCAGCACCAAGAATAACGCTGTGTCCTTGCGCAACGTACCTCGCCGCGAGCTTCGCTACNCTGGTCGTTTTTCCTGAGCCGTTGACACCAACGAGCAGAACCACATGCGGTCGATCTTCCGAAGGTGTACTTAATGCGCTACTGCTCCTTGTGAGAATCTCCAACATCGCCTTACGTAAGCGCTCGTGTGGACTCTCGTCGCCAACCGGAGTCCGACGAAGATTTTCCACCAAACGCAGGGCCACTGTCGGACCAACGTCAGCCAAGATGAGAGCTTCTTCAAGCGCCTCAAGCGTCTCTTCGTCTGGTCTTTGGAGCGAAGCGATGCCGCGCAACACTCCCCTCAGGCTCTCTCGTGTGCGCACAAGCGAACGGCCTAGGATGCCACCCAACGTGTATTCTAGTGAGCCGTGGTGACGATGAAGATCGTCGATTCACAAAGGGAAGCTGTCCTGCACAAGGCCTGCTTTGGGCAACACATGGGCGAGATCGTAGCATGACTGACATCACTCAAGAGGGGCGTCCCGACTACTCTTCAACCAAGGTACGTGCCATCAGATCCTCGATCGCCGCCCGCGCCGGCTTGCCTTCTTTCAGTATCGCATAAACCTCATTCGTGATCGGCATCTTCACTTCCAGTCGACGCCCCAGATGAAACGCAGCTAGGACCGTCTCGACGCCTTCGGCAACCATCTGCATGCTGTCGATGATCTCTTCCAGGCTTCGACCCTTCCCGAGTTCAACACCAACGTGACGGTTTCTGCTCAACGACCCGGTACAGGTCAATACCAGGTCGCCGAGGCCAGCTAACCCCATCAGGGTGGCTGGCCTCGCTCCCCGGGCAACCGCCAAGCCAGTCAACTCCTTGAGGCCACGTGTGATAAGAGCAGCACGTGAGTTGGTACCGAACCCGAGCCCATCCGCAATCCCGGTCGCGATCGCAATGGCATTCTTGAGAGCCCCACCATGCTCAACGCCAATAATGTCCGCATTTCGATAGGCTCTCAATGGACCATGGCTCAAACAAGCTTGGACGCTTTCGGCAGCTTCGAGGTTGGCACATGCGAGAGTCACAGCCGTGGGGTGCCCTTCAACAAGTTCGGCAGC
This sequence comes from Acidobacteriota bacterium, assembly GCA_002722645.1. Taxonomy (GTDB): domain Bacteria; phylum Acidobacteriota; class UBA890; order UBA890; family UBA890; genus UBA890. The sequence continues at coordinate 45,157 of PBML01000005.1, forward strand.
AAATGAGGGGCCGGACAGAGCCATAATCGAAGCTTCCCTTCCACCGGTATATTCCGAAAGCACCTGGCTCATCCTCAATCCCGTGTTGTCCTCCAAACCCTTGGTTGCCGAAACTAGGTGAGCTCCAGCCGGAAACGCGTAGCTGATTTCATCCCACACCGAGCGCAGGAAACGTGACGGAATCACACTTATGACCAAGTCGGCGTCAGCCATGCTCGCTTCCGCGTCTGCGCTAACNACTAGAGATTCCGGGAGTTCGCAGCGCGGAAGATAGTCAGCGTTTTTGCCGCTACGGCTCATGGCATCGGCGGCAAGCTGTCGCCGCGCCCATAACCTGACATTATGACCGGCCAAGCTAGAATGAACCGCCAAGGCCGTACCCCACGAACCGGCTCCCAGCACCGCTATCTTCCACAGGTTTCGGCGCTTTTGAGGGTCCACAGGATCGCCCACAATCACACTCTTTCNGCCACTGCAATGCTCATTGTCATCCTNCTCCAAGCTTTGCTTCTTCACCCCGCATGATCCGCCCGATGTTCTCCCGGTGGCGCTGGAAAATGACGATCGCTACCAACGATGTGGCCGCAAGTGAGTAGCTGGGCTCGGCCCGCAACCAGGCGGTACAGACCAATGCGACACAACCTGAAAGAGACGCTAATGACATCATACGGCCAATTACCGCCACCACCACCAAGACTCCGACCCCTACTGCTGTCGGCACAGGCACGAGAAGACCAAACGCCCCCAACAACGTAGCTACTCCTTTACCTCCACGCAGGCCAAGCCAGGGCGTGTAGCAATGCCCAAGAACGGTGCCGAGTGCACCAGCCGCCCCCCAAACTGGCTGTTGCATGCCGAGGACAACAATACCAACATGTAGCGCAGTGAACGTACCGACGGCNCCCTTCGCAGCATCCAGAAAAAGGGTAGCAATACCAGCTCCCTTACCAAGGACGCGATTTACGTTGGTAGCCCCAATGTTGCCGCTGCCCACAAGACGAACATCATCGCCGGTCTTCACCCTGACGAGTAAGTACCCGAAAGGAATGCTGCCAAAAGCAAAGCCAACTAGCAGCCCGCCCATGATAGCGATCATGTCGTTGTGGGCTGCATAGAACAAATCAAACACTGGCGTTATCCCCTGATTCGACAAGCTCCTGCCGCAAGAGGTTAAGTACGGCCGCAACCGCGGCGACGCGTATAGTGTCCCGGTCGCCGTCGAACTGCCACCTTCGCGAGACTACCGCGTGGCGATCAGCGACAGCACCGAAGATACGCCCAACGACCTCCCTGGGACCAGTCAATGGGCCAGCCCAGCCCGTCACCGCTACTCCGTAGGTCGCCATCGATCGATCTCTGATCGCAGCGGCAAGCGCCTCGGTCGTTGCCAAGGAAACCGTTCCGTACTGCGCGAGCAGTTCAGGATCGAGCCCGGCGAGGTCAATCTTGGCATCAGCAGCGTACACAACAATGCCGCCCCAGAAAAAGTCGGAAGCTCCCGGTACTTGTGTTAGCGCCGCCGAGACCAAGCCTGCTGTGCAACTTTCCGCTGTGGCAACCGTTTCGTGTTTTCGCAACAGCGTGCCACCCACCATTTCCGCAAGGTGGAGAAAGTTGTCCAATGTCGGGTGGCTCATATCCCCAAGGTCCAGAGAGTGGCGTGGACAGCCACCTGGGTATAAGCGGCCGCCACGACATCATCCGCCATTATCCCCACGCCACCTTGTAGTTGCTCAAAGCGTCCTGCCGGAAACGGCTTTAGGATGTCAAAGGTACGAAACAAGAAGAACGCCAGTATCCACCAGCCACTCGAACCCGGGANAGCCACCATCGACAACCACATCCCNGCCCACTCATCGACCACAATCGAACTAGGGTCATCACCTTCTAGTTCCATGGCNGCAATTTCAGCGGCGATNGTCCCGAGNATCGTGAACCCGATGCTAGCNGCAAGCTGCCACCTCCAATCGAGNGGGGCAAGAAACAGGANNAACAGTGCAACACCAAGCAGCGATCCCCAGGTACCAGGGGCAGGCCAAAGAAACCCTGTGCCGAANCCAGTCGCCANCAAGCGGGAAGCTTGCTCTTGNNNGCTTCGGGTCACGGNGTGAGCCGTCCCAGNAACCTTGGATAGGGAATCGTCTCACGCAGNTGNGGCACGCCNGTAATCCAGGCNANGACGCGTTCAAGCCCCATACCNAAGCCGGAGTGNGGCACCGAGCCATAGCGTCGGACATCGAGGTACCACTNGTAGTGCTTTTCGTTAAGACCATTCTCCCGGATGCGCGACAGNAGTAGNTCATGGTCATGAATTCGCTGGCTNCCACCNATGATNTCNCCGTATCCCTCGGGAGCTATCATGTCCATNGCNAGCGCCAGTTCNTNNCGNTCNGGGTCNGGCTCCATATAAAANGCCTTTATCGCCNNTGGGAANCNATGNACNAGCACTGGACGGTCGAANGCCTCAGANATGATCGTCTCATGGCCACCNCCAAAGTCCCCGCCCCATTCGAAATCCTGTCCAGCCTCCCTGAGGATTTCAACAGCTTCGTCATAGAGGATCCGTGGAAAAGGCTTTACAACCCGCTCAAGGGTCGTCGTGTCCCGGTTGAGGACCTCCAACTCGTATTTGCACTCGACGAGCGCTGTTTGCACGACGTGCGAAATGAAGTCCTCTGCCAACTCCATCGCATCGTCAAGCGTCGCATAGGCTACCTCCGGTTCGAGCATCCAGAACTCGATGAGGTGCCGACGCGTCTTGGATTTCTCTGCCCGGAAAGTCGGGCCGAAGCAATAGACACGACCGTGCGCCATACAAGCCGGCTCCAAATACAGCTGGCCGCTTTGGGTCAAGTATGCGTTCTCTCCGAAGTAATCGGTGGAGAATAACGTCGTGGTTCCCTCAACCGAAATCGGGGTCAGGATCGGACTGTCAATGAGTACAAAGCCACGGTCATGGTAGTAGGAGCGACAGATGTGGATCACTTTGCTGCGCACCCTAAGAGCTGCGACCTGAGAACTCGATCTCAGCCACAGGTGGCGATGGTCCATCAAGAATTCGGTCCCATGTTCCTTCGGGCTGATGGGATATTCCGGAGCCATCTGGACGATTTCAACAAGCTCGACACCCAGCTCAAAGCCAGTCGGCGAGCGGGCATCCGCACGTACCGACCCAGTTACAATGATCGATGATTCTTGGGTGACTTCACCAATCAGATTCCACGAGGTTTCATCAACGTCCTGGGGCGTGGCTACCGCCTGCACCATTCCGGTCCCGTCGCGCAACTGCATAAAAGCGATCTTGCCACTCGACCGCTTGTTGTACAGCCAACCACGGACGGTGACCGTTTCTCCCTCGTGCGCGCCGAGGTCTGCGATGTAGATCGATTCAGGCATGATGACGAGCGATCGTACCGTTGCTTATGGAGTGCGACAAGCTGCCAGCGCAGCCAACTACTGNCAACTCAGAGGTTATCGAAAGCAACGAGTTCAGTAAGTAGATCATCCCATCCAAGACTAACGACTGCGCGTTTCGCATGCTTCCATGCACGGTCTGCACAAATAGCGTATTCGACGCGGCCAGCGACGCTAACCTGGTACCCAAAAGTCCCGAGCGCTTTAAGAGAACGCTGCGCCGCGGTCAAAGCGAATGCTTGGCGTGCACCGGCAGGCAACAAACTCGGTTCGTCCGGCACATTTGCGACTGCACTNACCGNCATGCTAGTTCGGGCGCCAACCCAAAACGTCTCGATCGCGGCAACCATCGCGGTTCTCGGCACATCTCGGTAGTCATCGCCCAACAGTGACACCAGATCATAAAACAATGGCCCCTCCATGGCGTCTTGGAAGTCCACCACCATCAGCTCTTCCCTAACTAGAAGATTGCGAGAATGGTAGTCACGATGGCACATACGACTTGGCAACTTCGCGGTGGCGGCAGCAAGTCTCTCGAANGCGNTGTCACGACCCGGTGATGGATCACTGTTGAGCCAGCANCGGAGGGCATACTCTTCGGTAAACGCTAGCTCGTCCCGTAAACGCCCAGCATCGAGTTGCCAATCCGGGTTCGGACTTTCCGCCTCTGAACCATGAGCATGTATAGCCAAGATAACCTGCGCCGCCTCAACATATCGCTGAGTCAACTCTTNGGTTTCAGCTTGCTCGGAAAGTAAGAGGTCACCACCGTCTTCTACTATTAAGGCCCGCTTGGTGACACCNAAGATCTGCGGTACCTGAACGCGAGCCTCATGAAACCANCGGGCCGTATTTGCGTATCTCGTAATNGCTTCAGCATCGTCGCTTTCGTAAAGGACCAAAACGACCGATGCTGGTGGAGTGTCACAACTCGATGACGTCGCGGTCGACGCCCGCAGCTCCGCCACCGTCTCAGGGGATGGGACGACCCTGTAGAAACGTCGGAGAGAAGCATGCAACCCCAAACGCACAGCGGCCCCAACAGGCCAGGGNAAAGGCAATCCCTTAACACCCGGCATCTCCGACAGTTCGCTCCATACGTTGCCGTGCTCATTGCTCATCAAGTTTTCTCGAGCGCCTCTGGTGCAATAACTTGGTTAACACAGCGCGCCCCAGATGGCACCACGGCGTCCTCAAGAATGATGCAGCGTTCAACGTAAGCACCAGCCCCGATCTTGGCACGCTTCATTAGTACGCTATCAAGCACCGAAGCACCGCGACCAATATGAGCTTGGGAACCTACGACCACCCCCGANATCAACGANGCTTCCTCCAGTTTGACTTGTTTACCGAGCATAAACGGAGGGCTNATNCTGGCTGNCAATGGCCCGACTAACCCACGCACATAACCACCCGGCCTGATCCNCTGGTATCCCTCAAAAGCGAGTGGGAATTCTTCGCGACACAGAGCTTCNAGCTGGCAGGAGACGTAACGTTCAGGTGTTCCGATTTCGTACCAGCTACCAGAAACCACGAGGCCATGGAGCGGCAGCCGTTCTTCGAGCAATCGAGCGTAAATCGGGTCAACCATGCCGCAAAACTTATTTTCAGGAACTAGCTCTAAAACCTCCCTCTCGACGATNTGAATCCCGGTAAAACACCCCGGAGCCACATCGCCAGNACCCGACTCGCTTGCCCCAACACCCGGGATATGAGTAACACNGCCGTCTTTATCGATTTTGATACCAGGAAATTCCCGCCAGGCTGGACCAGCGTGCAAAGCCATAGTCGCCAGCGCTCCCGAAGAACTGTGGTGCTCCCAGAGAGCATCGGGGCTAATCGTTGTTGCTACATCACCGTTGACGATTAGTACCCGGGGTCCGAGGCGTTCTAGTACCTTACGGGGACCTCCCGCAGTCCCCAAGATCGATTCCTCGACGCTGAAATGAACATCGATGCCAAATTGTTCTTTCCGGTAATGCGCACGCACGNTCTCCGGCCGATGGTGCAGGTTAACAATCGCTTCGGTAAAACCACAGCGGCTCAACCAATCAAGCGTATAGTCAAGCAAGGGGCGATTCAGAAACGGCACAACGGCTTTGGCAAGCGTTGAGGTCAATGGCTGCAGGCGCTTGCCATAGCCCGCCGCCAGAACCATTGCAGTGCAGTTAGAGGCGAGCATCCCTCTGCTATCGACTTTTTCTCCGATCGACATTGCGCCTCTTTGTTAGCCGATCTCGAGAAACACGCCCGCCAGAGGNTCCATGAAATAAAATTCCGAGCAGTTGCTCAGAACTCAAGAATTTCCTTATTCTTACGTTCCGCCAACTTGTCAATACGCTCGACGCATTCGTCTGTAAGCTTTTGGNCCTCTTTGTACCCGCGGTGCTCCTCGTCTTCGCTGATTTGCTTTTCGACTTGCAGCTTCTTAATAATGTCATTGGCATCGCGGCGACNATTTCGAATCGCTGTCTTTCCCTGCTCGGCAACCCGGCCTGCAACTTTAGTTAGCTCGACACGGCGCTCTTCTGTGAGCTCCGGAATAGGGATCCGAATCACTGTCCCGTCGTTACTAGGGTTCAGTCCTAGGCCAGCCTGATGGATCGCTTTCTCAACCGATTCCNCCGTTGACTTGTCGTAGGGCTGGACAACCAGAAGGTTGGCATCGGGCGCTGTCAANCTAGCGAGTTGGTTAAGTGGCGTCAGGGCCCCATAATAGTCAACCACGACGTCGTCGAGGATCGAGATGCTAGCGCGCCCGGTGCGCAGCGTATTGAAATCGTGTGTCACCGACTCGATCGATGCCTCCATATGCTGCCTTGCCTCGCGCAGGGCATCATCTACCATGGTGCCTGACTCCTTCNTGAGAGCCCCGAATACGGNGAGTCGGGGGTTATGCNCCATCTAAATGCTGATCAGCGATCCAATTTTCTCACCACGAACCGCCTTGATCATATTGCCCTGCTTCCGCAAGTTAAAAATAAGGATCGGGAGGTTGTTGTCCATACAAGTCGTGATCGCGGTTGCGTCCATGACTCGGAGTCGTTGTTCGAGAACCTTGAGATAAGTGATCCGGTTAATTCGTTCAGCCTCAGGATTGGTTTCCGGGTCNGAAGTGTATAAACCGCCTACCTTGGTTCCCTTCATCAGAATCTCAGCGTGAATTTCCATAGCACGCAGCGCCGCAGCCGTATCGGTCGAAAAATACGGATTGCCTGTTCCAGCAGCAAAGATCACGACCCGCCCCTGCTCAAGATGACGAAGGGCACGGCGCCGNATGAGAGGCTCCGCCACCTGGCAGATCTCTATAGCCGATAGCACACGTGTNTCAAGGCCGCGTTTCTCGAGGGAATCCTGTAACGCCAGGCTGTTGATCACGGTCGCCAGCATCCCCATGTGGTCGGCAGTAACCCGGTCCATATCAATGGCTTCAGCGCGAATTCCGCGGAAGATGTTACCGCCACCGATGACGATGCCGAGTTCTACTCCAAGCGCGTGTACTTCGGCAACTTCGTCAGCAACGGTCAGCACCACATTGGGATCAATGCCGAAGCCCATTTCTCCCATCAGAGCTTCGCCCGAGAGTTTGAAAAGTACCCGCTTGTATTTCGGCGCGTCGTTCACCGCGACAGTTTAACCGCTCGGCGCGATCTCCGTACCCGATTCTCCAACTGCGAAGCGAACAAAGCGGCCAACGAGAATGTTCTCTCCGAGCCGGTGAATAGCGTCGCTTAACAGATCGCCGACCGTCTGGTCGGGATCCTTCACAAACGCCTGCTCATACAGCACACTCTCCGAAAGGTAGCGTTCAAGCTTGCCATCAACAATTTTCTCTATGATCTCTGCCGGCTTGCCCTCGGCTTCCGCTTGTGACTGAAAAATCTCCCGTTCTTCCGCGAGAGANCCCGCATCCACATCTTCGCGCTTGATCGCCATGGGGTTGGAGGCAGCGATGTGCATTGCAATATCGCGTGCTAGCTTAATGAAATCGTCGGACTTGGCAACAAAATCTGTCTCACAATTGAGCTCGATCATGACAGCGATCTTGCCACCGAGGTGGACGTAGGACTCAATACGCCCCTCACTCGCCTGGCGACTAGCCTTCTTAGCGACCTTTGCTTTACCCATTTTACGCAGGATTTTGATCGCCTCATCTACATCGCCTGAGGATTTCACCAGGGCCTGCTTGCAATCCATTATGCCAACACCGGTGCGGTCCCGAAGTTCCTTAACCTGGCTCGCACTGATGCTCATTTACTGATTTCCTGCTAAGTGGTTCTGAGGAGAATCGGCAGCTATACCCGGATGACTGTGCTCAGAAGCGCCGTCGCTATTCCTTGGATTCTTTGGCTTCTTCGCCGCCATCGACAGACTCTACTTCTTCGACTTCGGCGTCAGCCTCCGTAGTGGCGGCTGCTTGCCGCGGAGACGCTTTTTCGCCCTCCTCAGTCTCGGCCACCTGCCTAGCTTCCTCGACCGCCTGCAAAGCAGNCTCCTCGACTGCCTTCTCATTGATTCCACGTCCTTCGAGGATGGAGTCAGCCGCAGTGGATAGAAACAAGCGAATCGACCGCAGAGCATCGTCGTTGCCCGGCACCACAAAATCGATGCCCTCTGGGTCGCAATTGGTATCAACGATGGCAACAATTGGAATGTTCAGTTTCATCGCTTCCCGAACAGCGATATGCTCACACCCAACGTCGAGAACAAAAATGGCGTCGGGAACCCGGTCCATATCCTTAATGCCCTCNAGGTTCCGGAANAGCTTGNACTTCTCACGCCGCAATTTGATGCCTTCCTTTTTGGTGAGCAGTTCCATGCGACCATCTTCTTCCATCGCCTCGATGTNCTTGAGACGAGCNACNCTCTTNCGGATGGTTGTAAAGTTGGTTAACAAACCACCTAGCCAGCGCTGGTTGACGAAGTACATGCCTGTGCGTTCGGCCGCTTCGCGCACTGACTCCTGAGCCTGGCGCTTCGTGCCAACAAACATGACGGTACCGCCATCTGCAGCAAGGTCGCGGAGGAAATTGAGGGCCTCGCGGAACGCCGCTGCTGTTTGCCTTAAATCGACGATATAGATGCCGTTCCGCTGGG
>PBML01000006.1 GCA_002722645.1 Acidobacteriota bacterium
GGATCACGGCCATATCCAGACAACAATTCACCGGCCCAAGCCTCAGCAGCCTTCCCCGGTGCTTCGCCCTCGGCCGCCTTGGGCAATCCGGCGGCGCGTAAGAACTCAGAGAGCGCCTTTTGCATCCGCATAACGTCCATCTCGAAGTTTACGGGAGCCGGCGTAATGTCTCTAGGATCGTTCATTGCACTGAGGGTTAGCGCAGCGTTTGAAGTGTGTCAAATCGGTCTGTAGCGCCTTCTTCACTCGAGCCCTTAATTGTTCACGAACCGATTCGTTATCACCATCCAAGCTAGTGACCTCGATAGGGAGACATACCTCGACATCCACCAGCCCTGAGTAAATCACTTTTCCCCCTTTCGGCATGACATCCTGTGTTCCGTGAACCCGCACCGGTACCACCGGGACCCCGCCCTGTTGGGCCATGAAAAACGGTCCTTTCTTAAGGGGCAGAAGTTTCCCATCTCGGCTCCGGGTGCCCTCAGGGAAAATGACGAAATCCGTGCCCTGTTGCAACAATGTTGTAGCTTGGTCTACTGAGTCGATCGCCGCCGCACGGTCCTCGCGAGCGATCGGAACGAACCCAACAAACCGAAAAAGCCATCCCAAGACTGGAATACGAAACAGAGCTGCCTTACCCATCATACTGACATCACGCCCTAACGCAGCAACTACAACTGGCGGATCGACATTGCTGGTGTGATTGGGCATAAAAAGATAATTCCGCCCATCATCAAGATGATCGAGGCCATGCACGCTGATGCGCACGCCTGCAGCCCACAATCCAAAACGGACGCCCAGGACGGTAAGCACAAAGACCATCCTGGTCGATCCGACCAGCCAAGCAACTAGTAAAGCCGGCGGTCCGAAAATGAAGAGATACGCACTAAGGATGATAGCGACAAAAAATGTGCGGGCCCGAGCAACCAATCCCAGTTAGTGGATGCGGTACGTAACGGTGAACAAAGCAATCACCGGGACGGGCTGTCCATCTTTGTAGCCCGGCCTGAACGTCCATTTCGCAACCGCCTCCAACGCCCGTTTGTTGAGTTCGTCATCCGGCAAGCCACGGATTAGCTTAGGCTCCGTCACGCCGCCATCTATTGTCACGACAGCCTCTATGTATACATCCCCTTGGATGCCCGCACGCGTCGCAGCCGGAGTGTATTCGGGAAGAACCTCGGTCATTTTGATCGGTGCAATCAGTCCCCCACTGCCCATCGCTACTGCCCCTGCACGGGCCCCTCCAGGGCCTGGTGGGGAGTTTGGGAGCCCAACGTCAAATTCGGCATCCGGGTCCCCGAATTCCACCTCTGACTCCTCGTCGACTATCGGCTCGGGGTCGTCAGGAGTGGGGTCCGGAATTGGAATTGGGCTAGTTTTCTTTTTGACCCTTTTTTTCGGCCGTGAGGGCGGAGCCGGCGGTTTGTACCGCTTCACGATCGTGGTGGCCATTTGATCACGCAGGGGAATCGGTTCGACGCTTGCGGTTGGAATAACAATGAAGAACAAGAAGAAATGAAACACCAGCGCCCACACTCCAGCGATCTTGAGGTCTCTCTTGTCAACCTCTGTCGCAAGATATTCCCGCATTAGCTCAGGCGCCAAGCTATCGTACTGTTGCGCCCGAGGAGCATCGGGATCCGGCAGCGGTTTGGTGGACCGCTTCTGCCTTCGAATACTGGCCTTATTCATCTCAACAATCCTACTAGAGGACTCCCACGCATTTACCTATTATCGAGTATACGCAGCGCTGCCACACCATGTCTATGACTTGACCCCCGCCGTAGTTTGCTTCCTACAGCGTAGCTGATACCTTTCTAAGCATGGCTTCAGCAACAAAGCGCCCGAAAAAAAGATCCGCTAATATAGCCATCGTTCGCCGTGACGACTGTACTGGCTGCGAAGCTTGCATCGTTTTCTGTCCCGTCGATTGTATCGATCTAATCGAAGCACCTGAGAACCCAGCCGAGAAATACGTTCTCATCGACAAGGAAACCTGTATCGGCTGTGTACTTTGCGCCCGTTATTGCCCATGGGACTCAATCGACATGGTTGTCCGCGAGCCCTTTGAGCAACGAGCCGAATTGGTCTTCATGTAACCACGGCTCAGCTTCCAAGCTCACAATCATCCCCGGCGAGTTCATGCGCCCCCGCCGCCTCTGCCATCATGCCTTTGCTGTGGTAGGAGCGTGCAATACCACAATGAGCCTGTGGCAATAGATAGGTAGACACACCGCTGAGCTCAACGACCAAACTCAAAGTAACAATCGCGCGGTCAAAGTCTCCACGCCCCAAATAAACCTCTCCCAGTCGCAAATACAAGTCTGGGATCTGTGGCCGCTTCGCTGCCGCTGCACGGTATTGGGCAAACGCTTCGTCGGCTTTGCCTTGTTCGTCATAGAGCATTCCGAGGTTGTACTGAGCTAGCCCAGCCTCCGGATTGACTGCAACAGCGCGCCGATAGATCTTCTCGGCTTCCTCAAAACGTCCCGCTTCTGCTCCCGCTTGTCCCTCACGGACTAGCATTAACGAAAGCAACCCCTGCACATCTTCTTCGGACGGCCGAAGCTCGTAGAGCTGTTCAAGATTCGTAATGATCGGACCGCGATCCCCACCATCGTATGCCCAACGCTCCCCCAACGTGAACGTATATTCCTTCAGGACATCATAGTCATCAGGCTGTCCCCCGAGATACTCCTGATAGAACCCGACAGCTCGAGCAAAATCACCGTCGCGGACGGCGCTGCGTGCGGCGTCAAGCGGCCGAGAATCCGAATCGGCACAGCTGGCGACACTCAATATCAATAAAACAAGCAAAAACATTTCAATGGTGACAAGCCGGAGAAGCGACCTCATGGCTGAACGATCCCCGACCGTTGCTGTTCAGCAAGCAACTCACGCTGTTTGTCTTGGTAGGCCAGCCAGACACCGCGGTGTGCGACCGCACGCGCAAATGCATGGTTCCGGAAAAGGTCTCTGATCTCCGTCAATCCAATCGCTGCGGCGAGAGCTTGGCGAGCTTCTTCGTGTTGCCCGCGATCCCAGAGCATGCCAGCCATGACTTCCAACCGACGACGATAGACCTCTCGAGTACCTTCGTCGAAAGATTCTTCAACAGCGGCGCGGATGGCATCCTGCATCCGGTCACGGCGCTGTTCGTCAGAGATCATTAAAACACTACTTTCTGCCTGGTGAATTTCCTCCGCCGCGGAATCAATAGGCGCACCTTCCAGCGCCCATGACTGGAAGAAAGTTCCCCTCAACAGAGTCATTGACGCTTCGATCAGAGCCGAATCGGCACTAACTTCTGTTGCCGCAAGATGGCCGTAGATATCGGCTGGGCCCCCTTCAGTCGGCTCCACGCCGGCCACTTCCGCCCACGTACAAAATCCCGCTGGCAGATCGCCGCCGACGGAAACGGTCTTCTGGGCAGCATCCGCAAGGATGGCGCCAACATGTTGAACGGAAATCTGACTAAGCATGACGGTGGGATTCGCCCTTATCTGCTCAACGTGTTCGCGAAAACCCTTGCGCGTCACCTTTGCAACTTCGGCCGATTTGACCCCGCACGTATCGTCAATAACAGCCTGGAGCAAACGCGAACCACCGTTCGGTGCGCGCCATACTACGCACACAAGCCGCGCGCCCCGTCCATCAATACTGGTGACGTAGGCACGGGCGTCTTCAAGTGACTCTGCCCCAATCGCCATCGAAAACGTCGCATCAGCAATTTCTCCGGGAGCGCCTTCCTTGACTTCGATGCCCTGAGACCGAAGTCGGTGCAAGGCCTTCTTGATTTGTTTAATGCGGTCTTTGTCATCCGAACTAGCTAAGGACCGCTGCAAGACTTCGGCCGCTTCGGTGCTGCCTTGAGCCGCGATCCAATCCAGGAGCCTGGCATCCAGGTCAGAATCAATACCTATGGCGATCTCAACCGCAGACAGTTGATCGGCACCTGCTGCCGCAAGCCATCCGTCAAGGGCCGGGCCGCGCCAAGCCAAAGGCCATTCCATCAACATAGCTAGCGTTCCACTGTCAGGGCCCGTTTCCAGTGCATCGATAATGGCTAGTTTTTCAACAGCATCAGGGTCCGGTTCAACGTCACAGCGACGCATTGCCGCGACTGCTTCTCTCTTCGCTTCCAGTCCCGCCACGTGTGTAAATGCCACCTCGCAAACCACGTCGAGGACCGCCGAGCGCTTCATGAGCGATACCAGATGAATGACTGCAGCGATATCAGAGGGATTTGCTTCGCGCAGTGCAACGCATAACGCATCATCGACCTCAGTCTCATTCTCGAAAAGAACATCGAGCTCTTCAATTGGACGTGGGCCGTCGATCCCGAAGGAACGAATTTTCGACACCGCTCGCCGGGTCACTTTTAACACATCTAAGTTGGTCTTCGTTTTCATTTCACTGTTAGATTATTAGGTCCTTCGATTGGGACCAACCACTTGCTCAGTGAGAAACTAAATCGCTCTAATCGAACAGCCAACGCGGTTTTACCGAAACTGACAGCTTGACGCGTTGGATCCGCGTTGCTATAAACCCGACGTGGGCAATTCTTAAAGAAACGGTTTTCAACTGTCAGGAGGGCACCCCGGTCAATGAACAAGGCTGACTTGATTGACAAGATGGCGAGTGACGCCGGCGTCACTAAAACTGCGGCTGCCACGGCGCTAGACTCCCTGCTCGACGCTGTCGGGTCGACGCTGAGTGGTGGAGGCAAGGTTACACTCGTAGGTTTCGGTACTTTCTCGGTCTCTCATCGCAGTTCGCGAATGGGCCGCAATCCGCAGACCGGAGCGTCGATCTGGATCGACGCAAAGGATGTCCCGAAGTTCACGGCAGGAAAGGCTTTAAAGGATAGGGTCAACGGTTAACTAACCTGTAGCCTCGTTGAAGTTCAACGGCGCGGCCTCGGCCGCGCCGTTTTTTTGTAAAGAAGAACAGCGTTGGTCACTCTCCATAGCGCTGCGCGATGATCCGAAGCCCCGTCAACGTCAATAAGGGGTCGACGTGTTGTATGCATGGACACTCTGGCGAAATGCTCTGTGCCCAACCACCCGTTGCCACGACGACCGGGTCAACCCCTAGTTCTGCTACTAACCGACGGACGATGCCGTTCACCAAGTCGACATAGCCAAAAAAAATGCCGGCCTGCATACTACCGACGGTATTACGGCCGATGATTTCTTCCGGGCGAGCTATATCCACGCGTGGTAACCGTGCCGCACAACGCGTTAAAGCTTCTGCAGAAATTCCAATGCCTGGTGAAATCGTGCCTCCCAAGTAGGCCCCCTCGGCATCGATAACGTCAAAGGTAGTCGCCGTTCCAAAATCCACAACAATGGCCGGTCTGCCGTACAACTCACGGACCGCGACCGCATTAACGATACGATCCGAGCCGACGTCCACGATCGGTTCGTACAAAACCGGCATGTCATGCACCAAGTCTGGCGTCACAAATAGTGGACGCACATCAAAATACTCGCTACCAAGCTTTTCCAAAACACTGTCGAGCGGGGGCACAACGGAGGAGACCACCATCCGCTCAACATCCCCCGCCTCCAGATGATCAAGGCTGAAGAGAGTCCGAGCTAAAATCCCAAACTCGTCAACCGTGCGCGCCCTGTCCGTCGATAACCGCCAATGGAACCGGAGTTCGTCACCCTGGTAGACCCCCATGAGAATCTGGGTATTGCCCACATCAATGGCAAAAAGCATGGCGGTCAGAACTCGCCGAAGTCTGTCAGCCTTTGGAAAGCTCGGTACCGCATCGAAATCTCTCTCTGGTCGAGGTCCACCAGGCCGTCAACGCTGAATTTTTCTACACAGAATGAAGCCATGACACTCCCTACAACAACTGCCCGCCGGATCGCCCCCGGGCCATGCTCGCCATGTTTGGCAAGATACCCAAAGAACCCCCCTGCAAACGTGTCGCCAGCACCAGTTGGATCCGCCACCGACTTAAGTGGGTAGCCCGGAGCGTGAAACATCTCATCCTGGAAAAACGCCAGCACGCCATGTTCGCCCCGTTTGATGACCAGCACTGTGGGACCCATCTGGTGAATCCTCTTCGCCGCTTCGACCAGGTTGTAGGTGCCTGCAAGCTGGCGCGCCTCGTCATCATTTATCACCAGCACATCAATGTCATCCAGTAGTGCATGCAGCTGATCCAATTTACCTTCAATCCAAAAATTCATTGTGTCGCAAGCCACAAGTTCCCTGTTGTCAACCTGCTTGAGCACCGACATCTGCAACTCAGGGTCAATATTTGCGAGAAAAACAAACGGGGACTGGCGAAGTTCTGGAGATAACTTCGGGTTGAAGCCTTCGAAAACATTGAGTTCAGTGAACAGCGTTGTACGCTCGTTAAGATTCAACGAATACTCGCCACCCCAACGGAAACTAGGGCCTTCCACACGTTCGATTCCCGCCGTATCGACGCCGTGACGTTGGAGCAATTCTAGGTGCTCGTCACCGAAGTCATCCCCGATAACAGCAACCACCCGCACCGGACAAAAGTAAGACCCCGCAAGTGAAAAATATGTCGCCGCGCCCCCAAGGGCATTTTCGACTTCTCCGTAGGGCGTCTTGACCGTATCGAAAGCCATGGAGCCGACAACAACGATGCTCATTACTCTTCTCCACTGCCACTGAGGACCGGGTCGAGCAACAAGGCCAATCGATCACGGGCCGCCGCCGGTATGTCATCAGGATTGGTGAGTACTGCATTGCGAAGCGCTGTTCGGCAACCACATTCTCGGCCTTCGGGAAATGTAGCGACCGCCCTATTAATGATGTTTTGAGCAACGCTGACATTCTGCATCAGGTTGGCGATAATCATCTCGGTCGTCACCGAATCGTGCGCGGGGTGCCAACAATCGTAGTCAGTAACCAACGCCAAGGTCGCGTAACAAATACCGGCTTCGCGCGCAAGCTTGGCCTCCGTGAGGTTCGTCATGCCGATGATGTCCATTCCCCACGAACGGTACAGATTGCTCTCTACGAGCGTCGAGAACTGTGGTCCCTCTATGCACACATATGAGCCCCCATTGTGATGGGTGCAGCCAGCCGACTCAGCGACGGTAACAAGGACTGAACGCAAGTCGGGGCACAACGGCTCGGCAAATGCCACGTGCGCAACAACACCTTTACCAAAGAATGTAGCAACGCGACCTCGCGTACGATCGAAAAACTGGTCCGGAATAACGACGTTCAGTGGCTCGATATCCTCACGCAGGCTCCCCACCGCGCTAGCCGAAAGTATGGCGTCGACTCCAAGGCTTTTCATTCCATATATGTTGGCCTGAAACGGAACCTCTGAGGGACTGTATCGATGGCCGCGCCCATGCCGGGACAAGAAGCAGACCTGCCTTCCTTCCAAAGTTCCGAGAATAAATACGTCAGATGGATCCCCGAACGGAGTTGAAACATTGATTTCCTCGCGATCAGTAAGCCCATCCATTTCGTAGAGCCCGCTGCCGCCAATTACACCGATTCGCGCCTTAGGCATAGTTCTGTCCTCACCGTCATCCGCAGAGCCCTCGTCACAAGTGTCAGCGTCTCGTGGTAAGCATCTCGTGCGCATGCTGCCGGGTGGCCCTCACTTACTTCCAAGTCCAAAGCATACGCGCTAGCTCTTCAACTTGCTCCCTTTCCTCAAGAGGCTGGGCCGCAAGTAGGCAAGCATTTTCGTATCCAGTATCCCCGGCCCGAGACAAATGTGCCACTTACAAAAAAATGAATGTGGGATTCCTGTTACCCCCTGTCCTATACGGACTGGTGGCGAGCGTGATAATTTTATTGTCGGGTGGTGATAAGTGTGTATCTGCACTTTTAGTTGCTTTGAGCAACTCGCCACGTGCATTCAAGCGAATCCTTCGCGATCCCCCATTATCCTACTAGTAGAGCCCGGAATTTGGACGCTTCGCTCGTGTTGCAGGCGGGAAACGGGATGATCGACCTGGTACGAGGCGCCGGGTCGATGGCCTGGTTTCTGCTGTTCGTCTTGGCTATCTTCTCGGTCGTTTCTTGGGCGATCATTCTGGATCGGATGATGCTTTTCCGGAAAGCTCAACGGGAATCGCAGGAGTTTCTTGAGACTTTCCGCAATTCCTCGAAATTCTCACAGGCAAAGTCAGCCGCTGAAGAATTGGAAACCACTCCCCTGTCCGGTGTGTTCCTCGCTGGCCACGCGGAACTCTCCGCACAAAAAAACATCAGCGAACAACCCTCGATCCTACTATCGCCGCTAGAACGTAGCCTGCAGCGTGCAGCACGTGCTGAACGGGCTCGGCTGCAACGTTTAATGATGTTTCTCGCGACCACAGCTGCGGTCTGTCCATTTATCGGTCTCTTCGGGACAGTTTGGGGAATCATGGTTTCGTTTTCCGCTATTGGCAGTTACGGCACCCCGGATATCGCGGTTGTAGCTCCCGGCATCAGTGCGGCACTAACGACAACCGCGGCCGGCCTTGCAGCCGCCATTCCCGCAGTGGTTGCATACAACTATCTGCAAACGCAAATTCGTGGATTTGTGGCCCAAATGGAGGACTTTGGGCTAGAGTTCCTCGCTCTTATCGAGCGGAATTTCTCCACCGAGGCCTAGCACATCATGGAATTCGGATGGTTCCACGACGACGAAGACGGACTTGCTGAAATCAACATCACGCCGCTTGTCGATGTTTCCCTCGTTCTGCTCATCATTTTCATGATCACTGCACCAATGCTGGTTCAAGGCGCGAACGTTGACCTTCCGCAGACACGGCCAATGAGCAAACTGCCAAGCGGGAATGTATTTGTGACCGTCGACGCAAACGGTGACATTTACATGAACGAAATCGAAACGCCCCTCGAGCTCCCGGATCTGGAACAGCGATTAATCCCGTTTGTCGAGCTTGGACAGTCCGTTTATCTTCAGGGGGATATCGCGACCAACTACGGTCGGATCATGGAGGTAATGGATGCGATCAAGTCTGCCGGTCTTGATAACGTGAACCTAGTCACGACACCGGTTCCACCCAACCAGCGATAAGATGAACTCCGTCGGGGCGCTACGCACAGATTGCGTTTACGCAACTCTTGAGGACCGACAAAATGCTGAACTGCGTTTTCGGTCTGCCATGATCACATCCACAGCGCTGCACACCGGTGTGGCCCTCTTGATTTTACTTGCTCCTTTTTTGATTCCCAAACCCGTCCTGTTCGAATTCACATCGGTCAACCTTGTCGAGTTGACACCACGGCCCGACCCTGTTCCCCCACCAGCCGATACTCAGGCTGAGAACCCTGCATCGTCAGAGCCCGAGGAGCCTCCCACGCCTGAAGAAATCGAACCTCTACCCCCAGAGGATGTGCCTGAGGACCTCGAAGCTCAGCGACGTCAAGAGGAAGAGGATGAAGCCCGACGTCGCGAAGAAGAAAATCGGCGACAGGAGGAACTTGAAACACAGCGCCGTACCGCCGAAGAAGCAGCGCGCCGCCGCCAACAGGAAGAAGAGCGCCGTCGGCTTGAGGAAGAAGAGGCGCGGCGCCGCGCACCACAGAAGGCAACACGTGAAGAAGCAACTCCCGCTGAACCTTTAGAGGTCACCCAACAAGCACAGCGAGGCCAGGTTGGTCTGTCTCTAACCAACGATACTGGGACAGTGAACCAGCAAGACCAAACCCTTCTGCAGTTTTGGATCAACCGCGTGCTCGCCAACATCGCGAGCAAATGGGATCCTCCATCCCGGCCTCCTGGTTCCCAGGAAATCCTAGCGATCCTGCATTTCCGGGTCGGCCGGAATGGGGAAATCATCATCGACCCCGAAACTCGCCCGAGTAGTGGTAACCGCCGCTACGATGACGCCGCTGTCCGCGCTATATTGGCGGGACAACCCTTCCCACCGCTACCACAAGGATACCGGGGCAATACTCTCGGAATAAATCTGGGATTCCGCCAGTGAGAAGGCCATAAACTTGCAACTTCGATTGCCCATTATATTTCTTGCTGCGCTGGCTTCCATGCCTAGTGAGACTTCTCTCACCAGGGCATCAATGACGCAGGGCCAACAAGGTCAGGACATCTATATCGAACTCAGAAACAGGGCGGTAAACCCCATCGCCCTCGCCGTACCGACATTCTCCATAATCGCGGGAGCCGAAGGCGAAGCCAACATGCTTCGCCAGGTCCTATGGAACGATTTGGACTACTCGATGGTGTTCGATCTGGTCGATTCTAAGTTCTACCCAGACGTCGCCTCCGGTGATGGGCCCCCAGACTTCACGGCCTGGCGCCAAACCGATGCCGAGGCATTAATCCGAGGCTTCGTTCGCCGCCAAGGCGACGACCTAATTGTTGAGTTCCGACTCTATGAGATTGCCAGCGGCCTACAGATCATCGGCAAACGTTATTACCAGGAGATACCTGTCACCACAGCAATTATCTCGAACGCGGAACTGCGTGGAATCGCTCATGAGTTCAACGACGAGGCCGTCTTCTACTTCACAGGCCAATACGGCGCCGCCTCAACACGGATAGCCTATGTCTCCAACCGTCGGGGCCCCAGTGGCCCTAAAGAGATTCACTTAATGGATTACGATGGCTATGGTGACGAACAACTCACTAACGACGGTGGGCTCGCGCTAAACCCGGCATTCTCGCCGGATGGGGACCAAATCGCGTATGTTACCTACCGTAGACACGATGGCATCCCAAACGTCGATATCGCCATGCTAAACAAGGGTGGTGGGATTCCACCCGTGATCATCCGAACTGATGGGCAGGATAGTAGCCCCGACTGGTCACCAGACGCTAGCCGACTGGTGTTCTCGTCCACAAAGGACGGCATCAAAACCGGGAATTCCGAGATCTACATCTCTAAACCTGACGGTAGCGATATGCAGCGGATCACAAACAACTCCGAAATTGACACATCACCAACGTTTTCCCCCAACGGTCGAGAGATCGCCTTTATCTCGACACGTGGTGGCGGGCAACATCTTTACAAGATGAGTATCGACGGTATTAATGTCCGACGGTTACCGGTCGAAGGTACACAAATCGATTCTCCAGCGTGGAACCCCAACCCTCAGCTTTCCGATCTGATAGCCTATGCGGCATCAGAAGGGGGTAACAGGTTTCAAGTTTTTGTATACTCTCTTAGCACAGGCCGCAGCGTCCCAGTGACACGCGGTTATGGGCGTGCCGATTCTCCGAATTGGTCGCCCGATGGAAGACAGATCGTTTTTGAAGCGGCTCAAGGCAACCAGTCCCATATTTTCGCGGTTGGGCTGGACGGCTCGCGGCTGCGACAACTGACTAGAGAAGGCGCTAACCAGAGCCCCTCTTGGGGTGGGAGATGAGCGGGACCTGCTCACCAAACGGAGGAAAAAGCCAAATGAAAGCTCTCCTGAAACTCACTGGACTCGTCGTTCTGATGGTCGCGGTTGGCACGCTGGCGGCGTGTGCGAAAGAGGTGCCGCCGGTTGTGGAGCCACCTCCGCCACCACCAGTTGAAGAGCCACCACCACCACCACCACCACCACCACCACCACCGGCTAGAGAGTTTGTAGAAGCTGAGCCTGTAGTAGACGTTCTTACGATCGAACAGATCAACGAAGAGGGAATACTGCAGACAATCTACTTCGACTATGACAAATCAGAGGTCCGTGCCGACCAGCGGGCCAAGCTCCAGGCCAACGCACAATTTCTGCGGGACAACGACCATTTTCGTCTAGTGGTTGGCGGTCATTGTGATGAGCGTGGAACGCGCGAGTACAACTTGGCTCTCGGCGAGCGTCGTGCCAGTGCGACGATGCAGTACCTCGTATCGCTTGGTGTCCCGGCCAACCGCATTGACATTATCTCCTACGGCGAAGAGAACCCCGCAGCGACCGAAAGTAATGAGGCAGCGTGGGCACAGAATCGCCGCGCCCAGTTCCAGGCGATCGACAGTAACGATCGCTAAACGCAATATCGGGGGTGGGTTCACGCCACAAATGGGGACCCACCCCTTAACATTCTCTTCCGGAGCACCTCGGAGAGGCCTTGAATAACCGCCGGCAGCCTCCAACACTCAGATGGATTACTTTGCTGGCGTTCATTTTTTCGGTGCCTGCGTGCGCTTCTATGCAAAAACGGGTTACTGAGTCCGAGAATCGCTCGAACACCCTTGAAGCCCAAGTCTCTGATCTGCAAGAAAATCAGCAGAACCTCATCAGCCGACTCGCCAGTCTACAAGCCGAACTTGAAGCAGCGCTCGATCCTATACGTGTTCAGCAGGCCGGTGGAGGTGCGGAACTTCGCGCCCTAGAGGCGGAAGTCTCGGCCCTGCGCGAGCAGGTCAAGCAACTGGCTACCGCACTCGCCCAGTCCCAACCTGCCGAGCAGCCGATACCGTCAAAAGGACGGCTTCTTCTATACGACTTCTTCGCCCCGCCTACGCCTTCAGGGGTGCCAGCAACTACCGGGGAGCAGCCAACGTCATCCAGAGAATTCGCTAACTACGGTGACGAGGAAGAAGCGCTGTTCAATCGCGCTTACGCTGACTATACAGCGGGTCAATTCGTTATCGCTGTAAGTGGATTCGAGGAGTTCCTAGTACGCCACCCAACGTCCTCGCGCGCCCCCGACGCACTCTACTGGCTCGCCGAATCACTCGCAGCCCAAAGTCTACACACTGATGCCCGGGATCGTTTTCTTGAGGTTAAACAAACCTATCCAACTAGTGTAAAAATTCCAGACGCCACGTTGAGCGCCGCACTCGAAGCCATCGCGCTCGGTGAGCATGACACTGCTATCCGTGAACTGCGGGAACTGATCACGACGTATCAAGGTAGCGATGCTGCGTTGATCGGCTGTTTGCAACTTGATCGGCTCGGCCAATCACTACCTGCCGCCTGCCAGGGACCCTGAGACGTTTCGCGGCTTTAATTTCCAAATTATTTCTGTTGGCTTGAACCGGATAGCGTGTGCCTTCCTCGCTCTTGTGGTACATAGAGACACGTGTTCGACCGGTACACCCCGGGCGGAATCAGTTAGCCCAATACGAGAACAGCGAAGAGAGGCATGGAATGGCACGGG
Organism: Acidobacteriota bacterium; assembly: GCA_002722645.1. GTDB lineage: Bacteria > Acidobacteriota > UBA890 > UBA890 > UBA890 > UBA890. The sequence continues at coordinate 13,076 of PBML01000006.1, forward strand.
GCGTTAATAAAGTGATCTTGATAGGCAACCTGGGTAAGGACCCGGAGATTCGCTACACGCAGAACGGCACCGCCGTGGCTAATTTCTCGCTGGCAACGACCGACAGTTGGTCGAAGGACGGCGAGACTAATGAGCGCACTGAATGGCACAACATCGTTGCCTGGGCACGGCTGGCTGAAATCTGCAACCAATACCTTCAGAAGGGACGACAGGTATATATAGAAGGACGCATCCAAACCCGTAAATGGGAGGACCGCGACGGCAATACTCGGTACACCACGGAGATCGTCGCCCAGAATATGCAGATGCTCGGTAGCCGTGGTGATGGCGACTTTGGTGGCGGGGGGAATGCAGTCGACGGTCCCTCCAGTGACGCATCGCCTCCTGCGCCCAGCCCAAACGACGCTGGCGTAACTGACGACGACATCCCCTTCTAGTGCGCAACTAAGTAAAACTGGGAACCACGGGAATACAGCGGTCGTATTTCCTTTCCACAAAATGGTACCCGGTCCACGAGGCGAGTAAGCGGGATCCTGTTGCCCCGGCGAACCGGAGTGGGAACCATGCATCTGGGACGGCGGTTACCCGTCGCCTCATGCGGCCTACCCAGGGACGGGGCGGGCCTCCCCGAATTCCCCTATTTGGCCTTGCTCCACGTGGGGTTTACCGAGCTGCCGGCGTCACCGCCGGCACTGGTGGGCTCTTACCCCACCGTTCCACCCTTACCGTTCAGCGGCCGCGAACGACTGCCTTTACGAACGGCGGTATTGTTTCTGTGGCACTTGCCTGGGGTTTCCCCCACTGGGCGTTACCCAGCACGCGGCCCGTGGAGTCCCGACTTTCCTCTACCGTAAGCACCGAAGTACTCGGCAGCGGTTCCCCTGCCTCGTGGATCGGGATGTCATTCGCCTACCGGTGGCTCTCCTGTTGTGGTGGCGGATTATTGGCATTGACTAACGCGATGTAACGATCAGTTGCATCGATAGCAGTGGAAAAGTACAAGATACCCTGCATCCTAGTATCGAGTATGAGATCGTAACCATCTTCGGCTGCAAGTTGCTCAACCGCCGGAACTAACTGCTCGTTGATCCGCGTCTGTGCCTGCTCCGACATGCGGGTCATCGCACGTTGCGCATCATCTTGGAGGCGCTGCAGGTCAACCTGCGACTGGTCGACGTTGTTTTGGATCCGAGCCAACGCCTCCTCGGTAAGTGTCAATTGCTGTTGCTCAGCTTGGGCAATCAGTGTCTCAATTTCCAGTTGCTTCGCGCGTATACGATTGTCCCAGTCGGTCGCGGCCGTCTGAGCCTCCTGCTGCACCTGAATGCCAATACTGGATTCCATCAGGACGCGGTCACCGTTAATCACAGCAATCTTCCGGTCATCAGCCAGTTGTGCATACGCTGACAACGCAACACCAACGTTTAGGACTATTGCGAGGGCAATCCCTCGTAGAACCCAGTTCATTGCTTTCATGGGCTTCCGATCTCCTTGTTACTGGGAAGTTTGAAGCAAATCACGCGCGGCCGGAGATCGGCCGTCAAGCGGAGAATTAGTGATCGTAGCATGAAGGCCCGAGGATGATCACCACCCCCGGGCCTTCGGAAAATGACCCGAAACATCCACACGATGCGCAGCGGCGAATCGTACGAATTCTGGATCGTACCCGGTTTTAGAAATCACCCCCACCAGGAGCCTGAGGTCCATCGTCTTCCGGAAGCTCCGAGACAAGCGCTTCGGTCGTTAGCAGTAAGCCCGATACCGACGCCGCATTCTGCAACGCATGGCAAACAACCTTGGTCGGATCGACAACACCAGCTTTGACTAAATCCATGTGCTCCATGGTTTGGGCGTTGAAGCCATAAAAGGCGTTCTTCTCCGTACGAGCCTGCTCGATGATGAGATCAGGGCTGGCAGCGCCAGCATTGATCAGGATTTGGCGCAAAGGCTCCTCCATTGCACGTTGCACTATGCCAACGCCCACCTGCGCATCTCCTTCCTCCTCAAGCGCAGCGACCGCAGACTGTGCACGCAACAAAGCCATACCACCACCCGGAACTATGCCCTCTTCGACGGCTGCTTTAGTCGCATGCATGGCGTCTTCTACACGNGCCTTNTTCTCCTTCATCTCAGTCTCNGTCGCAGCACCAACGTTGATCACCGCAACACCTCCAACTAGCTTTGCGAGTCGTTCTTGTAGCTTCTCNCGGTCATAGTCGGACGTGGTATTGCTGATCTGCTGACGAATCTGAGCAACGCGCCCTTCGATATCCGAGCCNTNGCCAGNACCCTCGATTATCGTCGTTTCATCTTTGGTAATAATCACCTTCTTGGCGTTACCGAGATCCTCTGTCTTAATATTCTCGAGTTTCACTCCAATGTCTTCACTGATCGATGTACCACCAACCAGAATGGCAATGTCCTCCAGCATAGCTTTNCGACGNTCGCCAAATCCCGGGGCCTTCACCGCAGCAGCCTGAAGAGTTCCCCGAAGTTTGTTGACGACCAACGTCGCCAATGCTTCACCTTCTACATCTTCGGCAACGATTAGTACTGGCTTACCCAAACGCGAAACCTGTTCAAGCAACGGNAGCAAGTCTCTCATCGAAGAAATCTTCTTCTCATGAATNAGGATAAGGGGATCTTCAAGAACGGTTTCCATTCGCTCGGGATCAGTGACGAAGTACGGTGACAAGTAGCCNCGATCAAATTGCATTCCCTCGACGACGTCGAGACTGGTCTCTAAACCAGAAGCCTCTTCGACCGTTATGACCCCATCTTTGCCGACTTTGCCCATTGCCTCGGCGATAATTCCACCGATAGTTTCGTCCTGGTTAGCCGAAATAGTACCAACCTGGGCGATGGCCTCACCCTCGACCGCTTGGGAAACACTACGGATTTCCTCAACCGCCGCACGTACGGCCGCATCAATACCGCGTTTAATGGCCATCGGATTGTGCCCTGCGGTGACCTGNTTGACACCTTGGTTATAAATCGCCTGAGCCAAGACTGTCGCTGTCGTCGTCCCGTCGCCAGCCACGTCCGAGGTCTTGCTAGCAACTTCCTTNACAAGCTGTGCACCAAGGTCCTCAGTGGGACTCTCAAGGTCAAGTTCCTTGGCAACGGTCACACCGTCCTTTGTGATTTGCGGAGCACCAAACTTTTTCTCAAGGATCACGTTGCGACCCTTCGGACCGAGCGTGATCTTNACCGCATCGGCAAGTTTGTTAACACCGCGCTGGATTTCGCGCCTCGACTCCTCGTCATAGGTAATTAGTTTTGCCATTTGTTACCTCCGTATGTCAGCCGCCCGTGGACGGCCGTCTCCATTGCGATCAGCCAACGATGCCGAGAATCTCGTCTTCCTTGAGAATCTGGTATTCCTCGCCATCGAACTTAATCTCGGTACCGGCNTACTTNCCAATAAGNACGGTGTCACCTACNGANACTTCAAAGGGTGCCCGCGACCCATCGTCGAGCCGCGTTCCTGCACCTATGGCGACAACTTCNGCCTCCATGGGCTTTTCTTTAGCTGTGTCCGGAATAATGATCCCGCCATGCACCTCTTCGGTCGGCTCAAGGCGTCGAACCAGGACGCGATTACCGAGTGGNCGGACCTTCACACCTGANTTCTTGCTTGCTGCCATTGATTTGCTCCTTGATGCTACGTGAGTCTTGTTAAGGGGCCCCTCACAGACAAACGGAAGGGCGCTACTTTTTACTTATTCTTATTGTCATTGGGGGGAAGGCCACCGGGGCCAGGAGGATNCTTAGCACCGTCTTAGCACTCCAATGGCAGGAGTGCTAAGGGTAACAATGGCCCTTTGGAGCGTCAACTTGATGNACCTCGGAAGAAACCTGGTAGCGGTGGTCAAGTCAGCCCACAGCGGCGCATCTTGTTACGCAGTGTGTTGCGATGAATGCCAAGCGTTTTCGCAGCTTTGCTCTGGTTACCCTTATGCTCTTCGAGAATTCGNCGGAGGAAATGGGCCTCAAGTTCGCGCACAGCTTCGTCCATACGGATTCCGCCGGTAACCATCTCGCCAACGAGTTCTTCTAACCGTCCGTGCAGATCCGTGTTCCCTTCATTCTTCAGAAGCGTGCGTGCCTAGCAACGGAATNCCTGTTAGCTGCTCGTAGGCTTCAAGATACTTGCCCGCTGTCGCCTCAACTACAGCTTCAGGAAGCTCCGGTCCGGGCGGGTTCTTGTCCCACCCAAGGTCACTCAGCCAATCCCGAACGAACTGTTTGTCGTATGAGGGTGGACTCACACCGCTCTCGTACTGGTCAGCCGGCCAGAAACGTGACGAGTCAGGGGTCAGGATCTCATCGATAAGTGACAGTTCACCATCGATAAAACCAAATTCGAACTTAGTGTCCGCGATAATAATGTTTCGTTCTTCAGCGAAGGCACGCGCCTCAACATAAATCTGTAATGACAGCTCACGCAACCGCTCAGCCGTATCGGCACCGACCATGCCAACCATGGTATCGAATGAGATATTTTCGTCATGACCATCATCAGNCTTGCTTGCCGGAGTGAAGATAGGTTCTTCCAGGCGACCAGCTAGAGGCATATCGGCAGGCAAACCGATGCCGCAAACTGCACCAGTAGCTTGGTAGTCCTTCCATCCTGACCCGATTAAATAGCCACGAACCACGCATTCTATATCGACCCGCTCNGCTCGACGNACCAACATCGTACGTCCAGCCAACATGTCGGCGTGCTCTTGCAAATGCTCTGGGAAATTGGCGACGTCAGTGCTGATCAAGTGATTCGGGCAAACCTTCATTCGCTCAAACCAGAACCGTGAAATTTGTGTTAGCACGGTGCCCTTGTGAGGGATGCCGTTCGGCAAAACGACGTCAAAAGCCGACACCCGGTCCGTAGCAACGATAAGGAGTTCATCATTTAGATCGTATACATCGCGGACCTTTCCCCGACGTGCCATAGGAATGCCNGGTATTTCAGTTGACGTAACGATGCCGGTTTGCTCAGTCATTAGCTTCCATCATTGTGTTAGCGATCTCGTCAGCACGCCACGGATCGGAGACTTTAAACACACCTAAAGCCCTCTCAACTCCTGGCGCCACCGCTGAGTAGAAATATTCGATGTTGATCTTCTCCTCTGAAAGGCGGCCAGCTATGTCAGCTAAAGACCCTGCTCTATTAGGGAGCTCGATAACAAACACATCGATCGCAGTATGGGCCACCTGAGCTTTATGGAAGACCGCNCGTGCCATACGAACATCATCGACTACAAGACGCACGGCNCCATACTCTCCCGCCTCAGCCGTCGCNAGCGCTTCGATATTGATTCCAACGTCTGAGAGAACGCGGCAAACATTAGCCAATTCGCCTGNCCTNTTCTNCCAGCTTACGATTAGCTGTTCGCGAACTGCCATCAGAAGACTCCTTGCTCNGGACCCATTTGATGAAAAGGTGGGCTCGGGCGGAATCGAACCACCGACGCCCAGATTTTCAGTCTGGCGCTCTACCGACTGAGCTACGAGCCCACCTCTTAAAAACGTCGCGGCGGCCAGCGGTCGCGGGCCACCAGAGCACCGGAAATGAGTGGCGCCCGGTACGCTGAAAGCTTACCAGCTACCCCCGTTCCCGGTGCAACAGAGCATCACCCGGAGGCAGGCATTAACGCCTATGATAGCATCCGGTTCTTTCGTGGCGCTGTCGGTACACCCTCCGATATGAACGTCTCCCGGTTAGGTTCCCAGAGTTTTTTGTGGAAGGNCTATGAGCGAACAAGAGAAGTGGGCCACAAGAGTGGGGCTTGTTCTCGCCATGGCAGGCAACGCAGTGGGCCTAGGCAACTTCCTGCGTTTCCCGGTACAAGCCGCACAAAATGGCGGCGGCGCCTTCATGATCCCCTATTTCATTTCGTTCCTTCTCTTGGGGATCCCNCTAATGTGGATGGAGTGGGCAATCGGCCGCTACGGCGGNGGTTACGGCCACCACTCNAGCCCGGGAATGTTCGAGAGGCTGTGGNACANCCCGATGGCNAAATACATTGGCGCTCTAGGCCTGTTTATGCCACTAACCGTGATGGTCTACTACACATATGTGGAATCCTGGTCTCTNGGNTATTCACTNTTTACGGCAACNGGACGTTACTGGGGCAACGCCGAGCTTGATAGCACCTNNAGANTTTCTCNCCGGCTATCAAGGTCTGGCTACNAACGAGTATTTNAGTGGCATCGCCTGGGCCTACGTGTTCTTCATAATCACGATGGTTCTCAATGTGTATNTCCTGTCGCGTGGNGTCTCCGGAGGNATCGAGTTGGTNGCCCGGTACGCNCTTCCGGCGCTNTTTCTNTTCGCCGTCATCCTAGTTGTCCGTGTGTTACTTCTGGGCACCCCGGACCCGGCGCAACCGGAGTTNAGTGTCAGCNAAGGCCTCGGATTCATATGGAACCCAGACTTCNGCCAGATTAGTGACTCGGCGACGTGGNTGGCGGCGGCAGGTCAGATTTTCTTCACGCTCAGCCTCGGGATGGGCACGATCCAGTGCTATTCGTCCTACCTGTCGGAGAACGACGACATCGCGCTAACCGGCCTGGCGACGGCATCAACCAACGAATTCGCTGAGGTGGTCCTCGGCGGCACACTGGCAATTCCAGCAGCGGTGGTCTTCTTTGGGGTTGAACGGACCCAAGAACTCGCCGCTAACTCGTTTGACCTGGCGTTTGCCGTCATGCCCGTGTTGTTCCAACAGCTTCCCGCCGGCCAGCTCTTCGGCACGCTGTGGTTCGGCCTCCTGTTCATCGCCGGAATCACTTCCTCATTGGCAATGGGGCAGCCTCTAATGGCGTTTCTTCAGGACGAACTCAAGATGTCCCGCCAGAAGGCAGCCATCACCCTCGGCGTCACGGTGTTCCTTCTCGTACAGCCGGTGATCTTCATCATGCCGCATTTCATGAACGAGTTTGACTTCTGGGCAGGCACATTCGGACTAGTCATTCTAGCTACGATCGAGATCGTGCTGTTCACCTGGGTGTTTGGCATCCACCGTGCCTGGGACGAGATCAATAAAGCTGCCGACATCAAGGTACCGATATTCTTTAAGTATGTGCTGCAGTTCATTGCACCGGCGATGTTGTTTGTCATTCTTGGCGATTACTTTTACAACACATTGCCAGACGTGATCCTGCTGCGCGGCGATTCAAAACCCTCAAGCCCAGAGGCCGGCCAGATGATCCAGCTTGCCCGCCTGATGCTAGTCGGCATGCTGGTTGGCCTTTGCGCATTGGTCGGACTTGCCTGGAAAAAACAGAGTGGCAGCGACCATGGGGGGACACTCAACGAAATGCGCAGAGAGCCATCCACTCTCCCTGAGGAAACAGACTGATGACCCTGTACGGCTACCTGTTCATGGCGCTAGGCTGGGCGGTGATCATTTCTTTGACCGTCTTTTGCTACAAGAAAATTCTCTTCGAAGACTGATCTTCCAGAGTAATTCTGGAGCCAACACCAGCATCGAGGCAAGCGCTCTCGTCGGCCAGTTCAGCTTGCCGCAGGTGCCGCCTTTTCGGACGGTGTTTCCTCGCCAGCGCCCTCTTCACTCCCGTCGTCCCCGGCAACCGCCTCCGCCGGGGCGACAAGACCGTACTCGACACGCAGCTTGCCATCGATAACATCAGCAATGTCTAAGTTTTCGTCAAGGAACTTGCGCGAGTTCTCACGGCCCTGCCCTAACCGATCACCATCATACGAGTACCAAGACCCGGAGCGCTGAACAATGCCAGCTAACTCCCCAAGATCGAGGAGTTCCCCGGCACGAGAAATTCCCTTACCGTAAATGATCTCAAATTCCGCCATCCGGAACGGTGCCGCGACCTTGTTCTTGACCACCTTCACTCGTGTGCGGTTCCCGATTATCTGATCNCCGTCCTTGATCGATCCGATACGTCGGATATCGAGCCTCACCGAGGAATAGAACTTGAGCGCACGGCCGCCCGGCGTCACTTCCGGGTTGCCGAACATCACGCCTATCTTCTCGCGTACCTGGTTAATAAAAATGAGGCTGGTCCGTGATTTCGACACGACGGCGGTCAACTTACGAAGAGCCTTGGACATGAGGCGTGCTTGCAGCCCTGGCTGCTGATCACCCATCTCGCCTTCTATCTCGGCGCGCGGCACAAGCGCCGCAACCGAGTCAATCACCAACACGTCGAGGGCACCGCTACGTACTAATGTCTCAGCGATCTCCAATGCCTGCTCGCCAGAATCTGGCTGCGAAACCAGAAGGTCATCGAGGTTAACCCCAAGCTCTTGTGAGTACTCCGGATCAACGGCGTGCTCGGCATCTATGAACCCAGCGATGCCCCCAGTCTTTTGCGCCTCGGCAACAACATGGGAGGCCAACGTTGTCTTGCCTGAAGATTCAGGACCGTAGATTTCGATAACACGACCCCGCGGCAAACCACCGACACCAACGGCAATATCTAAACCGATTGACCCGGTCGAAATTGTCGCCACGTCAATGACACTGTCGGCCCCCAACCGCATAATCGCGCCTTTTCCATGCTGACGCTCAATTTGTGAAATAGCCAGCTCTGCGGCCTCTAGTTTGTCGTCTGTTTCCTTCGCCATCGTGTACTCCTCAGCGCGCCGCGTTGTTTAACTCCTAGCTCAGTGCAGATGCTCATTGAGTTTCCGGGTCAGCCTACCGCAACCAAAACACCTAATGGGCCAGTAGGTACATCCAGAATACCTGGAGCCCTAGCTCTCGTGTGTCCGTGGACCCTTCGGTAACCTGTGCCGGAACGAAAACTTTGTCCACCTCGATCGTCAATTCAACCCAGTCGCCGTCCCCTAACTCCTCGTCGGGCACGTCAAAATAAAGCAGATACGACGACGAATCTGTCCGCGTAAACCAGTCGATCTCCCTGCCACCCATCTTGATGGAGACACTCTGATTCCCACCAACGAAGTCAACCGGGCTCAGGGCTCGCAAGTGTAAGGTTGCAGGCCCACGTGGGTTACGGAATTGCACCAAGCCACGACTGCCCATCCACCGCCACTGCCGAGTATAGGCATCGTGACTGGTTAACAGCACTTCCTCCTCCGTGAACCCTTCAAGATAACCTGGCCGTCCCCCCTGGTCATCTGTTCGAATCAGCATCGTATGCACCAGCGGCCGTTCCTGAAACCGACCTTCGTACATCGTTCCGACCTTACCCTCGTCGTCATATAGGCCAACGTAAAAACTGAGTTGGTCAACCCGTAGGCCTGGGTCCGAATAGATCAAGTGCCGGTAGGTAAACGGCTGTCCGGCTCGCCACTGACTCGTTGGGACCACAGGGAAATGGTCATCCTGTTCGACTATGTTTCCGTCCGGGTCAACGATATTGACGAAAACCTTAAAGTCGTCGGCAGGAGGCGAGAAACCACTATTGGGGGTCCACGTGTACCCAATGTCTAGCGGACTCCCGGGTGGAATACTCTCGGGCAAGTCAACGGTTACACTTACATCCACGGTACGACCAATTTCATGGCCACCGCAGGCCACAACCAAGACCAACAAAACCGTTGAGACCGACGCAAGACAACTGTACACGCTGGTTGTTGCCAGCGTTCTAATCATGATCGAGCAGTCTCCGAAGACCTTCGTTTCGGGCGGGCGCCCCTAATTGCAGTCTACTGTGGTACCCAACCCCCATCAAGCTCACTTAAAATGACGCCACAATGGACCCCTTGCTCCTATTCGCTGACAAGAAAACACCTTGAAACTCACTGTCTATGGGCTCCGCAGCGATTTCATTTTGTTGACCACACACGGGTACCATGCTAACGTCCGCGCCGTTCACTACTAGCTTACGCTAGGCCTACCAGGAGGATCCGCATGTCGCATGAAGCCCTCGGGATGATCGAGACCCGCGGGTTGGTTGGTGCGATCGAGGCCGCTGATGCAATGGTAAAGGCGGCGAAGGTTGTGCTTGTCGGGAAGGAGCAAGTTGGAGGTGGCCTAGTCACCGTACTTGTACGCGGAGACGTAGGCGCTGTAAAGGCCGCCACAGACGCCGGTGCGGCTGCAGCACGGCGGGTCGGCGAGCTTATCTCGGTGCACGTGATCCCGCGGCCCCACGAAGAAGTCGAGAAACTGTTAGGCCCCGCTCCTCAGGAGGGGTAGTGCCCATACCAACCAGCAAGACCAAGCAGTGAACTAACCGGCGAGTGCCACAAGAGACACCACTCCGCTACAAATGCCGCCGATGAATAATGCGGAACGAGACCGCGACCTTGAGTCGATTCAAGAAGCTCGGCAGCTTGGCCGTGCCGCTGTAGAAGCTCAGCGGCAGCTTGAGGGCTGCACTCAGGAGCAGATAGACGTCATCGTTGAAGAGATGGCTGCTGCAGGATTGGCCCATAGTGAACACCTCGCGGAGTTAGCCCACGACGAAACTGGTTTCGGCAACGTTCCCGACAAGGTTCTTAAGAACAACTTCGTCCTCAAGGATGTTGTAGAAGCAATGCGCGGCATGCGTACAGTCGGCGTGCTTCGCGAGGATCGCGAGCATGGCGTCCGCGAAATCGCTGAGCCCGTGGGTGTTGTCGCCGGTATCATCCCATCGACAAATCCGACCTCGACAGCGTTCTTTAAGTGCCTGATAGCGCTCAAGGCTCGTTGCGGAATCGTATTGTCTCCCCACCCGACCGCGGCCCAGTGTGTTAAAGCCAGTGCCGAAGTTATGGCCGAAGCGGCTCACAAGGCGGGGGCTCCGAACGGCATTATTGGATGCATGAGCAGTGTCACAATGCAAGGAACCAGGGAGCTTATGCATGGTCGGGAGACCGACATCATCCTAGCAACCGGAGGCATCGGTTTGGTCAGGGCGGCCTACTCGGCAGGCAAACCAGCTTACGGGGTCGGGCCCGGGAACGTTCCGGCCTACATCGAGGAAACGGCAAATGTTCCTAAAGCGGTGCGCGACGTCATTTCCGGAACAACCTTTGACAACGGCACCCTATGTTCCTCGGAACAGGCAATCGTCTGCGACCGTATCATCAAGGATGAAGTGCTCGAACAAGCACGTGCAAACGGTGGTCACCTTCTCACTCCAGACGAATGTGATCGTCTGGCCGCCGTGTTAATTACCGACCGCCTTCTGGTCAACACCGACTATGTTGGTCGGCCGGCCACCACTATCGCGAATGCTGCTGGAATCAAGGTGCCAGAAAAAACTCGTGTGTTGATTTGCCCGGTCGGCGGCGTTGGCAAGAAGTATCCCCTCTCTCACGAAAAGCTTTCACCAGTACTAGCTTTTTACGTCGTGGACGACTGGCAGGAAGGGTGCCAAAGATGCACAGAACTGCTGCGCTTCGGCGGCATGGGTCACACGATGGTGATCCACTCAGGCAATGACGACATCGTCTTGGAATTTGGCCTGCGAAAACCGGCACATCGGGTACTCGTAAACACTGTCGCAGCGCTCGGTGCCGTCGGGCACACCACTCACCTCTTTCCCTCGATGACACTTGGTTGCGGCTCCTGGGGGAATAACATCACCTCCGACAACATAGGCCCACAGCACTTACTGAACGTCAAACGGTTAGCCTACGAGACGCGTGAATACATACCAAAAGAAGTTATCGAACCGGCAACCATTTCCGATCAAAATGAGCGTACCGAATTGTCAGCTAACATTGTTACTGACACTGAAAACGTAGCCGGAGACGGGCTCGAAATACAAATTGCAGACTTTCTCGACAAGCGCGGCCTGTTACCGAAAGCATCGGAAGTACCGCCAGTAGTAGGACGAAACGCAGTAATTTCGGTTCGTGATGTTGATGCTTCCGATACTGTGTTGAAAGCGCCACCTCCCCCGCGTGGAAGACCCGAGGTGCCGACCGACCAAAATCAAGTGGGCCCTCAATCCAACACATCAGAAACGGCAGCGGCACATTTTCTCCCGGCGGAGTTTGTTTCCGAGGACGACGTCCGAGATGCTTGCGAAACAGGCGAGAAAATTGGTATCGGACCCGATACAATCGTCACACCTCTCGCTCTCGAACTGGGCGAGACGCACGACATTTTTCGCCGGCTCTGAAAAGACTCATGATCGTGGTCGGCGACCGCGATGGTGCAACAATGACGCAGAAGGCCATTCGGCCGAGGTCCGTATGATCTGCAGTGTGGCATTAAGACTTGGGTCCAGAGACGCGGCCGGGAGATTGGCCCTTCTTCTGATTACTCTTGTTTGGTTACCGGCATGCGCCGGGCCTTCGACACGGCCGGTTAACACACTTCCACCCCAGTTAGCACCCGCTGAACCAGTCAACAAAGTCGCGGATTTACTCACTGAGGCAGAAAGCTATTTCGTTCAAGGTGAGGAAGCCTACCGGCGTGGTGAGTATGGGACTGCCGATGACCGATTCCAAAGAGCTCTAGACGTCTACCTTGATGCCAACGTTACTCCGAGCGACCGGGACGCGTTGCACGCTGCGCTGATTGACCTCTTCAACCGCATCCATGTCGTCATGACCTTTGATGGGCTAATTGCTGGCCCAGATGAAATCGTTCCGGTCGAGAATAATGAGTTGCCGTCTCCAAATGCAGAGGACCTGGCAGATCTGCACGCTCGCCTTGAAGCTTCACCTCCGGAGCTGCCGAAATTCTCAATGCCAGTACCATCGCCCCTTGAAAATGAACGCGTCGAATGGGCACTCGCCTATCTGTCTGGGGTGCGCAAAGAAGTCATTGAGGAAGGCTTGTCACAGGCCACCCGGTATATGCCTATGATCGAGTCAATTTTCGACGAAGTAGGCATACCGCGCGAATTGGGCTGGACTCCGCTTATTGAGAGTCTCTTCAAGACCGGTGCGTATTCACGCGCTGCGGCAGTTGGCATGTGGCAGTTCNTCAGNGGCACGGCCCTGCTCTACAANATGAAGGTAGGNCCAAANGTGGACGAGCGTCGTGACCCGNTNATCTCAACTCGTATGGCNGCNATCTNCATGCGNGACCTTTACGAGGAATTNCANGATTGGTCACTTGTNCTTGCTNCCTATAANGCAGGCAAGGGNCGCATTGGNAGGGCCATGCAAAGGACCGGNGCNACCGATTACTGGNCNCTGTCNGAACGTCGTGCCATCCCACGTGAAACTCGTGATCATGTCCCAAAGGTTTACGCTGCCATCTTGATGGCCAATGACCCAGAGTTCTACGGCCTGAAAGTGACACAACTTCCACCCTATGTTTATGACGAGTCGATAATGGAAGCCAATACGGACCTACGGCTAGTCGCTGATCTCAGCGGCCTAACATTGGAAGAAATTCGCGAGCTCAACCCCCACATCATGGCCTGGGTGCCTGAAGGATATCCGGTGCGGATTCCGTCAGGGTCCCAGCTGGCCTTCGAAAANGCGCTTGCNGAAGTTCCAAAGGCTGAGCGGATCGCNTTTCTGAGCCATGTTGTTGCGAGTGGCGATACTCTCTCCGAGATCGCTGGTATTTACGGGACACGACAGTCCGCTATTGTGGAAGTCAATAACTTGAGAAATCCCAACAGACTGAGCATCGGCCAACGATTAATCATCCCGGTCGGACCTGAAGCGCGCCCTTATAGAGCTCAGCCAGTAGCAGGGTTCAATACAGGTGAGCGGACAACTTACCGAGTGCAACGCGGCGACGAACTTTGGGGAATNGCCCANAACTTCCGAACCACAGTGGGCCACCTGATGCGATGGAATGACCTGGCCAGTGATCGTATCTACCCAGGCGACACGTTGATCGTCTATTACGGGGTCCGTAGCAATATGGCAACGCCTGTAGCACTAGAGAGTTCATCTACAAAGGCTNCCAGTCCCCTCCCNAGTAACTTGAATGCAGACGACCCAACGCCAGACACGACTACAAACAGCGAGCGCGGCATCTACACAGTNCGTCGTGGTGACAATTTTTCCGCTATCGCCCAGCGCTATGACGTCACCGTAGCTCAGCTCAANCTCTGGAATAACCGCCAAAGCAATACCATCTTTCCGGGAGACAAACTCGTAGTTTATTCACCAGCATTTTCCAATTCTCCGGTAAATACCACTGGCGGAATGACCAATGCCCAGAGCTATATCGTACGGCGAGGTGACTCACCGTATGAGATCGCTCAACGCTACGGTGTCGGGCTTGACGCCCTTTTAGTTGCAAACGGCTTGTCGCGCCGGAGCAATATTTACCCCGGCGACGAGTTGAAGATCCCGGGAGGCCGTGCCTCCTCACCATCTGTGTCCGACTACACGGTGCGCCGTGGTGACACACTAGGTGGTATTGCAGAAAATCACGGAATCTCTCTGAGGAGTCTCCTGCAGGCTAATGGGTTATCGTCCCGTAGTGTCATCCATCCCGGGGACCAGATTCTCATTCCGCAGCGTTGACCCTAGCCCGCTGAATCACGGGCTGTCATAACCGCCTTCATGCTGAGCCATGATTAACAACGTTCTCACCAAGGTTTTCGGAACTCATAACGACCGCGAGCTGAAACGTATTAGTGAGGCGTTTTTAGGGCCGATTAACTCGCTTGAGCCCTCGATGGAAAAGCTTTCTGACTCTGACTTAAGTCGGAAGACTGAGGAATTCAAGGACCGGCTCGCCAACTCAGAAACGCTTGACGACATTCTTGTCGACGCCTTCGCCGTCGCTCGTGAGGCCGGTCGGCGAGTCCTTAATATGCGCCATTACGACGTACAGCTAATCGGTGGTGTCGTCCTGCATGAAGGGAAGATCGCGGAGATGGCCACAGGAGAAGGCAAGACGTTAGTTGCCACTCTGCCGGCCTACCTGAACGCACTCGCGGGCGGTGGGGTACACATCATCACTGTCAACGACTATCTGGCGCGTCGCGATTCCGAGTGGATGGGACCGCTCTACGAGTTACTCGGCTTAACTATCGGGAACATCCAACATGACATGCCCGACGATGATCGCCGGGCGGCTTATGGTGCCGACATTACTTTTGGCACCAATAACGAATTCGGCTTTGACTACCTGCGCGACAACATGAAGTTTCAAAGCGAAGACATGGTTCAGCCAACCCATAATTTCGCTATCGTTGATGAAGTCGATTCGATCCTGATCGATGAGTCGCGTACTCCACTCATTATTTCAGGCCCGGCAGAGCAATCGACAGAGCTTTACTACAAAGTCGACCGCTTGATACCAGCATTGAAGCTCGAGCGTGATTACGAAGTCGACGAAAAGAACCGCTCAGCGGCCCTCACCGAGGAAGGCGTCTCTCATTTAGAAAGGCTTCTCGGTGTAGACAATCTCTATGATGCCTCCCATATGGACCTGGTCCACCACGTCCAACAGGCGGTTAAGGCGCACGCCCTCTTTAAGCGCGATCGAGACTACCTCCTGAAAGACGGCGAGGTGGTTATTGTCGATGAGTTCACTGGCCGCATGATGCCAGGCCGACGATGGAGCGACGGCCTTCATCAAGCAGTCGAGGCTAAAGAGGGCGTCAAGATCGCGCAAGAAAATCAAACTCTCGCTACGATCACATTCCAAAATTTTTTCCGAATGTACGACAAACTCGCCGGCATGACGGGTACGGCTATAACTGAGGCTCCAGAATTTCACAAAATCTACGACCTCGACGTACTGGAAATACCCACTAACAAGCCGCTGATCCGCGACGAGCTGCCCGACGTGATTTTCCGTACCGAATCTGAAAAGTGGAAGGCTGCGGTTGAAGAAATCACCGAACAAAATGAGACAGGCCGTCCAGTTCTGGTCGGCACTACCTCGATTGAAAAATCTGAGAAGATCTCCAAGATGCTTGGCAAACGGGGCGTGAAACACGTCGTCCTGAATGCCAAACACCATGAGCGGGAGGCTGAAATTGTGGCGCTGGCCGGCCAGCAAGGCGCGGTGACCATCGCTACCAACATGGCAGGACGAGGGACCGACATCGTTCTCGGCGAGGGTGTCAAGGAACTTGGCGGCCTGCATGTACTCGGTACCGAGCGCCACGAGGCACGCCGCATCGACAATCAGTTACGTGGACGCACCGGGCGTCAGGGGGATGCAGGATCATCACAGTTCATCCTTTCACTTGAAGATGATCTTATGCGGATCTTTGGGATGGATCGGCTACAAGGCCTGATGGGCCGCCTGGGCATGCAGGAAAACGTGCCTATAGAAGACCGAATGGTTACCAAGGCTCTCGAACGTGCCCAGAAACAGGTAGAAGGGCGTAACTTCGAGACTCGTAAGCATCTCCTCGAGTATGACGATGTGATGGAGAAGCAGCGCCAAGCGATCTACGCAATGCGTTATGACCAAATGAACGATGAAAAGGCGCCGCGCCGTTTCGTGTTGGAAACAGCTGAAGAAATTCTCGACTGGCTACTGGAGACACACTTCGATCCGGAGGCGGATCCGCTTGACTGGGGAACTGAAGAGATGCGAACTCAGTTAAAGCATTTCTTCGGTATTGGTCCGAAAGACCTCACAGTGAACCTTGATCAGGACAGCATCCAGAACATTCGCACCGAGTTACTCGAAACGATTCGGGATCACTACAAAAACAAGGTAGACCGTATCGGTGAGGTAATGACGCAATTCGAAACATGGATCTGCCTCCAGGTCATCGATGCCCGTTGGAAGGAACACCTCTACGCCCTTGACCGACTAAAGGAAGGCATCGGCCTCCGTGGGTATGGACAACGGAATCCGCTCGTCGAGTACAAGCGGGAGTCGTTTGAAATGTACCAAGAAGTTAATGAGCGTATCTGTGGAGAGGTAGTTCGCTACGCCTTCCAGCTTGAGCCAATGGGCCCAGAAGAACGCCAGACGCAGCTTGCCCGACAGCGCGCGGAAGCCGAACGAGTTCAGCGCGTCGCGGCCGCCGCTGGCGGTCCTTCGACCCCAGCGGAGACTATTGTCCGCCAGCAGAAGAAGGTCGGTCGCAACAGTCCTTGCCCATGTGGAAGCGGCAGAAAGTACAAGAAGTGTTGCGGTCGATAGCCGTTAGGCTTGCGAAATCGTGTCGGTGGTGTACTGTGCCGCAATTACGCACAATACAGGAGCCGGGATGCTCACCGAGAATCTGCCGGTAGCTCTTACCTTCGATGACGTTCAACTCGTTCCCGCACGCTCCAGTGTGCTGCCTTCAGAAGCAGACACTGAGACCCAACTGACTGCCGATATCAGCCTTCGGATTCCGTTGCTATCGGCCGCCATGGACACGGTCACTGAGTCACGCATGGGGATCGCCCTAGCCCAACAAGGTGGCCTCGCGATCATCCACCGCAACCTAACGATCGAAGAACAGGCGGACGAAGTCGATAAGGTCAAACGATCGGAAAGCGGCATGATCGTAGATCCGATTACCATCGGCCCAACCGAGCCTATCCACGAAGCACTGGAGATGATGGCGAAGTACAAGATCTCCGGAGTCCCGGTCACTGACCCTCAAGGCAAAGCCGTCGGCATACTTACCAACCGCGACGTGCGTTTCGAAGACGATCGGAACCGCCGTGTTGAGGAGCTAATGACCCGGGACAACCTCGTCACCGTACCGTCAGGTACAACCATGGACCAAGCCGCTGAAATGTTACAACGACATAAGATTGAAAAGCTCCTAGTGGTTGACGACCAAGGCTATTTAAAAGGCTTGATCACCGTCAAAGATATCCAGAAGGCAATCGACTACCCGAACGCCTCTAAAGACGATCTTGGACGTCTGCGCGTTGGCGCCGCCATTGGCGTTGGCCCAGAATCAGAAGAACGTGCGGCTGCGTTGGTGCAAGCTGGCGTCGACGTCATCGTTGTCGACACGGCGCACGGACATTCTGAGTCAGTAATGGAAACAGCCGGTGTGATCAAGAAGAAATTTGGCGACATAGGCATCATCGCGGGCAACATCGCCACTTCTGAAGCAACACGGGATCTGATTNACGTCGGCGTTGATGCCGTGAAAGTTGGAATTGGTCCATCGGCGATCTGCACAACTCGCGTTGTCGCTGGCGCTGGCGTGCCCCAANTCACTGCCATCGCTGAATGTGCCCGTATCGCCAGAGAGTACNGCATCCCGGTTATTGCCGACGGCGGGGTCAAGCACTCTGGCGATATCGCCAAAGCAATCGCTGCCGGTGCCAACGTCGTCATGGTTGGCTCTCTACTTGCCGGCACCGACGAAAGTCCTGGCGAGATCGAACTGTACCAAGGCCGCGCTTTCAAAGCCTANCGTGGAATGGGGTCGGTCGGAGCCATGCGACACGGTAGCAANGACCGGTATTTTCAGCGTGATGTCGACGAGGCGAAGCTAGTCCCCGAGGGAATAGAGGGCCGCGTNCCCTACAAAGGCCCGGTCTCCGAGACCGTCCACCAGCTTGTCGGAGGGCTGCGCGCCGGTATGGGCTACTGCGGTTGCGCCAACATCGCCACCATGCAAACTGACGCCCAATTCGTACAGGTCACCACTGCTGGTCTACGGGAAGCCCACGTCCATGATGTCCAAATTACAAAAGAGGCCCCAAACTATCGCGTCGAGTAGCCTTCTGACACGACGCCACTTCCTTAGCGGGGCGCTAGCAGTTCCTATCGCCCCCCTACGCTCCTGGCTACGACCGACTCAGACATCGCCCTACGTCGTCGTCCTCGGCACAGCCCAAGATGCCGGTGTGCCACAAGTTAATTGCTTCAACGAAAACTGCAACGCAGTGCGGCGTGGCGTGCGACCTTTACCAAGAGTCTCAAGCATCGGACTTGTGGACCCCTTGGCCGGAAAGCGTTTTATCTTTGATGCGACACCAGACTTCGCATCCCAGGTGGGAGAGCTTTTGACGCACCCAGCCGGGACAGCTCTACCAAGGGCCTCGGTCCCTCTCCAGGAATACCTTCACGGCATCTTTCTGACCCACGGCCATATGGGACATTACACCGGCTTGATCCACATCGGACGTGAGGGCGCTGCCGCTAGCCGCTTGCCGTTGTACGTGTCGCCTTCAATGGCTTCGTATTTGAACGACAACGAGCCCTGGGCTTTCCTTGTTCAAAATCACCATGTCCAGCTTACGGTCCTTCAACCCGAGATTCGTCTAGTTCTTACCGATTCGTTGGCCGTGACGCCCTTTACCGTCGTTCACCGACAAGAATTCACCGACACTCTCGGCTTCCTTATCCATGGCCCGGAGCGCACGCTGATGTTCGTTCCGGACGCAGACGTTTGGGAAGGTTGGAGAATCCCATTTCAACAGTTACTTGATCGCAGCGACGCCGCTCTCCTGGATGGCAGCTTCTTCAGCTACGAAGAGCTCGGACACCGGCGTCAAGGCGACGTCCCTCATCCCCCAGTAATAGCTTCGATCGACCTTCTCAGCGGGCGGAGAGGAGATCCCGAAATATGGTTTACCCACCTCAACAACACCAACCCCCTCTGGGACCCGAACAGCCATGAGAACGTGGTGGTAAGCAACGCGGGGTTTGGAGTCGCTCGCCGAGGCCAAATCTTTAAACTATAGAAGGCTGCTATAGCACCCTGTTGCAACCCACGTGCAGGTCTTCTGAAGCCTGATATCAGCTAACTTGAGGCACTAACGCATTGAGCATTATCATGCGCGTCTCATCCTCAGTGGGGTGGCAGTCAATCTCAACTGTGACCGCGTCCACTAGGTCCCAGCCAGCTTCCTCCAACCGTTCGGCCCATTCGACTGCGACTACTTGATCGTCACCGTAGATCTCTTCGAGACCAAGATCCACCAATGACTCGGGGCTGAGACGGTAAAGGTCGGCATGAAACAGGCTAACTTTCCCGGGGTGCTCATTAATGAGCGTGTACGCGGGACTGCGGACTTCTTCAGGCCTCAGGCCTAGCCCTTCGGCAAGTCCTTGAACGAATACTGTCTTCCCCGCCCCCAATGGTCCGAATAGCAAAACAATTTCCCCGCCATGCAGTCCTTTACCGAGGGTTCGTCCCACTTCGTGTGTCTCCGCCGGGTTGTGGGTCACAAACTCACATGCGGATCTCATGCTGCCCCGCCCCTGGGCCCAAGTTCTAAACTAGAGAATGCATCGGGGAGCGCTTCGATGATGTCAGAGGCAATCAATGAGATCTCGCCTACCCGTTCAGCGGCTATATCACCAGCCTCCCCGTGCAGGAACGCACCCAATCGTGCTCCGCAAAATGGCTCAAGACCTTGGCCGATTAGAGCCGCTAAGAGTCCCGTAAGAACATCACCTGATCCCCCTGTTGCCATTCCAGGGTTCCCTGTCGGGTTGATCGCGACCCCGCCACCCGGCTCGCATACCAACGACCGATATCCCTTTAAGACGACGATCGAACCGCTACGCGCGGCAAGCAAGCGTACCGCCGCTAATCGATCAGCTTGAACTTCCGCTGTGCTCATGCTGAGCAGACGGGCCAACTCGCCCGGATGTGGTGTCAGGATACAAGGGGGGCCTATCTCTCGAAGCGCCTCAGGATTGCCTGCGAATGCGTTTAGGCCATCAGCGTCCAAAACCACGGGCACCGGACTCTCCACCACAATCTCCCGAACTAGCTGTTGGGTTTCCTCGGATGTGCCAATCCCCGGACCAACGGCAATAACATCGGCAGATTCAGCCAACGCCAACAGCCCCACTTTGGCAGCGAGGGCAAGCCGCCCGTCACCGTCGCTGGCGTGCGGCCTAACCATGGCCTCGACTACTAGGCTCGCGATGATGCCAGAAACAGAATCGGGGGTGCCTACGGTAACCAGCCCAGAACCGCCCCGAAGTGATCCACGTGCCGCTAGCGCCCCCGCCCCAGCCATTCCAGGAGCGCCCGCGATGATTAGGACGCGCCCATAGGTACCCTTGTGTGTATCGGCAGCGCGAGGCTTGAGCAAACGTGCACACTCCTCCGGTGTAATCAATTCAAGGGTACTTTCAACCGCATCAATTACGGCCGTGGGGATCCCGATGTCGGCGACACTAAGCTCGCCAATGAACTCGGAAGCAGGCGGAAAAATATGGCATAACTTTGGCGCCGCCAGAGCAACAGTAAAATCCGCCTCTACCGCTGGCCCAAGCACCTCACCGCTGTCAGCCGACAAGCCGCTCGGCAAATCTACCGAGACAACTATGGAATCGGCATCGTTAACTGCCTCAACGACGGAACCGAAGTGGCCGCGAAGCGGACCCGTGATTCCCGTACCAAACAACGCATCCACAATACAGTCGAAGCCAGCTATATCGCTGGAATGTTTCTCCCAGGATTCAATGTCGGGAACCTCAACGATTTCAATGCCGAGCTTCTCCGCGATGCTGTGTTTCTCAGCAGCTGCTCCCTTCAGATCAACAACCGAGGCGAATACATAGGCCCGCACCGCAGAACCCGCAGCGTAAAGGTGCCGGGCTACAACGAAACCATCGCCACCATTGTTACCCTTGCCACACATTACGGCGATTAGTTCCGGAACTCCATCACCGAAGTACTCGTCCATGGACTCAACAACCTGGACGCCGGCGTTCTCCATTAGCACAGACTCGGAGATACCGTAGCCGTTGATCGCATCGCGATCACATTGCTGCATCTGTTGGCTATTGAGAACCTTCATGACACTCAGATTATAGCCTTGCGTCCCTGGCACCATGGCTTGGTAAGCTCTCGAATCTACCCGAAATATTGCTGGCCAGAAGCCTTCAGGGCCCTGTTATACTGGGCTTTCGTTGCTATTTTTCACTTCTAACCACTTTAATCGATGTCCCTTCGCATTCTCCGTTTGATGACCGCAGGTGAGTCGCACGGTCCCATGCTCGTCAGCATACTCGAGGGCTTACCTGCTGGTGTGCCGATCGAGATAACTAAGATCGATGCTGATCTGAAGCGCCGTATGGGCGGTTACGGCCGAGGCAAACGGATGAAGATAGAAGACGATCAAGCTCGCATTGTTGGCGGGGTGCGTCACGGTCAAACACTGGGTAGCCCGATCGCTTACTTTATCGAAAATAAAGATTGGCCAAACTGGCAGCATGTCATGGGTGCTGAAGGACCGGCGGCACAACAAAAAGAGGGTGGAGCCATAGCCGAAAGCGGCAACGTACCAGCGAAAAACTCTGATCCACGCCGGGTCAGCCGACCGCGGCCCGGGCATGCCGACCTTGCTGGTGGGCTCAAGTACAACCGCGCTGACCTGCGTGACATTCTCGAACGTGCCAGCGCTCGGGAAACTGCCAGCCGTGTCGCCGCTGGGGCAATTTGCAAACAGTTTCTTTCTGCTTTTAAGGTCGAGGTCGCTAGTCATGTCGTTCAAATTGGCGGAGCGGCGATCAAATCCACTGGAACACCATTCGAAACAATCCGCGCCACAGCAGATGACTCTCCAGTTCGCTGTGTGGACGAAAGCGTCACCCGCCTCATGATGGAGGCCATCGACAGAGCATCAAACAATCTTGACACTCTTGGTGGTGTCTTTGAGGTTATTGCCCGCAACGTCCCTGTCGGTCTAGGCAGCCATGTGCAGTGGGACAAAAAACTTGATGCGCGGATTGCCCACGCAATGATTTCGATTCCAGCCCAGAAAGCGGTCGAGATCGGTGACGGTATTTGGGCCGCAGGTCAACAAGGTTCCGCAGTGCATGACGCCATTACTTTCGACGCAAAAAACAAAGCCTACGAACGTCCCACTAACCGCGCTGGAGGCACTGAGGGTGGCGTAACTTACGGTGAGGATCTTCGGGTACGTGTATACATGAANCCTCTCTCGACTTTGCGNCAGCCACTCGCCTCGGTNGACATNGACACNGGNGAGGCTNTNGAGGCCGTGGTTCAGCGNTCCGACGTNTGCGCCGTACCTGCTGCNGCCGTTATCGGCGAAGCCATGCTNGCTCTCGTCCTCGCAGATGCCTGCATNGAGAAGTTTGGNGGCGACAGTTTGTGCGAAACACAACGNAACTGGAGAGGCTTTCTCGANCAGGTTCGTGAATTCCCAGCCGGAGTGTTAGCCGCTGTTTCTCAATTAGGTTCCTATGGCNGGAGCGNTGNANTNCACTTTCNATTNCGTGNATCGGATNACCCNCCGATAACTCCACGNGCTNCANCAATCGCNAAATCGATNTCAGCTGNATNGATATCTGCNTGCGTCACCAGGCGCAAAACATTANNGCCAGTCTTTAAGCACACCACACCTTGCTCTTCGAGCCGGTTTCGAATCTCTTTCGCGTCAACGCTACAGCCAGCAACATCGATAACCACCATGTTGCTGTCGCAATGACCGTAAGCAAGTTCGACACCATCTANCTCAGTGAGCCCCTTGGCTAAGCGGTAAGCATTATCATGATCNTCCGCTAAACGATCGATCATCTCTGCTATGGCAACCCTCCCGGCAGCCGCTACGACGCCAACCTGGCGCATACCGCCGCCGAGAAGCTTACGGACCCGCCGCCCGTCCTCGATCAGTCCAGCAGAGCCAGCTAAAACTGAGCCCAACGGAGCGCACAGCCCTTTGGAAAGCGAAACCATCACAGTATCGAAGCCCGCCGCAAGCTCAGCCACTGCAGTGCCACTNGCAACTGCGGCGTTGAACAGTCTCGCNCCATCAAGGTGCAGCGCAACACCGCGCGCGCGCGCGAGCTGTTGTACCTCAATCATCTGATCGTGCGGCCACACACGCCCCCCAGCCATGGTATGAGTGTTCTCAATAATCACCAGTGAAACCCTGGCTTGAATTGACATTCGATCGGCCAATGCCTCCTCAACGCCATCAACGTCGAAGACACCTCGGTCGCCAACCAATACACGCGGTTGCACACCTGAAATCACTGCCATCCCGGAGAGCTCCCAATCATAAGAATGACCGCTGCCTTCAATGAGGACTTCATCACCTGGGCAAGTAAGGAGATGGATGGAAATCTGATTTCCCATTGTTCCTGTGGGTACAAATAAAGCGGCTTCGTAACCGAGGAGCTCCGCGCATTCCTCCTCCAGCGCAGAAACCGTTGGGTCTTCTCGAAATACATCATCGCCCACCTCAGCTTGAGCCATAGCACGACGCATTTTCTCTGTCGGCATCGTGACAGTGTCCGAGCGCAAGTCGATTAAACGACTCATCGATAATTCTCGTCTCTCGGCGTCGGGTTAGCCCTCAAAGTTTCAACACCTTCCTTATGTAGTCGCCGGTGTGCGAGTGTGGTGCTACCGCAATATCTTCGGGTGTACCCTCAGCCACTATCCAGCCACCATCGACGCCACCTTCCGGACCCATATCGATGATCCAGTCCGCCGTCTTCAGAAGGTCAAGGTTATGCTCGATAACAACAACTGAAGCACCTGCATCAACCAAACGATTTAGGGCGAGCAATAGCTTGGAAATGTCGTGGAAGTGCAGTCCTGTGGTTGGCTCATCGAATAGATAGAGAGTATTGCAGCCAGTTCCCTCGATAAGATGGGCGGCAAGCTTGACTCGCTGCGCTTCACCCCCTGACAAAGTGGTCGACGGTTGGCCAAGGCGAAGGTAACCAAGGCCAATGTCCTGCAGGACCTGTAGCCGCTTAGCCGTGGCTGGAAGGTCTCTCAGGAAAAGCCTCGCCTCGTTTACTGTCATTTCAAGAACTTCGCGGATATTTTTGCCACAATACTCAACCTCCAGAGTATCAGCCCGATAACGGCTTCCTTCGCACTCTTCACAAGGCAGGCTGACATCGGGCAAGAACTGCATCTCCACAACAACTTCACCGCTCCCATCGCAAGCCTCGCAGCGACCTCCTGCGATGTTGAACGAGAAGTGGCCAGATTTTAAGCCCCGCGCCTGGGCCTCGCGTGTTTTGGCAAAGGCCGCGCGTATGCCATCGAACGCCTTGATATAGGTAACCGGATTCGATCTAGAGGAACGGCCAATCGGGGATTGGTCAATCATTACCACACGAGCGACCTGTTCCGCGCCTTCTATGCGGTCGTGGGCACCTATCTTCTCCGTCCACGGGCCCAAGCGTTGGCGCAGGCCGCTGTGCAACACATCGTGAATCAAGGTGCTCTTTCCCGAACCAGAGACGCCTGTGATACAGCACAGCACCCCGAGAGGTATTTTGACGTTGAGGTCTTTCAGGTTATGTTCCCGAGCCCCAATCACCTTGAGGTAGCCCTCCGCGAGCCGGACGCGCGCAGGCTCTGGGACACTCTTGTCTCCCCGCATGTACTCCGAGGTCAACCCGCTCGACGCTAACAACTCACAAGGTGCCCCCTCGAAGACAAGCTCCCCGCCTTGTTCCCCGGCTCCGGGGCCGAGGTCGATAAGATGATCGGCCGCCTCGATCATTTCCCTATCGTGTTCAACGACGAGGACACTGTTGCCAAGATCACGCAAACGCCGAAGAATCCCCATTAACCGCTCGTTGTCGCGTGGGTGCAAGCCAATGCTCGGTTCGTCAAGGACGTACATCACACCAACTAGTGCTGAACCAAGACAAGTAGCCAGGTTGATCCTCTGGGCCTCACCCCCTGAAAGCGTCCCCGTGAGGCGATCCAGGGTCAGGTATCCGACCCCCACTTCAACCAGGTACGTTAGCCGAAAGCGAATCTCGGCCAACAGCGGCTCAGAAACTACTCCATCTCCTTCCAGGAAATTAGGCTCGAGGAAAAACCGCTCAGCATCCTCGATACTCATTGCCAATATTTCGCCTATGGTCCTCCCGGCAACCTGAACATTCCGGGCTTCGCTCCGGAGTCGTACACCACTACAAGCGGAACAGGCGACATAGCCTCGGTACCGAGCAAGTAGAACACGCACATGCAGCCGATAGTTCTTTCTCTTAAGTCTCTCAAAAAAACCGAGGACTCCCGAAAAACCATCGGAACCTTCGAGTACAGCCTGGCGCTGCGTGGCCTTTAGATCCTGCCAGGGAACGTCCATCGGAATTGCATGTGCACCGCAATAATCACGCAGTCGTTTGCGCCAACGTCCCCGGCTCGCCTTGTCCCACGGCTCGATAGCCCCGTCCTCCAGCGTCACCGTCTTGTCAGGAACAACCTTGTCGAGGTCGACCTCAATAATGTTTCCAAATCCCTTGCACTCAGGACAGGCACCATAAGGGTTGTTGAACGAGAAAAGGCGAGGTTCTGGTTTCAAAAAGTCCAGGTCGCATCTGGAGCAACGGAAGCGCCGGTCGAACGGATGCTTCCTCACCGACGACTTTTTTCCATTGCTAATTACGAACGCGCTAGCTTTCCCACCACCCTCATTGAAACCCGTCTCCATTGAATCAATGAGTCGCGTGCGGGCTTCCGGATCAAGTATTGAACGATCGACAATGACCTCTACAGGTCCGCTGCCGAGTTCCTGCTGGACGTCCTGGAGAGAACGGACCGACATTTCAAGCATCTCCCCCTTGTGCCATAGACGCCGAAACCCCTGCTGCAACAAACCAAGCAGGACCGTTTTTCGGCCTTTGACCAAACGTGGCAGGGAAGTTTGGAAGGTGATTACCACGAGGCAGTGTGCAGCCGCATCAATAAGTGTGTCGACCGCTCCAGCCGGAGTATCAGAACAGACAACTTGATTACANGAGGGACATACGGTGTGTCCGACACGGGCGAATAGCAATCGTAGATAATCGTGAACTTCCGTGGTGGTCGCTACCGTCGAACGCGCGCTACGTGGCGGCACTTTCTGCTGTATGGCGACGGCCGGACAAACACCTTCGATAGAATCGACGTCAGGTTTCTTCATGCGCTCAAGAAACTGCCGNGCGTAGGCGGAAAGCGATTCCACGTAGCGGCGCTGTCCCTCGGCGTAAAGCGTGTCGAAGGCNAGGCTTGACTTGCCCGAGCCAGAAACACCAGTAATCACGACCAGCTTTTGNCTGGGAATATCAACATCAATGTTTTTAAGATTGTGTACCCTGGCCCCGCGGATTGAAATCGTCTGGTGCACGNCTTTAGCGGGTTNGGAGGTTCGTNGAACGGACATGACCCTGTATCTCAGAAGGAAAAGATGGCCCCAACAGTCTCCCTGNCCCTGATGGAATCAACGNCAGCGACNGNAACCACCATGTTAGAGTCTCACCCTTTTCCGGACAATCATGCCATCTATTGAGTCTTCTTCCCGTAAAACAGTGCTTGCCGTATGCTTCGGAAACCTGTGCCGCAGTCCAATTGCAGAGTCTCTCCTGAGCCATTACCTTCCCAGCAACAAATGGGAAGTAATCTCGGCGGGTACCCACGCGATCGGAGGCGATCCTCCCACCGCCGGCTCTTGCAATGCTATCGCGAAACTTACAGGTCTTGATATATCGCGCCAACTCTCGTTGCCCTTGACCTTAGACGTATTGCAGCGNAGCGACTACATCTTCGTTATGTCGCGCCGTCANGCAACCTGGACCGCTGCCTTGGATCCCGGAAGCACGCCNTTTATTCGACTCTTGGGTGCCTTTGCCCCAGCACCNANTCCTGCCTACCAGCTAACAGGTCTTTATGGCGGTCCGACAGACGCNATGAAGATACCCGACCCCATNGGCGGCAACAGAAAGGTATATGAGGCCTGCTGTAAACGGCTTATTGATTGCACTAAAGCTGTAGTTAAATGGCTNGATGCNGGTGCCCCAGCCACAGNAGACCCCGGAACGTTCGCCGACTGGATCAACGAGCAAGGTTCTCTGACATAACCCAAGCCAATGGATTCATCCCGCAACAGTCAACTCATGAATAGCTAAGCCGATGTCGGATTCAGCTCACGAGCAATATTTCGACCGAATTGAGGAGCATTTTGGCCGTCGACGTGGTGGCCCACTTGTACTCTCACCAAANGACTGGAGNCTCGTCGAGGCGTGGCACANGAGTGGTATACCTCTAAAAATCGTCCTGCGCGGTATTAACCAGGCTTTTGATCGTTTTACAACTTCCGGCCCGCGCCCTGATCGTATCAANTCCTTGCGCTATTGTGAGCAGGAGATTCAAGCAGCATGGGAAGACTACCGCGGCACGTATCNACTTAGACAACCTCGTACGGGCCCAGAATCTGCAGGACTACCAACAGCATCAGCCCACTTGCGTGTTGTCTCTACAGCTTGCCGTTCCGCTGCCACGAACGCCCATGAGACGACAGCATCCCGGCTCCTTGCTGCCGCAGCAGAACTTGACGAGATTGAGCGTGCGGCCGCAAACGGCGACCTGGGNGCCCGGTCCGTCGACCGAAGGGCCAACGATGTCGAAAGCCGCCTGCGCAGCGCCTTGAAATCGCACGCGGGNACCGATGGATTCAACGCGCTAAGCTTGCCGCCTTTCAGTCCCTATGACGCATGACTCAGCCCAGAGACAGAGCTCGCCATNGNAACTGCGGGATTGATATCAAAAATGGGCCTTCCTACTGATGATGGTCGGGGCTAAAACAGTCCCGGCAACGTGCTTCGTAGACATCCTCGGCACCCACCACAACCCTCTCCTCACTGGCAATAAGCCTCTGGGAATGGTTTGCCGGTGCGCCGCATTGGACACAGATTGCCAAGGTCTTGGTGATGTACTCGGCAAGCGCCAGCAGCTGCGGAATAGGCTCGAAAGGCCGCCCGAGGTAGTCTTGGTCTAGCCCCGCGATAATTACCCGCCGGCCTTCCGCAATCAGCCGCTGGCAGACCTCGATCAGTCCATCGTCGTAAAATTGGGCCTCGTCGATACCGACAACATGGGTGTCCGGGGCAACTGAGCCATACAGTTCCGCCGATGTCGTGACCCGCTGACTCAAGATTCGCTGCCGACTGTGGGACACGATGTGGTTGTCGTCGAAACGATCGTCAATGCGTGGCTTGAAAACCTGAACTTTTTGGCGAGCAATTTCAGCGCGGCGCAGACGCCGGATAAGTTCCTCACTCTTGCCCGAGAACATGCTTCCACAAATCACCTCGATCCAGCCTCGCCCACGCTGGTCGTTGCTGGCGTCTGGAGTGCGCATGTCGGTAACCTCTGTGGCGGAAGCACCCTCAAGAACACTAAGGTCAGTCTGCACCCGGCTGTCCAATCCGACTGCCTCCGCATTTGCGGTGATTACNAGATAATCGTTAAACGCTTGCCCGATGCTATAATCCGGCCTCTTCTGCTCTCCTGCCCACAGTAGCCCTTCCTCGTGGACACTGCCACTATCCCGAATCCATCGGGCCCAATAGTTCCTTGGGACCATGTGATCAACCGGATAAACGCGCTACGACGCAGNCTTTTATGGGTAGTGGCTGCNCTCCTGCTAGGTACTGCGAGCGGCTGGAGCGTTGCTGANCAGGTNTTTAATTTTTTGGCCGCACCNCTCACAACGGCACTTGCAAACGCAGCTCGGGACCCACGGCTTGCGTTCACNANCTTAAGTGANCCGTTCATCATCTATTTCAGTGTCTCAATGCTNCTAGGGTTGCTCTTGGCCCTCCCGGTCATCATGTCTCTCTTCTGGCGCGTAGTTGCNCCCCTGGNTTTGGGCCGTGGCGCAGCAAAGGCGGTCGNGTTTGNCTTCGCATCATCGGTGTTGTTCCTAGTCGGCCTGGCGTTCGGCTATTGGGTATTACTACCCTTCGTCGTCCGATACCTTCTCNGGGTCGCTGAAGAATTCCGGTACGCCGTCACNATCCGAGAATATCTCCGCTTCGCGTTGCGCATGCTCATTGCGATGGGAATCTCTGCCCAACTGCCTCTGATGAGTTTCGTGCTCGCTCGCTTTGGGTTAGTCACGGCCAGACGCTTNCTCCGCTGGCTTCCCTACGCGGTGCTGGNCGCCTTCGTGCTCGCNGCTGTGATTACACCACCTGACGGCATCAGCCAATTACTNGTCGCNATCCCGATGCTGGTGCTGTACTTGCTGNGCNTAGTCGTTGCAGCATTNGCGACACCCCGAAATTAGTNAGACTGNACACAAAGCACCCATCNAGCCCAGGCCGGGAGCTTGCAACAACATAATCAAGGGNNCTTCTCTAAGAATTTAACCTCGTCCCANAGNGCGTCCATCTTTTCAAGATCGAGTGCGTCCCCCGACTTTATACGCGATTCAATAGCACGAAATCGGCGTTCAAATTTTTCGCTCGCGCGNCGGAGCGCNACCTCCGGAGAGACTCCCACATGGCGCGCAAAGTTAGAGATCGCAAACAACAGGTCTCCGACTTCTGTCTCAATTTCCACTGAGGGCCGCTCAGCGTCCCGTTCAACTCCGACTGTTGCCTCCTCAACTTCCGCAAGCTCCTCACGCACCTTCCCAAGGGCACCGGTCGCATTAGGCCAGTCNAATCCAACATTAGAAGCCCGCCGCCCTAGCTTTTCTGCGCGGACAAGAGCCGGAAACACCTCGGGAATATCGTCAAGCACTGATCCCCCACCACGTTCCTCGAGTTTGATTGCNTCCCATCGAACCAAGACTTCATCGGCAGTGTCNANTTGANCTTCGNCAAAAACGTGAGGGTGGCGNCGCACGAGCTTGNCACTAATCGACTCNACAACATCGGTAATGCTGAACTGNCCTTCTTCATCGGCNAGTTGNGAAANNAANACAACNTGCAACAGNAGGTCGCCGAGTTCGGAGGGNAGCGCTTCTAAGTNNTCATCATCGATTGNCTGNACCACCTCATACGCNTCCTCAAGAATGTACTTGCGCAACGAACAAAGATCCTGCTGNCGGTCCCAGGGACANCCATCCGGNCCNCGCAGAGTTTTCATGATNTCTACAAGGCGTTCGAAGGCGNCNCCGATANGATTTGACACAATCNTATTNCTCTTCNTGAAGNNGGCGATAAGTANGAGGANTCACTGTACGNTGATNCGGNGAAATNCTAACGNGCCCTATAAGTTCCCGTCNGGCNATTTGCAGGGCNTTCATNCGCCCTCTACACTCTGCCAGNNAATNCCCTAATGCTTCCGTNAAGGCCAGATGNACNAAGACGAACTGNTTCAAANCGATAACGAAAACGATCCGCCCACTATTAAGGTCACTGACCGCCGAAAGTTTGCGTCCGACGGCACACCGTTGGAATCGGGCTCCGTTACCAACGAAGGCAGTAANCCAAAAACGGCGCCTCTGAAANCTGAAGAAGCGAAGCAAACTGANACANAGCCCACNACCGATACCGGGNCCCAGGAGGCGTCAGAGCCACCAAGCGATANACCTGANCGAAANATTGCCCATCTNCCGCGTGACTTTTCAGCTTTTCTGGAAGGNATGTACCTCGANGCNATGCTTTATCTTGGTGCGATACCAGATCCNCGCACNGNTGAAACGNTAGAGGACCTNGANNTAGCTAAATACAAAATCGACCTCCTGGGAATGCTTCAGAGCAAAACTGAAGGCAACCTANNCTCTGAGGAAAAGGACCGCGTCGAAGCGGTCCTCTACCAACTCCGCATGATCTACNTTGANAAGACCAAGTCTATCCANNTTTAGGTTGACATAAAGTCACTCAGNTTTTATNCTNGGTNGNANCTAAAGTANGCGTGNNGACAAATCGGTNGTCACGTNTCTNCNAGCANCCGCAAACNCCGNGTTTTANTGAAACGAANAGGAAAATNATGTCCAAAATCATCGGTATNGACCTGGGAACNACGAATTCGGTCGTAGCCGTCATGGAGGGCGGTGAACCTGTTGTCATNCCCAACCCTGAAGGCAATCGCACAACACCCTCAGTCGTAGCNTTCACCGANAANGACGAGCGTCTAGTTGGNCAGGTCGCCAANCGACANGCCATNACCAACCCTGAAAACACNGTCTTCTCGATCAAACGTTTNATGGGACGNCGCTACAGCGAAGTCGATGAAGAGATGAANATGGTCCCCTACGAAGTCGTCAAGGAAGGGGANGACGTTCGCNTCNTNGCCCGTNGNAACAAATACTCGCCACCTGAGATTTCCGCGATGATTCTGCAGAAGTTGAAGCAAGCGGCCGAGGACNACCTCGGAACAAAGGTGGATCGCGTTGTCGTGACGGTGCCCGCCTATTTCAACGACAGCCAACGTCAGGCGACTAAGGACGCCGGGAAGATTGCCGGCNTACAAGTCGAGAGAATTATCAACGAACCGACCGCCGCCGCCCTTGCCTATGGGCTCGACAAGCAAGCCGACGAAAAGATTGCGGTATACGACTTTGGCGGAGGCACGTTCGACATTTCGATCCTTGAAGTAGGCGACGGCGTCGTGGAGGTNAAAGCAACCAATGGCGACACACACCTCGGCGGCGACAACCTCGACCAGCGTGTNATCGAGTGGATTNTTTCCGAGTTCAANAAAGATCAGGGCGTTGACCTCGCTACGGACAAAATGGCGTTACAGCGACTNAAAGAGGCTGCTGAAAAGGCNAAAATTGANCTNTCNAGCGTCTCTGAGACCGAAATCAATCTACCCTTCATCACCGCCGANGAAAATGGNCCCAAACACTTGNCATTGAAACTTTCAAGGGCCAAGNTGGAGCAGCTCGTGGAANACCTNCTCCAGCGTACGATCGGACCCTGCAAGCAAGCGCTCAAAGACGCCAACATGAAGCCTGGGGAGATCGATGAGGTGGTACTGGTCGGAGGCTCAACCCGGATGCCNAAGGTACAACAGCTCATTACTGAACTGTTCGGGAAAGAGCCCCACAAGGGGGTTAACCCAGATGAGGTCGTCGCCATCGGTGCCGCCATTCAGGCCGGAGTACTTTCCGGCGAAGTCGATGACGTGTTGCTGCTTGATGTGGCACCGCTGTCGCTCGGTATCGAAACACTTGGCAGTGTCAGGACGGTGCTTATTCCTCGAAACACGACGATTCCCACCCGAAAAAGCGAGGTTTTCAGCACTGCCTCGGACAACCAACCAAGCGTCGAGATCCACGTTCTGCAGGGTGAGCGCGAAATGGCCAGCGACAACCGCACGCTGGGTAAATTCCACTTGGTGGGTATCCCAGCGGCACCGCGCGGGGTCCCTCAAATCGAGGTGGGGTTCGACATCGACGCTAATGGCATTTTGAACGTATCCGCTAAGGATCTCGGCACGGGCCAAGAACAGAAGATCACGGTTACATCGTCAAGCGGTCTCGACCCAGATGAAATCGGAACAATGGTCAACGAAGCCACATCGCATGCCGACGAAGACCGTCAGCGTCGAGAACAAATCGATGCACGTAACCAGCTTGACTCAATTGTCTACCAGACCGAGAAGGTGCTAAACGAAAATCGCGACAACATCGATGCGACATCAGTGTCGGAGATCGAGGAGGCATTGCAAAACGCCAAAGACGTGCTCAGTAACGACGACACCGACACTACGACGCTATCGGCAGCCTCCGAGAAACTACAAGCCACATCGCACGCTATGGCTGAGGCTATGTATGGCGCCGCGTCCGCTTCGGGAGAATCAGCCGACTCGGGCACTACACCGGATCAAGACGAAGAGGAGGTCCTTGAGGCCGAGGTCGTCGACGACGATAGCGAGTCTTCCTGACCAAATAACGGCGATCGTCGGATAGGGCCTGCCCTGCCCGGCTGGTCGCGGGCGGATCATTTCCAATGTTGTCCAGGGATCATTACGCCGTGCTCGGCGTTCCACCTGATGCCGACGATGAAACCATCGATGCTGCATTCCGCCGTCTGAGTCGTCGTTACCACCCCGATCTTAATCCGGGCGACGCTCGTGCACAGGCTGCCTTCGAGCGCCTTAAAATGGCCCATAGCATCCTCACCGACTCACGCGAGCGCGCCCGCTACGACAGCGAAGGCCGTCCCCCGGCCAAAGATATCAAGGTATTGAGCAATACAAGCACAGAAGTGAAAAACGAAGCCCGCTCTTACGCAGACCTTTTTAGGAAGCTCTGCGATCATGCCAAGCGGACCCAGCCTAATCGCGGCCACGATGTCTACACCTCGGTCGTCTGTCAGCTCGTAGATACCGAACGTGGCCGCCGAACCGCGGTAGAAGTTCGTCGCTTGCATCGTTGTTTAGACTGTTCCGGTGCCGGACGTCTGCAGACTGGGGACAATGCCCCGTGCACTACCTGTACGGGCTCCGGCCAGGAGGTTTATGGCCGTGGCCCTCTCGCGGTCGCTGTTGCCTGTGGCGACTGCAACGGTGAGGGGTTGCAGGTCGGGGCTACCTGCGGAACGTGCCATGGTTCGGGGCTTACCGCACGAAAGGAAACCCTTCCCTTTCAGATACCCTCCGGGGTCCAAGATGGGCAGGCAATCCGTGTCAACGGAGATGGGCACCAGGGTCCAAAAGGCTCACCGCCCGGCGACCTCGTGGTTACCGTCAGCGTGCATAACGATCCACGCTTTCAACGTAGAGGCCCACACCTAATCACCTCGGTGCCAATTACAGTGTCTGAAGCCATACTTGGAGCCCGCATAGAGTTATCAACGATCGATGGCTCAGTTGCCTTGCTTCGTGTTCCTCCGGGAACCCGCGGCGGTGATCGGTTGCGCGTTCGTGGGCGTGGGCTCGAAATGACCAACGGTCGCAGTGGTGACCTGATTGCGGTCATAGATCTTTGGCTCCCTGATACCGTCGATGAAGATGCGCGACGTCTCATTCGGGAGTTTGGTAACCGTACAGCAGAGCCGGTCCGAGATCGGAATCAACGTGCTACCGTGAACCGATGAGAATCGGGGACCGGCCACGCCACGGAATGTACATGATCAGCGCCGTGGCGGAACTCTACGACATTCACCCACAGACACTGCGAATGTACGAGCGCGAGGGATTGCTCCGGCCGAATCGCTCGGAGGGTAACACCCGGCTTTACTCCGCCTTGGACCTGGAACGCCTCGAGCTTATTCTTACTCTTACTCGTGATCTTGGTGTCAACCTAGCCGGGGTCGAGGTCATTCTAAATATGCGCGAAAATATGTCACGTCTGCAGGAAGAAGTCGGTTCGTTGATGACTTATGTACGGGACGAACTCCTGAAAAATGAGAGTAAGCTAAAGGGCCGTTTTGAACAGGCACTGGTCCGGGTCGAGCGAGGACCCCTGATGGTTCTCGAGCGAACGACCCGAATCACTGTTCGCTCATCGGACGAACAAACCACCGGTGATGCTGATAAAACGAGCAGCTTGTGACCACCCCTCTGACAACTCCATTGAAAAAGTCCACTTCCTGCCCGAGGTGTGCAGGGACTGGTTGGGTCACAACGGACGCAGAGGATCCTGGCGCCACGCTACGACGTTGCTCTTGCTACGCGAGCCAGGATGTCGAGCGACGCCTCAAGAATTCTCTGATTCCATCACGCTATCAAAGAGTCGAACTCAGCAACTTCTCTCTCTACAGTGGCATTGACGGCACTCTTGAGGAAGCCCAGCTGACTGCCGAGAAATTCGCCGAGGCGTACCCGGACCAGAAGGATCCTGGCCTGCTGTTCCAAGGTCCCTCTGGAGTCGGGAAAACACACTTGGCAGTTGCCGTTCTTCGCAAACTCGTCACCAGCTGCGGAGTCACGGGCAGGTTTGTTGACTATCGGGACCTTTTACGATCAATCCAGAACTCATACAACCCAGTGTCCGAAACCTCGGAACTGGAAATCCTTCATCCGGTCCTTCACGCAGATATCTTGCTTCTCGATGAACTGGGGACGCGGCGACCGACCGATTGGGTTCGCGACACCGTCACGCAGATTCTCAATGATCGCTATAAACGGGAGAGGGTCACGCTGATCACCACTAACTACGAAGATGACGACNCCGATGCATCGATACCAACGCTAGCCGAACGTATCGGCCCGTATGCCCGTAGCCGCTTATATGANATGTGCCGCAAAGTTCCAATGCACGGGAAAGACTTTCGCCAGATCACCGGCAGGGGCACCGTTCACGATGCTGCCGATCAACCAAAATCTTCGCGTGCCGCANGCCGGNCACACGCGCACTGACCTNCCGAGTACCGAGTCAACCGAAATTCAATTCAAGTCACCCCATAATGACTGAAAAACGGTCATCGCGACCACGCCNGCCGTGTCGGCACGTAACACCCTTGAGCCTAAACCAAACGGCTGCGCTCCGGAAGAAAGTGCGGCGCTAATTTCTCGTTCCGCCCATCCGCCCTCGGGACCAATAAGCAAGCTGACTGCACTTGTTGCCGGAACCCGGGGCACGGGAGGCTTCCCAGGTTCGGCGATAAACATCGGCCGAGGGAAACATTCCCAGTCTAAGTCGTCAAAGGCACAAGGTGCATCGATTTCAGGGACATGCGTCCGGCAGCTTTGTTCTGCTGCAGCCTCGGCAATCCGGCCCCACCGATCGGCACGGCGTCTCGTGGCGGCAGGTTTCGCGTTCGCTTGCTGGCTCCGCTCCGCAAACACCGGTACAACACGATAAACCCCAAGCTCGGTAACCTGACGAACGATGGTATCCATCCGAACAATTCGTACGGGTATCGCTTGTATTAGCCAGCACTCAAGAGGTGACTCCGTGTCGCTCGTGACCTGCTTGCGTACGGAAGCCAGCGCTGCACGACCATCAAATACACTAATTTCCGCCTCGACTTCCGTACCACGACCGTCGAACAGATATACAACATCTCCCAAGCCTACTCGGACGACTTCAAGATGCTGGCGGATGGTGCTGAGGTCAATATGACCATTGGCATCCAGTTTGACAGAATTCATGCAGAATCGGTGCTTCACAAGGTTTCCGGTCAGCTAACGAGGTTAAGAAGATGGTCCCACCAGCTCTCCGCCTCATCCTTCAGTTCCGGCTCCTCCGTGATCTCATGAAGCTGTTCCAAGAGGGCCCGTTGTTCGGCGCTAAGTCTTGAAGGCGTGACCACTTGAACTGCCACCCGAAGGCTTCCGCGACTACCACCATTGACCGGCGGCATCCCCCTCCCCCGAATCTCGAACACCTCGCCACCTTGAACACCTGCCGGAATAGAGAGTCTGGCCGATTCCCGATCGAGGGTTGGAACGTCGACCGTACCTCCAAGCGCCGCCATGGGGAAGGATACCGCCACCCGTGTAAAAAGGTCCTTGCCACGACGAGCGAACACCGGATGCTCTCCCACGGCAATCAACACCTCAAGATCCCCAGCCACTGCGCCACGCAATCCCACTGACCCTTCACCACGCAACAAAAGCCTGGAGCCCGTATCGACACCCGCCGGGACACGAATCGAGAGCTCGCTATTATCCGCAACTCGTCCCTCTCCGCGGCAAATCTGACAAGGATCAGAGACGGTGCGACCGGTACCGCTGCAGGCGGCGCACGGACGGGCGATCGCCAGGAAACCGTGCCGCTGTTGCACTGCGCCGTTGCCTCCACAGTGAGCGCACACAGTTGGGGCTGTCCTACTTTCTGAACCGCTCTGCCGACAAGTTTCGCAGGCAACGTAGCGCTGGAGGGAAATGGCCTTCTCCACCCCACTAACTGCCTCAGGGAGTTCGATGTCGAGTTGGACTCGTAGGCTAGTCCCCTGTCCGGCGTTCGCCCGCTGTGAACGGCCCATCCCTCCAAAAGCACCACCAAAACCAAATAGGTCCCCGAGAATGTCAGAGAAATCAGCAAAGGTGTCAGCGTTAAACGTTTGGCCACCACGCAATCCCGCCTCACCAAAACGGTCGTAATTGGAGCGCTTTTCCTCTTCTCCGAGTATCGAGTACGCCTCCGCCGCCTCTTTGAAGCGCTCTTCCGCTGCCGCGTCACCAGGGTTTCGGTCGGGGTGGTATTTCAACGCCGCCTTCCGGTAGGCGCGCTTAATCTCGTCTTTTGACGCCCTACGGTCGACGCCTAGAACCTGATAGAAGTCGCGCTCACCCATCGCTGGCTTCGTTTTCCTCGGCCAGCACGCCGGCGTCAACCTCCGTTATCTCACTGGGGCCTTCCTCACAGATATCGCCTTCAGCGGCCACGCCCCAAAATGACACAACCACGGAAGCCGGACGAATTAAGCGATCGTTGAGCCTGTAACCTGGCTGATAAACTTCAAGAACCTGTCCTTCAGGAACTTCGTTGGTCTCATGCCGAGCAATTGCTTCGTGATAGCGCGGATTGAACACCTCGCCCTCTGGCTCAATGCGTTCCACCCCAATTTTCTCAAGGACTTTTTGCACGCTACGGAGGATGATCTGCATTCCCTCGTGATACGTATCTTCGTCTTTCGACATCGTTTCCACAGCGCGCTCGAGGTCATCGATAACTGGGACGAGTCCTCCTAGTAACGCAACCTGTGCGACGGTGGCCATCTCGGCTTGCTCTCTCTGGACGCGACGCCGATAGTTGACCAATTCTGCCTGGCGTCGGAGCGACTGGTCCGCCAGGCGTTCAATTTCAGTTTTGGCAAGCTCAAGCTGTTCCTCTAGGTCATTGGTGGACACGTCAGCTTCGCTCACCGACGCCTCGGCAGCCAAGTCATCGTGTTCCTCATTTTCGTGTTTGTTATCGTTCAAAGCTCGGTCCCCGTCGAATATCGAAGGCGCGGCTGACTTTTCCAGCTACGCTTTGGAAACGTTCAGGCGCACAGTTTCGTGGCCATGTCGCTGGTCACCCGGGCCATCGTTGTGACCATAGGAATTGTCCGTTCGTAATGCATACGAGCCGGCCCTAGTACTCCGAGAGCCCCGACAGGCCTCGGACCAAAACGATAGCCAGCGGCAACTAAGGCACACCCACCCAACGAGGCCGGCAATCCGGCACGGCCGATCAATACTCGTACACCCAACTCCGTTCCACACCCAGCGAGCACTCGGCTTAGCTCGCTGCGCTCCTCGAACGCCGCGAAAATCTCCGGAAAGGTCGCCCGTTCAGCTAGCTCGGGACTGTCAAGTAAGTGAAACGCACCCTCGACATACATGGCTGGCTGATAGATTGCGTCACCCAGCGACCGCCTCACGAGGCGCACTGCGATCGCCTCGGGATGCGACGATGTGGATGTGGAAGTATCGCCGATACTCTCCCGTAAGTGCCTCAACGTTTGGCCGGCAAAGCGATGGCGGATAAAGTCTGCCGCTGCTTCAAGGGCTTGCTCGCCCAGCTCTTCTTCAAACATGATCGTGCGCGTGTGCACCATACCAACAGAGGTCACAAAGACGATCGACACACGATCGGGACCAAGGCGTACGAGCTCGACGTGGTGGATATCTGCTTCTGCCGGTGGCGGGACCAATACAACTCCAACATGGTGAGTCATTTCAGAGAGCACTGAGCACGCACGCTGCAACAGTGCATTGAGTTCTGGTTGCGCCTCGTCCAACCGCTCTCTAATCCGGCGCTCGTCGACTCGCTGCAGATCCCCATGACGCATCAAGTGCTTGACATAGGCCACGTATCCACGCGCTGTCGGCATACGGCCAGCAGAAGTGTGTGGTTGGGTTAGGTATCCCTGCTTAGCGAACTCCGCCATCACATTACGAACCGTCGCCGAGCTAATTTTCTCCGCAAGTAGACCTGCCACGGTAACCGACCCAGCCGGCTGCCCGGTGGCAATGAAATGGCGGACCACTACATCCAATACCGCAGCGCCTCGTTGGGTAAGGTCTTTGGTCATCTTGAATCGAACTCGCCCGTTTAGCACTCCTGCCCATCGAGTGCT
Source organism: Acidobacteriota bacterium (assembly GCA_002722645.1). Taxonomy (GTDB): domain Bacteria; phylum Acidobacteriota; class UBA890; order UBA890; family UBA890; genus UBA890. Next base: position 52,504 of record PBML01000006.1, read on the forward strand.
AAACGTTGATAGAACAATGGTGCCGGATAGCTGTCAAGTCGGCATCGCAATAGGGCTGAACGATCGACAGCCTCTGCCGACCAAATGCTAACATGGGTTTCGATGTCCTCTTCGACAAGGAAAACACTCGACGCAGAACTACCGGCCGAAGCGGCCAAGAAACCGCTGCTGGAGGACAGGACTCCGTTCGTTCACCGTACCGCGCAATTCCTGGTAAGGCCACGCAATGTTTTCTTGGCCATGGTACTTGTCACCGTCTTAGGCGCGGCAATCGGCATTGCGATCGTTTACTTGCCCGACGCATCACAAGTGCGTGTACTTGAGGAATACGTACCAAGTATGCAGGTGACCCTCTACGACGACGAGGGACAACCCTACGCCGAGCTAGAAGCAGTGGAACGTCGCAAAATGATTCCTTATCAGGATATCCCCGAAGAACTCCGCAATGCGCTACTTGCCGTAGAAGACAGTCGCTTTTTCTGGCACGTGGGCGTCGATCCGATTGGTGTACTGGGAGCAGTGCGCGACAACATCACGCGTGGATTTGGGAAGCGCGGTGCCAGCACGATCACGATGCAACTTGCCCGTGGCCTCGGCTGGTCCAGTCCCGAGAAGACAGTCATTCGTAAGCTCATCGAAGCCTTTTACTACGCGCTACAGACTGAGCGTTATTTTTCTAAGGAGCGCATCCTTGAGCTCTACATGAACCAGATTTTTATGGGACATGACGCCTACGGATTCGGGGCAGCTGCCGAATTTTACTTCGATGACGAGCTCAATGAGCTCACCTTGGCAGAGTGTGCTCTACTTGTCGGAATCGTCCAGCGGCCCAACGATTACTATCCACTCGACCGGAATCAAGAGCGTGCAATCCAGCGCCGGGACCTCGTGCTCGGCCGCATGCTAGCCGAAGGCTACATCAGCAAGGAAGAACGTGAACAGGCGCGCAATGAACCACTTGATCTTGCAGAACGCGACGATCGCAGCGAGGAGCTAGGCGCCTATTTTACTGAGGAGATACGTCGAAGCCTGATCGAAGACTACCCCGGTACGACTCTGTATGAATCGGGTCTTCGAGTGTACACGACACTGGATTCTCGCTTGCAGGCAGCAGCCGANCAGGCTCTTGATTCCGGACTGCGCGCGGTCGACAAAACTCAAGGATGGCGCGGCTCGAAGCGCAACCTCCTTGAAGAGAAGATAGACATGGCCGACCATACCGAGCAACGCTGGGACCGGCCGATCGAGGCTGGGGACTATGTCCCGGCGGTTGCCCTGGATTCAAGTCGAGAGCAAGTACAGCTGCGCGTCGGACCTTATACCGCCGAGATCGCACCAGAAGGCGCCGCCTGGACTGCTTTCGACCGGGTGGAAAATGTGCGCCTGGAGCGCCTGATTCGACCCGGGGATCTTATCTCCGTACATGTAACCGAAGTACACGATGACGGCACCCTCAGTGTTGAACTCGACCAGGAGCCCGAGTTAGAAGGCGCAGTNCTCGTGTTCGAGAACTACTCGGGCGAGATCAAGGCGGAGGTCGGAGGTCGGAGGTTCTCGGAAAGTGAATTTAATCGTGCTCGCCAGGCAGTTCGGCAAACCGGGTCGGCATTNAAACCGTTTGTTTATGCGGCTGCACTGCTCCATGGTTGGACAGCCAGCAACCTAGTAGTCGATATGCCTCAAGCTTTCGAGGATGACAGCGGACAACCTTACCAGCCCCGTAACCACAATGATGCCTATGTGGGAATCACGACCATAACGGAGGCGCTAGCACGATCACGTAACGTCGTNGCGGTTGCGGTCCAGGANCAAGTGGGAGCAGAAAACATCATTGCGTTGGCGCGGNATCTAGGCATCACGGNCAACTTGCAGCCTTACTTGTCCTTGGCTCTTGGCGTCGTCGATGTCTCACTGTGGCAGATGACGCGCGCTTACGCAGTGTTTGCCAATGGTGGGGTACGGGTGGAGCCACACCGCGTCGTCTCAGTTGTCGATCGCAAGGGACGACCTCGATCTCAAACCCAAAGACAATCCGAACAGGTAATGGATNCAGACGTCGCTTTCTTAATGAGCCAGATGCTCACGAACGTAATCGCGTACACNTTTGACCGNGGCACACAAGGTGGTAGCGGCCGAAGNGCGCGTTTCCTCGTGAGTGAACTTGGCATGCCATTGGCTGGCAAGACAGGTACTACCGACAACTATTCGGACGCGTGGTTCATCGGATACTCGCCGNATCACACCATCGGGGTCTGGGTNGGCAACGACACGAAGCAACCGATCGGCCCTGGCCGAGAAGGCGCCAATACCGCCCTACCAATTTGGATGGAGGTCATGCGAGCAGCGAGCGAAGGTCTCGAGCCCAGAGGCTTTGAGTTGCCCGTGGGCGTCGTTCTCCGCACTGTCGATGCCCGAACCGGTCTGTTGTCGAGCGAAGCATGCGGACCATCAGTAGTGGTTGCCTTTATGGAAGGCACCGACCCGGCACGCGCCTGCGGTGTTGAGGAAGCGCGAATCCTGGCAATGAATCCGTATCAACANGCATNCTTTNTCGACGACATCAGGGATCGTGGAAGATAGCCTGATACCAACCCTGGCACNNGTCCAGAACCGCTTCTTNCCAATGACCCAATCNCCCTCCACCCAGCGAAANTTTATTTATTCAATCTCTNCAGTGGCGCTAGTTCCGTCGGCAGCCCATTTTAGATANGCCTCCGCAAANGGATCAAGTTGNCCATCNAAAACACCGGTGACGTTGCCAATTTCCAGGCCGGTTCGATGGTCTTTGGCCATTTGGTAGGGCTGCAACACATAGGATCGGATTTGCGAACCCCACCCGATTTCCTTCTTCTCGCCTTGACGCTCCACAATACGATCGGCCTGCTTCTGTCGCTCAAGCTCGTACAAACGACTTTGCAGCACCTTCATCGCCATAGCGCGATTGCGGTGCTGGGAACGTTCCGCTTGGCATTGCACAACAACCCCACTAGGAAGATGAGTAATGCGCACTGCCGAATCAGTGACGTTGACATGCTGCCCGCCAGCACCACTGGAACGATAAGTATCAATACGAAGATCTTTCTCGTCTATATCGACTTCGATTTCATCGTCGATCTCTGGTGAAACCATCACTGAAGCAAACGATGTGTGGCGCCGACTGCTAGCATCAAATGGTGAAATTCTCACGAGTCGGTGGACACCTGTCTCTCCCTTCATGTATCCGAAAGCAAACTCGCCCTCGACACGAAGCGTGGCGCTTTTAAGCCCAGCCTCTTCTCCGGGTGACTCATCGAGGACCTCAACGGCGTAACCACGCGATTCAGCCCACCTTGTGTACATCCGAAGAAGAATCGCGGCCCAATCTTGCGATTCAGTACCACCAGCCCCGGAATGCACCTCTAGCAGAGCCGGGCGCAAGTCGTCTGTAGTACCCAAAAGATGCTGGGTCTCCTGGCTGTCAAGATCGGAGCTGAGGTCCGCGATAGTTTTCTGCAACAGTGTAATCGCCTCGTGCTCCCCCTCTTCAGCCAACTCGAGCATTGCGTCAGTATCATCGAACGTGGCCACAAGACGAGCACCTTCAGCCAGCCGCTGCTCTAGACCGGTTCGTTCTCGCTGTAACTCAGTATCACCCCCGTCTTCCCAGAAAGCAGGGTCCGCCATCTTCGCCTCGATCTCTGCCAGTCTTTCTTTAGCGCCGGAAGAGTCAAAGATAGCCTCCCAGGCTAGCGTAACGAGACCGAAGCTCTTCGATTTGTCTTCTCAGGTCGTCGATCATCTTTTTATTTCATCTTCGTCGGTTAGCTTGGCTATCGAATCCAGCGGTGAAGGTGGGCGCCGTCTGCAGAAGACGACACCACCCAACGACAAGACTACACAAAGCAACGGCAACGCGTCACCGATCGCAACATACAGTGTGGCTTGGTCTGAGGGCCAAACTTCCCCGAGCAGCAAAGCGGACTGGTTGACTTCCGTGGACTCGAGGACCCGCCCCCAGGGGTCCACAAACCCGGAAATCCCTGTGTTCGCGGCCCGGACCAGGTAACGGCGAGTTTCGACGGCGCGCAATTTTGCCATCGAGAAATGCTGATACGGCGCACTCGTGTCACCAAACCATGCATCATTAGTGATTGTTGCTAAGAACTTAGCACCACGAGCTACCTGGCGTCTCATGTGATTTGGAAACACGACTTCGTAACAAATAGCCATCGCAAACGGTGGGATCCCGCCACCAGAATCCGCGAATAGCTCTTGTTCCACTTTCCCATGATGAAAACTTCCGACAGCGTCGACCAACGGGGTGACAAAACGAAACAACCAGCTCACCGGGACGTACTCTCCCCAGGGAACCAGGTGAACCTTGTCGTAGCGCATCGTCCACTCNCCCANCGCGTCCACCAGAAAAGAAGCGTTCGTGCCCTNCCACTCCCCGGAAGGCAAACTTTCATAGTGGGGACTACCAACNACCAACGTAGTCTCNTNTAGGCGCGCAACCTGGGCCAGCATCGCANGTGTCGAGGGATCCGCCTCNAGCCCACCTCTNANCGGAACTGAAGATTCCGACCACATNACCAGNTCGGCCCCACGNCTAACCGCCTCAAGGGTCATNGCCAAGTGATTCGCGAGNATCGANTGGCGTTCATTAGCATCCCANATCCGCCCCTGTTCCACATTGCCCTGAACAGCCGCGANCCGCAGCCCTTGCGTCTCCNGNTCATNTACATTNCCGGTTGATGGAGCTANTGCAAGGTGGNCGNCACCGTATCCTGCTATGGCAATCACCAAANNAANCGCNGCAANAGTGGAAGATCGAGCGCGGCTACCGAGNATGATNCGCTGNGCAATCGNGACGTTCACGAAGACCGCTGCGAAGCTGAGTCCCCANACCCCAGCAAGGTCAGCAGCCTGCATCATGACAATTGAGCCCCCNGCTGCGTAGCCTAAGAGAGACCAAGGGAAGCCAAACGGCAGGATCGCCTGCATATACTCNAGCGACACCCATCCGGAAGCAANCACTGCNGCCCCAATNACACCATGCCGNACNGCGATCGGCACGANGAGGACAACTAGCCCTGTGCTTAATGCCATCCAGGCAGCAAGTAGGCCAGTAACCACCACNCCGACCGGAGCCGACATGCCACTATAGGTAATCATCACATGGGNCACCCAATACAACGANCCNATNCGCCATACGAAGCCAGCCACGAAACCTGTGCACCAGCGACGCCACGCACTAGCGCTGGCTGAAGCGATAATCACGGGAACAAGCGCCACCCAAACCAGGAAATGGAGCCCCGGGTACGGGAATGCCAGAGCCAAACCCAGACCAGTTACCACAGCCAGAACCCAACCGTAACGTGCAGAAAGCACGCTGAAATCCCAGGCGCGAGTCAGACGTTTACTCAGCCTTCTGTCACCCAGGTAGTATCCACGTCAGAACGGGCTAGCAGCTTCACCTCAATAATGTCCGCTTCTTCCTTCGAGCGATACGGACCCACTCGGACCCGATAATATGTCTCTCCGGAAACCTCAGTCGAAACGACGAATGCTGGCAAGCCCGACTCCGCCAGTGCCGACTGCAGCGAATCGGCATCTGTTTTCACCGGTGTCGACCGCACCTGCACTATCCAACCGTTCGGCAACAAAGAATCTGTCTCTGTTGACCCGGCGGGACTTTCAACTGCTACCGCCGCCCTCTTTTCATCAACCGGATCGGCGGATTCGGATCTCGGCTCACTTGCGGGGCCTTCTTGCTCAGCCACTGGCACCAGTGACTCTCCCGGCACCTGCGGCTGTACCGTCGGCTCATTGACAGCGTCGTAGAAGTCATAGGGTTCTTCTGCGGCATCTTCAGCGGATACCACGGCCTGCCATTCGTCTACACCATTTGGCTCCGTCTGCCCGCGCCCCACCACTATTCCTAACCAAAAGACCGTCACACCGACAACGGTGGCTCCTAAGAATGCCAGCACGAGGTGTGGCGTGCTCAACTGGATCTCGTAGAAGCTCTGGTTGTCGCTCATCGTCTCAACCCCTTCTTTTGTCACGACTATCAAACAGTCGTGGGCTCAAATTCCACAGCGCCGGGGCTGGACAGCGCCTTACAACCTAACAAATAGATACCGTTNCTAATTATCCTAGCANCGCTGACTTGGATTCGACGGCGGTTAGATCTTTGACACAAAGACTTTCGTTGGTCCCGCTCCCTATTGTCCCGCTACCTATTGATCCCGCTCCCAAAGATAGGCGGAGTCTTCGCGACGGCTCTCTCCACCATCGTTTACGACAAATCGTGAGGGGCGGAAGTTGGCTCCGCCGTANTCCCCAGCTTTGTTCAGGGCGTAGAAATTAAGGGAGAAATTGGGTGTTCCGTCTTCGCGCAATAAACGTGCGTCTACCGTCTTTGCTGCTACCCGTCTCATTACCGCGAGGCATGCGTCTTTCGGGTGCATTCCCTGACGCATGAACTCAACTGCAAGAAACGAGCAACAGTCCAGCAAGTTGGCCTCACCGCGACCTGTTGATCCCGCGGCACCGACATCATTGTCCACATAAAGACCAGCACCGAGAATTGGCGAATCCCCAACTCGCCCTGGAATCTTCCAACTCAGGCCACTAGTAGTAGTAACCCCAGAGATATCACCGTCAGCGTTGACACAGTTACAGTTNATGGTCCCGTGGTAGCGGAAAAAGGGGTCGAATTCNTCTACCGCACCGTGGTCCGCNGTTGGGTCGAGTCCGCCACGCCCATCTCCCACTCGTTGAGCCGGCAACCAGTCGTCGCGATCAGACATGTTTTCCCTCCACTGCAACCAACGTTCGCGTGCTCGATTAGTCAGCAAATTTTCCACCTGGAAGCCATGTGCCTTAGCCAAGTCTTGAGCGCCTTGCCCCACTATGAGAACGTGGTCGGTCCGTTCCATAACTACCTTCGCCACCTTAGACGGATTTTTGATGCCTTCGATCGAGGCAACTGCACCGCCATTGCGGGTTGGNCCGTGCATCACTGACGAATCAAGTTGTACGGNGCCAGATTCATTTGGAAGTCCGCCNTAGCCAACACTCATGTCGTTGGGATCCTCTTCAACAATATTGACTCCTGCGATTACCGCATCGAGAGTGTCCTCGCCCGCCTGGAGCATCTCCATCGCCTTGGCGCACGCTTCCAAACCGTTACCGCTCGAAATCACTAGCGGGCGCGTGCCCTGGGAACGGTTTGTGTGGAAGGCAGGTGAAGCCAACGCATGCTTACCACCGAAAACACCGAGGCTAACAGCTGCCCCGGCTTGCAAGATCCCTCTACGNCTCCATCGAAAACNCATATTAGACCTCCTGGNGAGGATTTACTTTACGCGCCCGTAACGGTCCTCCATACGAACAACGTCATCGAGGTGGGGAGTGGAAACTTCAAAAATGTCACACGTGATAATCGCACGCATTCGGTGCACGGTGCGAGGTGGGATATGAAGACACTCTCCGGGGNTCATCACGTGCGCTACAAGTCCATCACCCTCNTGCAACTCGAGCTCAAGCTGTCCAGAGAAAACGTAAATTGTTTCATCTTTGATCTCATGGTACTGCAGGCTAAGCTGCTCTCCTTCATCAATATGAAGAATCTTGCCTNCGTACTTATCGTTGTCGGCGAATATCAACTCGTAACCCCAGGGTTTTTCAACGCGTTTCATCCAACTTCCTATCAGGTCAGTTCGCCTGGGTTATTCATTGTCAATTCAGCCCAATCAGAGAATGCTGCCATTNCCCCGCACATGCTAACCGGGATTCCTTTCCTTCGCGCGATTTNGACAATGTGCCGGAGAATACGTATCACCGCCGGGCGGAGCGNTTCATGCAGATTTACCACCGCGTCACTCGCACAACCAACAGCCAGCTGATAGAAATGGACAGATTCCTTTTGTTCGGCCCACGATTCGTTTGGCTTCGTCAAGCAGTTCTCGGGCCAACAATCCGTGCGTGACAATTACTGCGCCCACCATTACACCTCCTCANCTGTTGCTGGCTTCTCAATTTCACGTATCAGTTCCCTATGCAACAGCGTGACAGAATAGCCCATAGCCTCAAGGTCGCGGGCGACACGCGATGCGATCACTACCGAACGGTGATGTCCCCCCGTACACCCGAACGCNATTGTCATGTAGGCCCGTCCTTGANCTCCTANCCNTGGCACGACAAAGCGCAACAGATTCNCTACATGNTCAAGGAATTCACTCGTTTCCGCCCGCGATTCTACATATTGCGAAACTGGCCTGTCGATTCCGCTCAACAGCTTAAGGGCCGGTATGTAGTTCGGGTTCGGTAAAAATCGGACATCAAACACAAGGTCGGCATTCTTGGGCAAACCAGAACGGAAAGCGAAGCTAACTACCCGAATCGTCGCTCGCTCATCGCTGGCCGAACCGTATAGCTTAAAAAGGAACTCNCGCAGATCGTGGGGCGTGAAATTGCTTGTGTCGATGACCCTTGTGGAGAGNTGCCGAATCGGCTCAAGCAACTTACGCTCCTTGCGTATCGCGGTCAGAATATCGTCGTCACCCGCCAGGGGGTGTGGCCGACGAGTTTCAGAATATCTCTGCTGCAATACGGAGTCGTCGGCATCAAAAAAGGCGAGCTCGACAGATCCCGATCGNGCTTCGAGATNTNTATAAGCTTGNGCAAACTTGCCAAGAAAGCCATGNGNTCGNGCGTCGACGACCAGCGCGGCCCGATNGACAGTACTTCCGGTNTTTTCNNACAGGTCGGCGAACTTAGANATCAACGCCGGCGGTAAATTGTCAACACAGTAATAGCCAAGATCTTCGAGGCTATTGAGCGCTGCACTTTTACCTGCCCCGGCAAGGCCTGAAACCACCACAAGAGAAGTTGATCGTCCCACTNTTCGAGATCGCCTTCGTTTTATTCGGCAGTTACCGGCATGAAATACCGCCTGAATCGGTCATCGCGGTGCCCGCCGGAACTTAGAGGCACCTATCTGCATCTGCTCCCGGTACTTAGCAACTGTACGNCGGGCAATTTGCAAGCCGCNCTCCNTTAACGCGGTGGCAATGCGGGCGTCAGAAAGAGGCTTGCGTGCATCCTCCGTAGCTATCAGCTTGCGAATGTTTTCCTTCACTGAAACCGATGAGACATCCAACCCATTNCTGTGTCCAATGGAGCTGTGGAAAAAAAACCTCATTTCCAGAATACCCTGAGGCGTGCTCATGAACTTTCCGTTAACTACCCTAGAGACNGTAGACACGTGCATCTCAATATCATCGGCAACGTCCCTAAGAACCAACGGCCTCAGCTNGGCCAANCCATCNTCNAAAAATGCTNCTTGATGCTTGACGATACTTTCAGCAACCAACTGTATGGTTCGTTGACGCTGGCCGAACGATTTAATTAGCCAGAGAGCCGACTTGAGCTTGGTATGCAAGTAGTCCGAGGTTTCCTTGGGCACCTCCCCGCCCGANCGAAGCATATGACGATACAAGCGCGAGATACGCAGCTTCGGCAAACCGTCTTCGTTAAGCACGACACGATAAGTACCCGCATCCTTAATAACCGTGACGTCCGGGACGATATACCGNGAGGGTTCGGTTGCGTACACAGCCCCCGGTTTCGGGTTGAGACTCCGAATAAGCGCTACCGCCGATTCAACCTCAGCCNAATTAACGCGGCAACGCCGGCCAATATCACTGTGTGCACGATCGATTAGCAAGTCTAGATGTTTATCGACGATCCGATACGCAAGTGTCTGAGAAGCATCGAGANGCTCNAGTTGCAGAAGCAGACACTCACGCAGGTTGCGCGCCGCCACCCCGGGAGGGTCGAATGTTTGTACCCATTTCAGGGTTGATTCAACTGCGGCGACTGGCCAACCTCCCAGTANCGCTAACTCATCAGTGTCGACAGTTAAATAACCCTCTTCGTCAAAGTTTCCAATGATCGCCCGCCCGATTTCCATTTTCAGCGGCGACGTATCGCTCATTCCCAGCTGCCATAGCAATTGTTGTTCCATCGTTGGACGAGCAGCTAGCATATTCTCGAGCTGCAGCTGGTCCCGGTGTTCNTNCACAGGACCCGTNCGGGGCTGGGCGTCGTAGTAATCTTGGAAATANGCTTCGATATTGATCTCGTCGAACGAGTTAACGTCCTCTGGAAGAAACTCNTCNGNATCCCCCTTTTCTTGCCCTTCGATGCCAACCTCGTCCGGTGGCACTATTGCATCGACAGATTCNTCGGACCCCTCACGCTCTTCGAGCATAGGGTTCTCTACCATCTCCTGCTCTAAAACGTTTTCAAGTTCGAGCTTGTTGAGCTGCAGAAGGCGGATCGCCATCTGCANCGCCGGCGTCATGACCAACCGTTGCTGCAAANGNAGGACCAGTTTTTGCTCGAGAGCCATCGGTCAATCCAACCGGAAGTTCTGCCCTAGGTAGATCTCGCGGGTTTCCGGATCCCTTCCGAGATCCTCGGGTGTGCCCGAGCGAAAGATCTTGCCATTTCGAATGATGTAAGCCCGATCAGTAATTTGTAGCGTCTCACGTACGTTATGATCCGTGATCAGGGCACCGATACCTCGCTTCTTCAAGCTGCTGATGATCTTCTGAATGTCGGCAATAGCGATGGGATCGATTCCCGTGAAGGGTTCATCGAGCAAAACGAAGCGCGGCTCAGTGGTCAANGCTCGGGCAATCTCGACGCGACGGCGCTCACCACCGGAGAGCGTATAGGCCACGTTGCCGGCCAAATGCTGAAGGCCGAGCTCCTCCAGTAAGCTTTCACATCGAGCAACGCGCTCAGNGCGATCGAAATCAAGTCCCTCTAGGATAGCCATGAGGTTCTGAGCAACAGTCAATCTACGAAACACCGATGGCTCTTGGGGCAGGTANGAAATCCCGTATCGTCGCGCACGTACAAACATCGGATCATGGGTGATGTCGACGTCGCCAACCATCACTCTGCCTGCATCGGGCCGCGTNAACCCAACCACCATATAGAACGAGGTCGTTTTACCGGCCCCGTTAGGTCCTAATAGCCCGACGACCTCGCCCTCTGCAATGTCAAAACTCACGTGATCCACAACTCGGCGGCCACGATACGCTTTTACAAGGGAATCCACAGCCAATCGGGTGNCCGAGGACNTAGTGGCAGGCTGAGACTTCTCNCNNGGTTGAAAANCAGAGACTACCGCAGGACGGTCAGACATTTTCTCATCGTACCAAGGGCCCCTTTCAAGATCCATGCCAACATATGTTGGACNTTGAGTNTCTCTAGGATCTTGAGAGGCTTCCAGGGCGACCAGAAACATCTTTCAGGCTAAATAAATAATGCTCCTCCTCAACCCCTTCTACGGGTGACAATCGACAGGTCTAGTCGTTCCCGGCNACTAACAAATTGTCCCNCTGAACCTCNCCGTGTTGAACNGACATATTCGAAAATCGGNACCTGCCNCCCTCTACAAGACACTAGTGAANAAAGATGCTCTGGCTGATCCTTNCGATTATCTCTGGCGAGGTCGGACGATCTGTGTGGTTCCTTTCTGTATCGCAGTAATCGACAGATCGCCAGCATTCCATAGCAGGCGGAGAGCCTTAGGGTCGCGAATTTCGATGCCCTNATCATTAACAAAGGTAGCCGGAANAGNTGGAACAACTGGAGCCCCTACAACAACTGGAGCCGCTACAGAGGCAACAGGCGTCGCGTAGATNGTGACTTCCTCGGTATCTACATCGTACTCAAGGCGATCACCACGCCCTGTTCCCGCNGGGTCANTCATCACAACTTGAGTACGAACTTCCATTGAATCCCANCCACCATCTTCGAGGAAACGAATAATCAAGAGATTGCCGCCGATCGTCCGGCCACCCTCTCCTTTCGCCTGGACAACGGCCTCACCTGCAAGCCGCAATTGCATCGTGGGCGATCCCTGAACCAGTAGTCGATTGCCAGTCAAANTCACGTTATTGAGAACCGACTCATCCTCTGTGTTTGCACTCGGATTGGCCAGGCTGACAAACACGGTACCCGTAGCTTGCAAATCGTTGGCCGTAGGCAAAATTTGGATCTGGTCAGCCTGGAGAAGCCGGACGCCGTCTCCCTCCCAAACACTGGCATTTCCATTAAAGGTCAGTGCGTTTGCAGCGCTGACATGAAGCGATTCTGCCGATGCTTGGATTTTCGTCGAGTTGCCGAAAAGCGCCCCCAACATCCGAACAACCTCTCCCCGGAGTTGAGCACTAACACCACCGGCCAAATCCACTCCTCCCGCAGCACGAAGCCACACCTGGCCAGCTTGGACATCGAACTCATCAGAACGAAACCGCGGGCGCGGCAAACCTTCTAACAACCAATCGCCCGTTCCCGGTTGGTACACTCCGCTGTTGGCACTAACGTCTCGACCTTCACCAGTGTGCCGCACACCGTCCGGCCACTCCGCTCCCGTCAACACGCCATTGGTATCACCCATCGGCCACGGCTGGTTGATGTCCTCATAGGCAAACCTGGCGGAGGGTCCACGAAAACTCAGGGACTCTTCACCATTGCCAACAAGCTGAATTTCAACATTGCCTTCGGCATTCAGCTCCTTAGTACCGCCGGTACCAGTTACAAGCACGTCGGCGAAGATGTGCACCAATTCACTATTCGGCGACGAAGGAAAAAAATGGGCATTGCCACACGCTATGATTGACCCTTCTACGTCACCACAAGTCCCGCTCAGCAATCGTGGTACTTCGCCCAAGGCCAAGTCAAAGCTGTCAGCCTCCAAGACACCGGTCTCGCCCAACTTAAAAAGAGGCCTCTTCACGTCCATATCTGAATCCACCCGCAGGCCAGTGGCTTCGCCATCGACAATGTCGACCACGATTAACTCCCCAGACGCAGTGTGTTCTCCTGCTGAGCCGGCAGCTAGCCACACCGCGCGGGCGCTGCCTGAAGCCGTAATAGAGCGAACTTCGGTGGCCTCTTCGTTGAGATTTATGAATATTTGAGTGCCCGCCAGTTCCGCTTCTGGAAGTACCGCACGGGCGTTGCCAGTGACTGTGATCGAACGAACGGTAGTTGCCTCCCTGTCGAGACCGATCAGGATCTCGGCCCCGGCAAGCTCCGCTTCCGGAAGCGATAAAGCAGGCGAGTTGAGCAATCTCAACTCCGAGCTGGCGTTGTCGTACAACATCTCACCGGACGAGCCACTAAGATTGAGCATGGTGGCCGTCTGATTGCTTGCATCACTCCACACCCTGACCAACCCCTCTACGTCTAAATGTTGCGAAGATGGGTGCGCGCCCCATAGCTGAGCCATTCCCGTATCCGGATCGTAGTGCAGTGTTCGCGACTCGATCACCAACCCACCGGTACTGAACAACACGCCGTCGTCAGTTAGCAATCTCCCGCCGCGATACCTTAGTCGCTCCGAGCTAAACGTGACGCCGCCCGGAAGCAAAGCGGAAACTACTGCCCGCGGCCCTGGTCCGGCGACTTCCTCAGCGAGCAACTCGATGCTTTCGAACTGCTGACCCTCGACTGGCACCTCGTAGGGAACTCCCGTCAGCGAATGCGCCGTAAGGCGAGTAGCCTCGGGGGAACTCTCCCCTTCCTCCGAGTGTTTATAGATCACCATCCCGACGTTACCCGAAAATTCCTCGACTTCACGTCGCTCACCGTTGATCTCACGAAACTTGCGTACGCGATGGTCGGCATTAAGCTCCCCGATCGTCAGTCCGCTGGCAATCGTTGTCGCAGTGGGCGCCTTCGCTTTCGAAACAATGCCGTGACGTGGCGCTCTGATATCGCCATCGTCCATTGCGGGACGGCCCTCCCAGGATGTCCACACAACCCCCAAGACGCCGATGATGAGTAGTGCCAGCAAAGATCGAACAATTGTTCGGGAGCTCATCCTAAAACTCGGCTGCCAAGGACCCGATCCAACCGAATCCATTAAGCCCAGGCGTCCACCTCCCCGCCAGGTCGCCACGCAGGGTTTCACCGCTCAAACCGAACCCAAACGTGTACATTGGTCGCCTTTCAATTGCCTTTAAGTCAAACAACAAGCCGCCCCGCAACGCTATCCTGTCCCCATTCCACTGTATGCCACCACCGAGTTCTCGCCGTTCCCGGGCACCATGGACGAAAACACCAGCCACCAGGTCAAGATCAAGGGTAAGAGAGAATTGCGGGTGGGGCAAAAACATGCCGCCAACACGAACCTGGCGTGGCAAACGGAACTGCTCTGCGGACGCTGGGATTTCCTCAGTACCACTGTCGAGTTTCGGAGCATTAAAATTCTTCACCACCGCGCCAATGCGCAACATGGAGGAAGCCATAAACAAAAGACCTAGGTCAACGCTCAGTACCGTATCCTCCGATGCCACCACACCGCTACGGGCGAAGCTAAGGAGTTCCCGAGACGCCAGGTCA
>PBML01000007.1 GCA_002722645.1 Acidobacteriota bacterium
ATCCACACGAGAGACGACATCGAGCGTTTGGCAAAGGTTCTAGCGGAGGCTTGCTCATGAGCGACCAGGGGAACAACACGAAGCTTCGCGACGACCAGGCGCAACTCAAGCAGGAAATGCTGATATTCGAGCGCGGTAGCTCCGGCAGGGTAGGGTGTACCTTCCCACGGCTTGATGTGCCGGAAGTTAATCCCGTGGAAGCTTGGGGCGAAGATGCGGTTCGTGGTGAGATCGCTGGTTTTCCGGAGGTCTCTGAGGTGGACGTCGTGCGACACTTCACTCGTATCTCGCAGCACAATTTTGGGATTGAATCGGGTTTGTTCCCACTCGGTTCTTGCACCATGAAGTACAACCCGAAGGTACACGAACGGGTAGTTCGATCGCCCGGTTTTGCCAGTGCACATCCCTACATGCCGAGTGCCTTGATGCAGGGCAGCCTCGATGTAATGCGACGGCTTGAAGAAGCGCTAGCAGCGGTGACCGGGATGGATCGGGTAACACTGCAGCCGGCCGCAGGCGCTCAGGGGGAGCTTACCGGCATAATGATGATAGCTGCCTATCACGCTGCGCGCGGCGATACGCAACGTCGGAAGGTGTTGATCCCCGATTCGGCGCACGGGACTAACCCGGCGACTGCCGCTTTCTGTGGTTTCGACCCAGTGGAGATCCCGTCAAATAGCCGCGGAACGACCGACATCGAGGCGTTGCGTGCCAAGGCTGACGACACCACGGCCGCACTGATGCTCACCAATCCTAATACCCTCGGCCTGTTCGAGGATCAGATGGAAGAAATCGCCGAGATCATGCATGGTTGTGGAGCGCAAATCTATTGCGATGGCGCCAATTTAAACGCCATTCTTGGGAAGACGCGTCCTGGCGACATCGGCATAGACGTCTTTCACATCAACCTGCACAAAACGTTTACAACCCCGCACGGTGGCGGTGGTCCAGGTGGTGGTCCGGTGGGAGTGTGTGAACATTTGATTCCCTTCCTTCCAAGGCCGACGGTCGAGACCGATGCTGAGACAGGCACCGCGTACCTAGACTGGGATCGACCGGATAGCATTGGCAAGGTACAGGGTTTTTATGGCAATTTCGCCATCATGGTCCGCGCCTACACTTATATTCGCGCCCTTGGTGCTGTTGGACTACGTCAGGTGGCTGAGGACGCGGTGTTGAACGCCAACTACATCCAGACACGGCTCAAGGAGCACTATCACCTTCCACAAGACCGTCTGTGTATGCACGAGGTAGTTTTTTCGGACAAGTGCCAGAAAAAAGACGACGTTACCGCCATGGATGTCTGCAAGCGGTTGATGGATTATGGCTACCATCCGCCGACTGTTTATTTCCCATTGGTTGTGTCCGGCGCTCTGATGATTGAACCGACAGAATCCGTGAGCCGCGAAGATCTTGATGCGTTCATCGCTGCTATGGTTGCCATTGCTGAAGAAGCGGAGTCAGATCCCGCAAAGGTACGCGGAGCGCCGCACAGCACGTTCGTGGCGCGTCTCGACGAGGCGCGCGCAGCGCGTAAGCCGATTCTGCGATGGGATCCGGAGTTGTGCGAAGAGTAACTGCTTGTGCTCTCATAGCGATAATCTGGCATCAGAGTAAGCTCGCGTCCTGCTAGAGTCCTTCCATGAGAACGATCGGGGTGGTCGGTGGTATGGGTCCAGCGGCTGCGGCTGACTTCTATGCTCGCGTTGTCGCCGCACACTGTGTTCTGCGTGACCAGGATCACCCCCCGTGCATCATGTATAGCGCCACACAGGTCCCGGACCGAACTGCTTTCTTACTTGAGAATGGGGCGGATCCGACTCCGGAGCTCGTCGCATCAGTGAACCTGGTTGAGGCGGCTGGAGCTGATTTCATTGCCATCCCATGCAACTCGGCACACGCGTTTTTAGCGTCTATGCGCGCGGCTGTGTCCATCCCGATTCTGGACATGATTGCCTTGGTTTCTGCGGAGGTCGCAAGGGTAGTGCCGCAGGCACGATGTGTCGGTGTTTTGGCAGCCAGCGGATCGGTCAAGGTTGGTCTCTATGACAAGCCGTTGAAGAAACATGGACTTGTTCCCCTTTACCCGGATTTCGAGGTACAAGACGAGATAATGGCGGCGATCAAGGATGTGAAAGCGGGAGGGGCGAGCGAGATTTCTGATCAGCGCTTGATTGCTGCGGCCAAACACCTTTGTGATAAAGGTGCTGACAGTCTCATCATGGGGTGTACAGAAGTTCCTTTGGCATTGGCTGCTGAAGACAGTCCGGTGGTCGCCATTGATGGGAACCAGACGCTGGTCGACACCACGTTGAGACTGTCACTTCGACAGTTTGATTTCGAGGAAATCCTGTATGCAATTCGTTGACGTCTCGTTGCCAGGGGGGCCAGCTCGAGAGTACGAGGTCGTCCTTGGGATCGAACTCCCGAATGGCGTCGCCGATGACCTCGTGCGTTGGCAGGGAGCACAGCGCTGGGCGGTGATAACGGACACCAGGGTCGGGCCTCTGTACGGAGAGCCGCTGGTTCAAGCCCTGAGAGAGCTCGGTGGCGAGGCCCAATGTTTAGAGTTTCCAGCCGGGGAACGGTCTAAGACCCGTGAGACTGTCGCCGATCTACAAGATCAGCTGATTGATCTCGGGTACGGTCGTGACTCGTGGGTCATCGCTGTGGGTGGTGGTGTCGTCGGTGACGTTGCTGGGTTTGTCGCTGCGACTCTCTTTCGTGGCATTCCCTGTGTCCAGGTGCCGACGACTCTACTCGCTATGGTTGACAGCAGCGTTGGTGGCAAGACTGGTGTGGATACATCGGCCGGAAAGAATCTAGTGGGCGCGTTTCTGCAGCCACGACGCGTATTGATCGATTTCGGGACGCTTTCATCACTGCCTCGAACGGAGATCGCCTCCGGGATGGCTGAGGTCATCAAGTACGGTGTCATTCTCGATGCGGACCTCTTCGAATCGCTTGAGGGAGAACTTCTTGAGGCGACGTTGACAGGGTCCGAGGCGGCGTTATCGCGCATCGTTGCTAGATCCTGTGATCTAAAAGCAACCGTTGTCTCATTAGATGAGACAGAGGGTGGTTACCGTCAAATTCTCAATTTTGGCCACACGGTTGGCCATGCTATCGAGACGGTACAAGGCTACGGCATGCGCCACGGAGAGGCCGTTGCAATCGGTATGGTTGTCGAAGCGAGGCTAGCAAGCCAAAAAATCGGTGCTCCAGCTGATCTTGCGGATCGTATCGCGAGCGTGTGTGCTCGCGCTGGTTTGTCAACACAGTTGCCGCCCGGTTGCTCAGCTGATGACATTGTCAAGGCGGCATTTCATGACAAAAAAGTGCGACGCGGGGAAATTCGTTGTGCTCTCCCAAACACACTCGGAACGATGAGTGTCTGGAATGGTGAATATGGAATCCCTGTGAAAGCGGAGGAGTTAATGGCTTCGTTGCTGCCGTGAGACCTTGCGTCGTATCGTCGATCTCGAAAATTGCGGAGAATGGCTCGTTCGACAACGATACTTTGAATGCCGGGACAAGAAGCCAGACAGCAGAGTCTCTTAGTGCTCTATTTCAGTAGGCGTGCTCATGACCGAGACCGTTAGTGATCGTGAGCCAGAGAATCTTCAAATCGAGGGCCAGCGACCAGTTTTCAATGTAGTAAAGATCGTACTGAATTCGGTGCTCCAACGACGTGCTACCACGCCAGCCGTTTACTTGAGCCCACCCTGTCATACCCGCCCGTACCCTGTGACGGAGCATGTAGCGTGGGATGCGCTTACGGAATTCTTTCACGAAGAAAGGACGTTCCGGACGTGGCCCAACCATGCTCAAGTCACCACGGAGAACGTTGAAAAACTGTGGTAACTCGTCAAGGCTGAACTTCCTAAGAACGCGGCCCACTGATGTAACCCTGGGGTCGCTTTCTTCTGTCCAAACTGGCCCTGTAGACCGCTCTGCGTCAACGACCATCGAACGAAACTTAAGTAGCTCAAAGCTCTGGCCGTCGAGCCCCATGCGCTCCTGCCTGTAAAGGATTGGTCCGCGCGAGGTCAGNCGGATGACGAGTGCGATCGGCGGAAAGAGNGGGAGAAATATGACGATACACGCGAGTGCCGCGAGTACATCCATGCAGCGTTTCACCGCTCCAGAAAAGCCGCGGAGCGGCGTCGCTGACAGGTTAACGATCGGCACTCCGTCTAGATCTTCGACCGCAGCACGGAGCGTAATGTGCTGAAGCAAACCAGGNACCACTTTCACCTCCACGATCTCGTTACCCACGTCGTCGAGCAACTCGAGAATGTCTTCATGTGAGGACAGTGGAAGGGCAATGTAGAGCTGGTCAATCTTGAGTCGGTTGATGAGCCTGCAGGCGTCGTCCAGACCTCCAACCACGGGAATGCCTCTGTATGTGTTACCCGACTCCTGCCCCAGCATGCCCCGGATTCGGTAGCCAAATTCTTCGTGCAGTCGCATCTTGTCGATGACCGCGTGTGCTANCTCACCAGTGCCGGCGATTAAAATACGTTTCAGGTTACGCCCGGAGCGCCTTACCCGGTCAAGAACGTTGTGGATTATTGCGCGNCCCATGACGATCAGCGCCACGTCGATCAAGTAAAAAATTNCGAGCATCAGGCGCGAGAGGTCGGTTGGTCGGGCAAGGAACGCGCCAGCTGCGAAAAGAGCCATTGCCAGCGTCGTAGCGATCGTTACCTGAACGTATTCTTCAGCACGAGCCGTCGTGCGGTGGAGCCGGTAAAGGCCAAAGGCAGCAAAAACCAAAGCCCACAAAGGCAGTATCGCTGGCAGAATCCGTATGTAGTCATTCAGAGCGAGAATGTCTCCCGGTGCAACCGGGCGAATCTGGTAGGTAAAGCGCAGCCAATACGCTGTCAGCAGGGCGGCCGCCGTCATTGAAAGATCGGAGCAGATTACCGCAATCGCTTGGTACAACCTCATCCGCAGAATCAATGGAGGTTCTCCAACGAGGTGTTGATGAACGTNGAGAAGCGGTCCAAGAAGCGGTNCGGAGCGTACTGGAGGGCCGAGGCTCGAATTTCCTCGCTATTNAATGGGGTTGCCTCTGCTCTGTCAACGGCCTGGATTACGGCCTCTGGCGTTTGTTCCTCGATCAGTATGCCGGTTACGCCGTCCAGTATTGTCTCCGACGCTCCACCGCGCGCCAGAACGAGCGATGGTCGACCGCACGCCATCACTTCGACGGGAACGATGCCGGCATCTTCCACGGCGGCGAGGACGACCCCGCGGCAGCCTTGATAAAGGCTCCTCAGTTCCTTGTCATCAACCCGACCAAGCATTTGCACCGTAGGGCCAGCGAGGGCCTCCAACCGCTCTTTGTCAGGGCCTGTGCCGACTACGACGAGGCGNCGCTGCATGCGGTTAAATGCTTCGAAGACGACTTCATTACACTTGTAGGGAGANAGCGCCGAAACCACTAGATAGTAGTCTTCTAGCTTGCCGTTNTCTGTAGGGACGAAGAACTCGGTGTCGACCGGTGGCGGAATAACGGTTGCGCTGCGCCCGTAGTATCGGGATATACGCCCGGCAACCCAGGCCGAGTTAGCCGCGAAGGCATCGACGCGGCTCGCCGTTGCTCTATCCCATCGCCGTAAGGAAGCGATAATGGCGCGAATCGCTGCGTAGCGGATGTTCCCTTGGCGCTCACGGCTGAAGTAGGCGTCGAACTGATCCCAGGCATAGCGCATTGGTGTGTGGCAATAGCACAGATGGGGTGTGGTTGATTCNGTGATGACAGATTTGGCAACGCAATGACTGCTTGAGATCACTAGGTCGTAGCCGCTCAAGGAGAGCTGCTCTACGGCCCAAGGGAAGACGGGAAGGTACCAAGGGTACCTGGTCGCAGCATAAGGCAGCCGTTGGACGAACGTTGTTTGGATAGGACAAGCTTCGATGGTTTCGCTGACCGTTCCTGGGATGTGCAAAAGGGTGTGAATCTCGGCGCCGGGATAGAGTTCAATCATCTGCTCTAGGACACGCTCCCCACCTCGCATCCCGGTTAGCCAATCGTGCACCAGGGCGACCTTCATGGAGTTAATACCTCTCGGTATATGTCCAGGACACGGCGGGCGCTCTTGTCCCAGTCAAACTCTTGCGCCCGGATCTTGCCCTGGGCACCAAGCGCGTCCCGAAAGCTGGAGTTCTCCAGTAGGCTTCGGATCGCTTCTGTAATGGCGTCGACACGGTACGGGTTGACGAGTAGCCCGTTGCGGCCCACGATTTCGGGGATCGCCGAGTTNTCCGACGCGACTACTGGAGTGCCACAGGCCATTGCCTCCAGTGGAGGTAACCCGGCACCTTCGTAAAGCGACGGAAAAACAAAGATACGCGCGAGGCGGTACAAAGCNCGAAGCTCCTTCTTCGGGAGGAAGCCTAACNGCTTCACCCGCTTCTCGATGCCATAGCTTTTGCAGGCAGCCAGCAACTCGGGATGTTGAGAGAAATCGCCGCCGGCAATCACTAGATCAAGATCGTCGTAGTCTCTCCGTAGTTGCCCGAAAGACTCCAACAGTCTCTTAAGGTTCTTATGAGGTTTTATGTTGGTGACGTTCAAGAGGAATGGACGATCCAGCCTATACTTTTTAGCTACGT
Organism: Acidobacteriota bacterium; assembly: GCA_002722645.1. Taxonomy (GTDB): domain Bacteria; phylum Acidobacteriota; class UBA890; order UBA890; family UBA890; genus UBA890. The sequence continues at coordinate 6,628 of PBML01000007.1, forward strand.
TCCTCAGCTCCCGGTCGTCGACGGTTTCAAGAAAATATGGATCACAGCCGTGCGGAATGACCTCGATTTTCGATGGGTCAGCGTTGACGAGTTCGACAAGGTCTGCGCGAGTTGCCTCCGAGACCGTCAATACACGGTNCGACTTGGCAACCGCGCGGCGNATCATCNTGNNGGCNTATNAGTTGGATCCTNGTTTAGGAAATTGNTGAGGGAAGCGTAGGTGNATGCAATCGTGAATCGTTACCACGCCCGGGCANGGCANCATTAGNGGATAAACGTAGTGCGGCGCGTGAAACACATCNCCTNNNAGNTTCCGCACCTGCCACGATACGCTGACTAACTCCCTGAGCCCATAGTTTGAGGAAAGATTTGCCTCCCAAGTGACATTGTCGCCTGTGATTCGGGCAGCGTCCCTTGGCACATCTTTACCATCGGCACGATCTACCNTCCCCAGGAACACGAAGTCATCTGAGGGGGAGAGGCGTGCACAGGTTTCGCCAAGGCGGCGGATATAGGTGCCGATGCCATAGTTTTGGCGGCTGGCTTTTCTCGCATCGACGACAATTCGCATTATCTATCTATCCGGTTCCCGTAACGTGCAGCGCAACAAATCGTCAGCGAGCTTTCGTTGCTCTCTACCTCGAGCGAAAAGNCGTTTGANCATGAAGCGAAAGGCAAGATAGAGCCGGAGGCTCTGGGTCGCAAGCGCGTTGCGGTGTTTTCGATAGAAGGCGAGNTGNCTTTGACGATAGTGGACCGCCGTGGCCATTGGTGTGGTNGCACGGCTNGCACCGCGATCATGTTCAACAACGGCACCTGCCTCGTAGCGCAAACTCCAACCCATCTGGCGCAGTCGCAGGCATAGATCGATGTCTTCAGCGTAAAGAAAGAAGCGCTCATCGAAGCCGTCCACCTGCTCAAAGGCTTCACGCCTTAGCAGGATACAAGCGCCCGACAACGACGAGACGTCACGCGAATTNGCGTAAAGTCGTCGAACGTAGGCCGCCATAGGACCACGGCCAGAGTCATAAAGAGCCCCGAGCACTTTGAAATGGGCTTCGCTCCAAAAGCTAAGGGTTCTGTCCAGCGATAATTCGGTTTGGCCATCGGGCCCAAGNAGGTGGGGGCCAACTGCCGCAACACGCTGACTGCCCAACGCTTGTCTCATTCGATCAAGNGCGNCTGGACCAAGGCGAGCGTCGTTGTTGAGCAATAAAATGTGAGGTGCGACACCGATCGCGACGCCCNGGTTAACTGCTGCGGCGAAGCCTACGTTCTCCGGTAAAGTAACTAAGGTGGCATCGGGGTNCGCGGCGGCGACGGCTTGGGCACTGTCATCCACTGAGGCATTGTCAATGACGATTAAGCGAACCTTGGGGTTTGTCCCTACCGCTGACTCTAGACATGCCAATAGCCGGTCGCGTTGGTTATAACTCACAACCACGACGTCGCAGTGAACTTGATCCGGTGAACCAGTTTTATCCGCCAAAGCTTTGTTCATCGGCTGTAGTTGCCGTTTTCTTGGCTGGCGTCTCGTAAAAGACGATGAACAACTCGCCCGGTTGCGTCCCAAGTCTGTGCTAGAGCCCATGGCTGGGCCTTGTCTATCCGTCGCTGGCGCTCGTTAGCGTCCTTAAGGAGCGTTCCTAGAGCCTCAACCCATTGTTCGTGTCTATCGTCGACCAACCAAGCCTTGCCGGCGAAGATCTCTGGCAAGGAGCCAGCAGCCGAGGCGACGACCGGTGTACCGCAGGCGAGTGCTTCTAGCACGGGAAAGCCGAAGCCCTCGTAGGTTGACGGGTATGCGACCACAGTCGCTGCGTTGTACACCGCCGCAAGATCTTCTTCGGGAACGTACCCCAGCCAACGAAGGTTGTTTACCGAGCCAACCCTTTTGGTTTCTGGGCCGACTCCGTAAAGTCCGACATCTGGCAGGATAGAGCGAATTTCATCGATTGCCCGGGAGAGAGCAGCAAGGTTGCGCCGGACAAGCGGCGTGCCTACAAATAGGACGCTAGNACTGTCAAGCGCATAACGCTCGCGGACACGTGCCACATTGTCTACATCGGCAACCCCGAAATCTTTGCCGATGCCGTACTTGGCAACGACGATTCGTTCTCGTCGCACCCCGTACCAACGTCGTATCTCGTGAGCCGAGAAGTGAGAGCCAGTGAGCAGGTACTTGGCGTGTTTCGCTGCATTTCTTGCTGCCCACTGCCGCCGTTTGCGCTCACGCCAGCCAAACTCCCAGGGTGTTGCTGCGCAGGCGCAGTCATGCATTCCCACTACAACACCGCAGGGTGCTGCAGCAGGCATTCCATAGGCTGGAGAAAAGAGCGCCTCGACATCATCTCGTCGAAGCCGGCTTGGTAAAACGGTCTGTTCCCATATCGCTCCGGGCATATGCGAGCCAGCGACTATGTTGCGCCGATGCCCCACCGCGAGGAATTGGGAAGGTACTGGTTTCTGGGCATACAAGATGATTTCATCGTCTTCTGGCCAAACTTCCAGAAGGCCAGCGAGGACACGACCAACACCGGTTGGTTGGCCAGTGAGTTCACGGGCGTCAATCCCGATGCGCATCAGCCCCCCAAGCGGTGGTAGAGCTCGTTAGTTCGCTCCGCAGTGCGGCTCCAACGGAACGAAGCGGCGTGTTCGCGGCCTTTGTTGCCTAACTGTGTCGCCAGCGTGGTGTCATGTAGAACCTGTCGGCATTGTTGTGCCATTGCCGCTGAGTCTTCGGCAGGAGCGAACAGTGCCGCCGACCCGAGGACTTCGGGCAGTGAGCCAACTTCGCTGGCAATGACCGGAGTACCCGTTGCCATTGCTTCAAGTCCAGTTAGGCCGAATCCCTCCCATCGAGAGGGCATCACGAGCGCTGTGGCAGCCCCATAGATAGCCGGCAGAGTTTCCATGCTCTGGTACGGTGCGATCCGGGTACGTTGGCGGACGCGATCGGAGGTGTTAGCCCAGGTTTCCCTCCAGCCAGGCGCGTCGGGTCCCACCAATAGAAGTTGCAGATCGTCACTTTCTGCACTCAGTTCATCAAATGCCTTCAGCAACGTCCCAAGGTCCTTTCGTTTTTCACGCGTGCCGACGAAAAGAAGAAATGGTCGGTCGATACCGTGCTTGCGGAGGAGTGTGCAGTTTGCGGCGGGCGCCTGGAAAAACTCCTGGCGAACGCCCAGCGGGGTAACGTAAATCTTGTTACGACCTATGCCGAGAAGATCTTCAACCTCTACCGCCGTCGTTTCAGAAACTACTACAACCGCATCGGCAACTTCTGCGGCACGGCGCGCCAGTGGTACGTAGTCGCGCCGTACCGGGCCAAATACGTCCTCAGGATGGCGCATGAAGTAACAATCATGGACGGTGATGATTGTTCGCGCACGTCGCGCAGGCAACAACATTGGTGAAGGCGAGTGGGCGATGTCAACGGTCCCGACGAGGCGCTCGACGCTCGGCCATTGCCACCGGTTCCAAGTCCAGTCGAGCGCCCGAACCGGAATCTTCCAATCGGTTACCTCGACCCCGTCCGGAAGTAATGAGCGGTTGGCCCGGTCACGCCAAGATGCGGTGAAGGCCGTGTAGGAATCCTCGGGGAACGATTCGGCAAGTGCGGAAATCAAGTTGTGGGCGTAGGTTCCCACCCCTGTGCTTTGCCGAAGAGCTGGTCGAAAATCGAGAACGATTCGCATCAGAGGGGAGAGCCGACTAGCCCCTTTTGAATAAGGCCCTTACAGGCTCGAAGGGGACGCTACCACTCAGGCAGCATAACAAAATCATACCATCTGAATGACTAATTCATCAGTCTTTACTTGCAGCCTGCAGATCGACGGCAAGGTAGAATCATCACCATGCCAGCCCTTTCCCAATCTTCGGCAAACGGTCTGGAGACCGCGTCTTCGGCCCGGATCATGATCGTAGCCGGCGAGGCATCGGGTGATTTGCATGGAGCCAGTCTAGCCCGTGCCATCCTACAGATGGTCCCGACTGTTGATCTGTTCGGTGTTGGCGGCGACAACATGCAGAGAGCTGGCGTAGAGCTCATTCACCACATAAATAGGCTCGCGGTCATGGGCATTACCGAGGTTCTCGGGCACCTCGGCGAGGTGAGGGCTACCCTCGATTCGCTAACCACCGTGGCTAGGGAACGAGACGTCGATGCCGTTGTGTTGATTGACTATCCGGATTTCAACCTGACGTTGGCACGTCGTTTGCGAAAGCACATTCCCGATGTGCCGATCATCTATTACATCAGCCCGCAGGTCTGGGCGTGGCGCCGTGGCCGGGTCAACAAGATTGCGCAGCTAGTCGATCGGATGCTAGTGATCTTGCCCTTCGAGAAGGAATTGTACGAATCTGTTGGCTTGGAGGTTGATTTTGTTGGCCATCCCCTGCTCGATGTGATTCGCCTCGACAATGACCGAACCACGTACAGCGAACGACATAGCCTGTCTTTCAAGGACACCTGGATCGGCTTGCTTCCGGGAAGCCGCCGCACCGAGGTAAAGCGGCTTTTGCCGCCTATGCTCAAAGCGGCTAGCTCGTTGTTGCCGCATGTTGAACAGCCGTGCTTCCTAATTCCAGTCTCTCCAGCGCTTGACATCACCATTTATGAGTCTGTGTTGGCGAGCTTCCCGAACCTTCGACAGCGCACCTATTTGATCGAAGACGATTACTATCCGACAGTAGAACACTGCAGAGCGGCGGTTGTTTGCTCGGGGACTGCGACGCTCGAAGCGGCGTTGGTTGATACCCCTATGGTGGTCGTTTACAGGACTTCTTGGCTTACCTATACTCTGGCGAAATCGCTGGTTCGCGTGCCCCACTTTGCGCTCGTTAACTTGATTGCCGAGCAGCGTGCTGTACCGGAACTGGTGCAGGGAGAGGTCACCGGCTCTCGCATTGCCGACGAACTGAGGACATTGCTAAACGATCAAGTGCGTCGTAGTGCTGTGCAAAGTGCCCTTGCGAAGGTTCGTCAGCGTCTCGGTGGAGCCGGTGCGAGCGAAGTTGCCGCGCGTCGCGTGTTGCAAGCCGTGGGATGCATCGAGCCGGGAGACCCTTCACCTGCCGAGCTGGTCCGATGAATAATCTTTACCGTCTGAGCCGATATTTGGGGCCGTACGGTTCACGGATGATCGCAGCAGTTGCAGCGATGTTCGGAGTCGCCATTGCAACCGTTGGAATTATTAGCTTGCTTGAGCCAATTCTTGATGGGGGTTTCTTGCAACCTATTGAAGTCATCGAAGGACTTTCCGTCGATGAGACGCTCCAGACAAGTGTTACTACTGAGGATCTCCTCCGACTGGCGGGCAGTCTGGTAATTTTGTATGCGCTGCTGGGAATTGCACGGTTTCTATCGGCCTATCTGATGGGTGCTGTTGGCTTCTCGATGGTGCGCGACCTGCGTTGCGATTTGTTTCGACATCTGGAGTTGCTTCCTCTCGACTTCCATTCGCAACATTCAACTGGAGGGCTGATGTCCCGCGTTACCGCGGATGTGCTGGCCGTGCAGGAGGTGTTATCAAGAGTTGTTGTTGACATCCTGCGTGACGGATTAACCGTGATCGGCTTGGTTGGTCTCATGTTTTGGCTTGACTGGCGATTGGCCGTCGCCGTGATCATTGGAGCGCCAGCGCTAGTTAGCGTTATCACACGGCTCGGAGGACGGTTGCGCGACGCCAGTCGGGATACTCAGGAAGGACTGGGGGAAGCGTCGACCTTGTTGCAAGAGACCCTAACGGGAATCCGTATCGTTAAGGCTTTCAGTATGGAGGAATTTGAGGCTGAAAAGTTTCGTCGGGCCGCCAATCGTCTCTTTCGGCACTCGACACGGGCGTTGCGGTTGGCCAGCATTAGCTCTCCACTTATGGAGTTGATTGCTGCCGTGGGTGGCGCAGCCGTCCTTCTCTACGGTGCCTTTCAAATCCAGCAGGGCGCTCTCACTACAGGACAGCTTTTTACGTTCCTAGCAGCGGCTTTCACGACGTATTCGCCAATTCGCCGGCTTGGAGCTGCCAGTGCTCGGGTGCAGGCGGCAGCCGCCGCATCCGATCGGATCTTCGAGATTCTTGACGCTCCGGTAGAGGTGGGCTATGCGGACGTTGCGGATGAAGACGTTAGCCAGGTTACGCTACCAACCAGTTCCAATAACGTCACCGGGGCCAGTGGTCGAGTTTACGGTTCGTTCCCGATGCCGGNGATCGTCGCCGGTTTTAGCTTCGAGAATGTCCGTTTCGCATACTGTGACGTCGAAGGAGAGCTTCAGGACGTACTACATGGTGTGAGCTTTGAAATTCCGGCGGGTAGTGCCGTGGCTCTGGTCGGCAGCTCCGGCGCTGGTAAGAGCACTATCGCGAACTTGATCCCGCGTTTTTACGATCCGTCTGCTGGAGCCGTGAAAATTGATGGCATCGACCTTCGTGATCTTCATATAGCTGATCTGCGCAACAAGATTGGCATCGTCACGCAGGAAACCATCTTGTTCAACGACACGGTGCGCAACAACATTGCCTACGGGCGCCCGTTGGTGTCGATGGAAGTGGTCGAGCAAGCGGCACGAACCGCCTTGGCAGATTCGTTTATTGATGAGCTGCCGCAAGGATACGAAACTGTNCTTGGGGAGCGTGGTCTTATNNTGTCCGGTGGACAGCGGCAGCGCATNGCCATCGCGCGGGCTTTGTTGAAAAACGCCCCGATNTTGATNCTTGATGAAGCGACCTCGAATCTNGANGANCGTTCCGAACGNCAGGTGCAGGAGGCTCTNGCCAACNTGATGGAGGGACGTACAACCCTGATTATCGCGCACCGGTTGACCACTGTGCGCCGAGCTGACCTTATTATCGTGTTGGATCGGGGTCGTATCCTCGAGACAGGAACGCACCAAGAACTGTTAGCACGNCCCGGTCCTTACAAGGACCTCTACTCGCTGCAGTTCACGGATTTGGCCGATTCGGCCAGGGGCTCGTGAGGTCCCCGAGCTTTTGATTGATCGATTGGTGCTTTTAGTCGCCCCTCCTTTTGGTGCTGCCTACCTGCGGACGACGAGAGCAACAATGCGACTAAGATTCCATGGTCTTGAAACNGCGTTACCCGAAGACGGCGGCCCGTTGATCTACGCTTTCTGGCACTCGCAGCTTGCGATGATGCCTTGGGTGCAACTCCGTCCACCGAGTGTCGTACCGATTTCGCAATCCAAGGACGGGGAATGGGCGGCGAAATTGTTTTCGAAGTTAGGGGCCGACACTGTGCGTGGTTCAACGAGTCGAGGTGGAGTGATGGCGCTCCGGGGACTGGTTCGTGCAGCAAATGACGGGAAGGACCTAGCGATTACACCGGATGGTCCAAAGGGTCCCGCCGAGACGGTACAGTCAGGGGCTATTTGGTTGGCGCGTCTNTCGGGGCGTCCGTTGCTCCCTGTTGCCTTTGCCTGTCGACCCAGTTTCCGCTCTGGATCGTGGGACCGGCTCATCGTCCCGGTTCCCTTTTCGAGCGGTGTCTTCGAATACGGNGAATTGCTCCCGGTGCCGCGGGACGCGGATGAAACTGCCATCGAACAGGCGCGACTCGAACTTGGGAATCGCATTACTGCAGTCACGGATCAGGCAAGGCAACGGCTGGTAACATAACGGAATGATTCGAAGCATGAGCGGNTATGGGCGGGGAGTTGCTGAGGACGAAGGACTTCAAATTTCCTTCGAGCTGCGCTCAGTTAATCACCGATTCTTCCGCCTAGGTTTGCACCTTCCCGCCAGGCTCGCATTTTTTGAGACCACCGCCCGCCAGCTCATTACGGAAAGGGTTCAACGTGGCAAAGTAGATCTGACGGGGACAATCCGGGGTCCGAGCAGCCTTTCGGATGTGCAGATCGACCAGGAATTGGCAGCCAGCTACGCTGAATCGTTCACCGTTTTAGCTGGTGATCTAGGTATTGAACCAGAAATTGACTTAGCTATGCTCGCTGACTTGCCAGGCGTCGTTTCGAGACAAAGCACTCGGCCACTGGATCCACAAGGAGATAAAGCAAGGGCGAAGGAAGCATTGTCTGAGGCCCTCGACGAGTTCGAGGCGATGCGTACAGCCGAGGGTCTACACCTCGCTGACGACATGAAACAACGCTTCGAGGTCCTTACTAACATGCTGAGAAGCATCGAGGAGCTTACCGTCGATCTGCCTCACCGCTATCGGGATCTTCTCCTTACACGTATCGGGAGCCTTATGGATGATGTCTCAGTTGAACTCGATCCGGCACGTTTGGCGCAAGAGGTGGCTCTTTTTGCCGACCGGTGTGACATTACAGAGGAGTTAGTGCGACTTCGTAGCCACATTCATAAGGCGGGCACCCAGCTGGACAATGGTGGACCGGTGGGACGCCCCCTGGAGTTTCTGCTCCAAGAGATGCACCGTGAAATCAACACNATAGGTGCTAAAGCCAAAGTTGCAGAAATTGGNGACATTGTCGTCGACGTCAAGTGTGAGCTGGAACGTATCCGTGAACAGGTGCAAAACGTTGAGTGAGGCGAAGNTGNCCCTCTGTTTTGTCCTTTCGGCGCCTTCCGGTGCTGGNAAAACAACCTTGGCGCNNGCCGTACTGCAGAGACTGCCAGAGATAACCCGAACGATCTCCTGGACTACGAGGGACCCTCGCCCAGGTGAGNAGGACGGNGTCGACTACACGTTTGTGACTCAAGATGCTTTTGATGGAAACCAGGCACTGGGTGGATTCATCGAAAGCGCGGTAGTTCACGGGAACAACTATGGGACGCCCGAGAGTGAAATCCAGCGCATCCAAGCTGCCGGACACGACGCACTGATGGTAATCGATGTCCAGGGGGCTGAAGCGGTCCGTACACGGCTTGTTGAGGCGGTAACAATTTTTNTTTTGCCACCATCCCAGAAGGTGTTGGAGAGGCGTCTTAGTGGGCGAGATGGAGCCGATCCTACAAATGAAAAGGCAATCCATGGGCGTCTCGGTGTAGCGGTGGCAGAGATTGATCGTTTCGTGCGGTACGATTATCTAGTTGTTAACGATGACTTTGATCAAGCGGTCCGGGAACTTGAAGCGATTCTAGTTGCTGAACGATGCAAACGACGTCAACGGCTGCACCAGGCTGTCGAAATTCTCGAATCGTTTCGCTGATTGACAGAGGATGGAATGCTAAACAACAGTTTTTACNTGTTTGTAGAAGTAGCTGCACAACGATGCATGCAACTGATGCGCGGCGCCAAACCAAAGCTAGACGTGCGCGCCCANAAGTACTCGACGATCGCCTGCGCGGAGGTGAGAGAGGACCTCATTCCCTGGGAGACAGTGACCGATGAACAAATCACTGTNGAGCTCGCTGAGAAANAGGCTGCTATCGAAGAAGAGTTGCAAGATGATCTACCGCAAGCCGAAATAACTCCGGCCGCAAAAAAAGAAAAAAAGGAGTAGAAACGTGCCCGGTTCCCGGGTACTACTCGTTGTTACTGGAAGCGTCGCGGCTTANAAGGCGTGCGAGGTCCTACGCAGACTCCAGGATCGCGACGTCGAGGTGCGTGTCGCGATGACCCAGAACGCGGGCAAGTTCGTCAGCTCGTTGACTTTCGCGGCGCTCTCTGGCCATCGTGTTTTGGTCAATTCTTTCGAAGACGAACGGCCTGAACGTATTCCACACATTCGATGGGCCGAGGAGAGCGACGCTTTTTGCGTTGTTCCTGCGAGTGCTGATTTCATTGCCAAGATGGCGCTCGGCATCGCGGACGATTTTCCGTCTACCTTGCATTTGGCTTTCGACGGGCCCGTGTTGGTGGCACCGGCGATGGAGGACCAGATGTGGCAGCATCCTGCTGTCCAGGAGAATGTCGATAAGCTCCGGGTGCGCGGGGTTACGATTGTTCAACCAACCATTGGCCCTCTGGCCTCTGGCCGTCATGGACCAGGTCGCTTAGCGGAGCCCCCTAATGTCGTCGACGCGATCATGGAAGTGCTCATCATGGAGCCCGCCGAGCGGCCGCTTGTTGGGATGCGAGTGGTAGTTTCAGCTGGGCCGACGCGTGAGCATTTCGATCCTGTGCGTGTCTTGACCAATCCGTCCACAGGGAAAATGGGTTACGCGGTTGCTGAGGCAGCCGCGCGCCTTGGAGCGGACGTCGTTCTGGTGAGTGGCCCAACCCAGATCNCCGAGCCCTCCGGAGTCGAAATAATACGAGTAATCAATGCGGAGGAAATGAGGCGCGAGATGGTGGCCCATGCGTCTCTGGCTGATGTGGTTGTCATGGCAGCGGCAGTGAGCGATTTTCGACCCGTTGCCCCGGTGCCCGAGAAACTCAAGAAGGCGGCTGGCGATGCTATGTCGTGGGAGGTCGAGCACACTCCCGACATCCTTGAGGAACTGCGGCAACTTAGGGGAAACCGTACTCTTGTCGGCTTTGCTGCTGAGACCTCAAATTTAGAAGCTCGGTCACGGGAAAAGCTCGATCGAAAAGGGTGCGATCTAATCGTTGCCAATCTCGTGGGTGCTGGTGCAACTGGCTTTGAAGTTGAGACCAATGAAGTCGTTATCCTCGATCGTTTCGGGGGTAGCGTAATCGCAGGCCCAGCTTTAAAGGCTGATATTGCCTCCGCGATTATTGATGCCATTCTTGAATTTCGCCAACGCCTAGGCATTGCTAGTCCCGAGAAAGCCGGGTGAGCGTCGCCGCTGACCGTGATTGGTTGCGGGCACAGCTCGCGGGCCATCTGGAACGCCTGAGCAACGAAGGAGTCTGGGGCCTTACGATTTCGGAGGCCTCCTCAGCTTCACCGCTGATTGGCGGGCCGGCCCCTGGAACTTTGGCGGAACCGGTGTCTGAAGTGGTGGCAGNAATTGCCCCAGAGGTGGTTTCCGAGGGGAAAGCGAGCTCTTATAGAGCGCCATGCACCTCTTCTGGCCCGCGGGACAAGTCGCTGCCGGAAGTTGCGGCTGAGGCGCTGCAATGTGTTGCATGCGGACTCCACGAGACCCGCACTAAGGTCGTCTTCGGTGTAGGCAACCCTGACGCTCGGCTGATGTTTATCGGCGAAGGTCCGGGGCGAGATGAAGATTTGCAGGGAGAACCGTTCGTAGGCCGCGCTGGACGATTGCTGACCAAGATCATTCAGGCGATGGGTTATCAGCGGGAGGATGTGTACATCGCTAACGCGGTCAAATGTCGCCCGCCGCAGAACCGAGATCCGAAGACAGGGGAAGTAGAGGCCTGCCGACACTTCCTGATGCGCCAGGTGACGCTTATCCAACCAGAGGTGATTGTCTTGTTAGGACGCTCGGCGGTTGGCGCAGTACTGGGGCTCAGCGCGCCGTTATCGAGATTACGCGGCACTTTCCGTGACTGGAATGGTACCCAAGTGATGTGTACCTACCATCCGGCGTACCTGCTGCGGAACCCGAACGCCAAGGGCATGGTTTGGGAGGATATGCAACTCGTGCGCGAGAAGCTTGCGGCGATCACCGAAAACTGACATTGCAGACTGAAGACCTTTTTGAAGGCATGCGAGATGACGTTTATGCCGAGGTCGCTGTACCGTTGCCGGTGGCAAGACCATTCACGTATCGAATCCCCGAGCACGCCACCTCCTTGGTGATGCCTGGCTCGCGTGTTCTGGTGAATGTTTCCGGCCGCCAACTTACTGGAATCGTGGTCGCGACGCGGACGCATCCCCCCCGAGGTCTAGCCCCTGGCAAGATCCAGTTGCTCCACGATTGCCTTGACCCGCTTCCGTTGATGTCNCCGGTGTTGTTAGCGCTCACCCGCTCGGTCGCAGGCCAAACGATGTCCAGTTGGGGTGAAGTGATACGCACCGCATTGCCTTCCGGCCTTGATCGCGTGGCGCGGCGACGAGTGGCACTGACCCCTAAGGGAAGAGATTCCGCGTCAGAAGAGTCGTTGGCCAAAGGTACGCTACAGACAGCATCCCTGAATCTCCTGGAGGTATTACTGGACGCAAAAGGCGAGACTAGGACAATTGGAACGTTAGCGCGGCGCATCGGTGATTCTGCCATCTGCGCGGAACTCTACGAGATGGCCCGGCGAGGTTTGGTCTACATCGAAGATGAATGGTCTTCGGGGGTCGGTGGCCGCTGGCAAGACGTCGCCATGCCGATGCGCCATATCACGCGGGCAAGGGCCCTTGAACACACAGAGAGGGCCCCGGCACAACGCCGCATTATTGACGTGCTCTGGGACAATACGGAGGGAATTAGGGTTGAAGCCCTCTGCGAAGCAGCTGGCTGCGGGGTGGCCACGATCAAGTCGCTCTTCGTTAAGGGACTCATCGAGATCCGGCGCGAACCGTTGGATGCTGACGAGCAAAGTAGGTGGTCGGGCGGCGACGACGGTGCCGGGCGGTTTTGTCTGATGGACAGCCAGCAGCAGGCACTTGATCGAATTCTAGATCTCGGCGAAGGATTTCGTAGCCTGTTGTTGCACGGAGTGACTGGTAGTGGCAAGACAGAGGTGTATCTGCGGGCCGCCAAACGGACAATTGAGTGCGGCCGCAAGGCTCTCCTGCTGGTTCCCGAGATCGGTTTAACTCCTCTGTTAGTGCATCGTGCCAAAGCGGTACTTGGTGACGACGTTGGGGTGATGCACTCGGGAATGTCGGAGGGTGAGCGCTTGTCGAATTGGTGGCGTGCTCGAAATGGCCACATTCGCACGGTGATTGGACCGCGCTCGGCGGTGTTCGCGCCTCTTGAGAACGTTGGCCTTATCATCGTTGACGAGGAGCACGATTCTGCTTATAAGCAAGACGAAACGCCACGCTATCACAGCCGTGACGTTGCCCTATGCCGCGCACGACTGGAGGGTGCAGCGCTCGTCATGGGCTCCGCAACACCTTCCATCGAGACGTTCTTTGCTGGGGTGGGTGGTGCCCATGAGGTGCTGTCGATGCCCGACCGGGTTGCTAATCGGTCACTACCGAAGGTCGATGTGGTCGATATGCGCGTGGAATGGAAGCGGGCGGGTCGGGCCTTGTTGTCTGAACGGCTCGAGAATGCCATTGAAGTGTGCCTAGGAAGGGGTGATCAAGCGCTCTTACTACTTAATCGGCGTGGTTTCTCGGCCTCACTCCGTTGCCGTTCCTGCGGTGAGCACATTCCGTGCCCAGAATGCTCAGTCAGTCTCACGCTACATCGAGCAGAGGAGGTGCTTCGTTGTCACTATTGCAACCATCAGGCCGCAATCCCAGGGGCTTGTCCGAAGTGCGGTTCTCCACAAATCCAAACGGTTGGTCATGGTACTCAGCAACTTGAGCAGGTCGTTCGTCAGCGATTCCCCGATGCTCGGGTAAGCCGCTTTGACGCCGATGAGACACGTCGTAAGGGTGCACATGCCCAGATCCTGTCCGCCTTTGGCCGTGGCGAAATTGACCTTCTGGTTGGCACCCAGATGTTGGCCAAGGGGCACGATTTCGCCGGTGTTACGCTGGTNGGTGNTNTAGGTGCGGACGATGCNTTGGGGNTGCCAGATTTTCGGGCTGCGGAGCGGACGTTCCAGTTGCTTACCCAGATGGCAGGNCGCGCCGGTCGCGGGGAAACTCCGGGGACGGTGATNTTGCAGGCGTATCAACCAGANCATTANGCTATTNGGGCCGCTGTCGAGCATGATTACAATACCTTCTACGAGCGGGAAATTGAGTTCCGTCGCCGCTTTGTGTATCCACCCTTCAAGGCGTTGATCGCTTGCTTGTGTCGCGGTGCCAACGTCGCCGTTGTCAAAGAGGAAGCCGCCTGGCTTGCAGGGGCTTTACGGGACGCTGCGCCGGCGAGTGTGAAGGTTTTGGGGCCTGCTCTCCCCCCACTCGGGAAGCTGCGTGGAAAGTACCGTATGCAAGTTTTTCTCCGTGGCCATGATCGGTCTGGAATGCGAGCTTTACTAGAGACAACCATCGAAGATTTGGGGAAGCAACGACGCTTGCCACGTGATCTGCGGATCGATGTCGATCCATTGAATCTAATGTGATTTTTCGCAGTCAAGGGATAGAGCTGTGTGGTCTCCAGCGATTCCTGTCCATTGGGAAAGATGCCATACCGAGTCAGATAGATTGCACGTGATACGAGTGATCTGTTTGAACGATGGGTAAGAAGCAGGAAATCTCTAAAAGATAAGAATGGCAGGCTCGATAAAATTCGCTATAGTCGGGGGCGATGAGCCAACGCGAACGTCGTACATTCGTCCACCTTCATAACCATACGAATTTCTCGTTACTGGACGGNGCGACACGGATCGANCGACTCGTTTCTCACTGNTGCGCGGAAGGGATGCGGGCCGTTGCCATTACCGATCATGGAAATATGTTCGGGGCGGTGCAGTTTTACCGNANGGCTCGCGATTCNGGCGTAAAGCCTCTGCTGGGCATGGAGGCATATCTGGCCGCGGGTTCACGCCACGACCGTGGGGNGGCGAGTGCCGGGCGGGAGCGTTTCCANCAGTTGCTCTTAGCCAAGGACCAAACCGGTTACCGCAACCTGATGAAACTATCATCGGTTGGTTACCTAGAGGGTTTCTATTACAAGCCACGGATTGATAAGACGATCCTTGCTGAGCACGCTAAAGGTCTCATTGCAACGAGCTCCTGCCTTTCCGGAGAAGTTCCTCAGTACTTGCTGCGCGGAGATTACGAGGGCGCCCGTGGAGCTTTGGGTGAATTGGTAGAAATCTTCGGNCACGGCAACGTATATGTGGAGCTGCAGGACCAGGGTCTTTCCGAGCAGCGGCAGATCAACCCCGAGTTGATNCGTCTTGCGGGCGAACTCGACTTGCCGCTGATCGCGACCAATGATTGTCACTACTTGCTGAAGGAAGACGCCCANGCGCACGACGCCTTGCTNTGTATCCAAACGGGGAAGGGAATGTCACACCCCGNGCGGATGAAGTTTCCCAACGATGAGTTCTATGTGAAGACGGCGACNGAGATGTNGGNCATCTTCGCCGAGGTNCCTGAAGCTATTACCAACACCGANAAGGTCGCNGAACGTTGCAACGTGGTGCTCAATTTCGAGGAAANNCATCTTCCGAGGTTCCCNGTNCCCGAGGGNCAAANGCTCAACGNCTACTTCGAAAGCGTCGTNCNCNNTGGTTTCGAGCGGCGCNTTGAAGCGCTGCAAGCCGTTACATCAGAGANNNCGAATGGGCCATCAGGGTGGGCTGCAAAGCACGNCNTTNAGCAATATTGTGAACGACTTGAGGCTGAGTTGTCGACCATCGTATCGATGGGATTCGCGGGCTATTTCCTAATCGTTTGGGATTTCATTCGTTACGCGAAGGACGCTGGAATNCCGGTAGGNCCTGGCCGNGGTAGTNCCGCGGGAAGTCTGGTCGCCTACGCGCTTGGTATAACTGACGTCGANCCGCTCGAATACGGNCTATTTTTTGAGCGTTTTCTAAACCCTGAGCGCATCAGTCTCCCTGACATTGATATCGACTTNTGNATGCGCCGACGTGGTGAGGTTATCGACTACGTTGCAAATAAGTATGGCCGCGACAGAGTGGCNCATATCATCACCTTTGGAACNATGGCGGCGAAGGGNTCGATTCGTGACGTTGGNAGGGCGATGGATTTACCNTACGGCGAGGTCGACNGGGTNGCCAAGCTAATTCCTGACGATCTTGATGCGACTATNGATNCGGCGGTGTCCTCNGTCCCTGCTTTANAAGAGGCCATTAGTAANGACCTGAAAGGTAGCCGAACTCGTCAACCTAGCNCGGCAGCTTGAAGGGCAGGTNCGGCANGCTTCAACACATGCTGCCGGAGTTGTTATCGCCGACCAGCCNTTNACNAATTACGTTCCNCTGTACAAGCCACCAGCCGGACATGGTGGCANCCAGGAACACGCTNTNGCAACACAGTTTCCTATGAATGACGTCGAGGCGATTGGCCTNCTCAAGATGGATTTCTTGGGCCTGAGNACCTTAACCGTNGTNCACGACTCGTTGGATTTCATCTCCCAAGATCTCGGNAAAAAANTCACCACCNNCGACATTCCAATTGACGACCCGGAAACGTTTAAGCTGTTTGCCTCAGGCTCTACCTCGGGCATNTTNCAGTTCGAATCAACGGGCATGCGNGANGCGCTACGCAAGTTGGAGCCTAGCCGCATNGAAGACCTGATNGCCATGAATGCGCTGTACCGGCCGGGTCCNATNGGNTCGGGGATGATCGACGAGTACATCCGNCGTAAGCACGACCCNACTAAGGTCAAATACCTGTTGCCNCANCTAGAAGAGGTNCAAAAGGAGACCTACGGTGTCATNGTTTATCAGGAGCAGGTCATGCAGATTGCCTCCGANCTTGCCGGGTTTTCTCTCGGTGAAGCCGATGTTCTGCGTAAGGCNATGGGNAAAAAGAAGCCNNAAGTTATGGNNTCNATGAAGGAAAAATTNATCGANGGATGCAAGANGCGAGACGTCCCCCNAAACNTAGCGAAGGANATCTGGGACCAGGTAGTCGAATTCGCTGGTTACGGNTTTAACAAAGCACACTCGGCNGCCTATGCACTGCTTGCTTANCAGACNGCTTTCNTGAAGGCGAATTANCCCGTCNACTTNATGGCGGCGCTCTTGAGTTCGGATNNCGACAACACTGANAAGGTGGTGCGCTACATNTCAGAATGNCGNGAAATCGGAATCCCTGTGTTACCCCCNGATGTCAACGAAAGCAACGTNAGCTTCACCNCAACGGGNGAGNCAATTCGCTTTGGGCTAGCTGCCATCAAAGGNGTGGGTGAGGGAGCGGTCCTCGCTATTCTTGATGCNCGAGATCGAATCAGTGNNTTCAANAGCCTCTTCCAGTTTTGCGAAGAAGTNGATCTCGGNAAAGGGATCAACCGGCGNACGGTAGAGAGCCTNATCAAGTCTGGAGCTTTCGATTCGATGNNCATNCAAGAGGACANCGATCCTGNCCCNGGCAATATTCGTGCCCTCCTGATGTCGTCNCTCGANATTGCGCTTGAGAGNGGGCAGCGTCGACAANGAGATCGCCAGATGGGTCAAACTAACCTGTTTGTTGATCTTGANNTTGAGACCGGTGGAGCCGATCGTCNACNATNGAGCTNGCCGGTNTCTAGCGNCGNTCCNTGGACAGANCGTGAGATCTTGGCNGCCGAAAAAGAATCACTCGGTTTTTATATCACCGGGCACCCTCTCGAACGCCATCGCGACCAACTCCGACAGTTTGCTAACGCGACCACAGCGACGCTATCGAAAATGAACAGCGCCNGAGAAATTTCCCTCGGCGCAATCATCACTAGCATCCGTGACCTTAAGACGCGCAAGGGTGAACGGATGGCTGTCGTACAGGTTGAGGACCTAGATGGATATGCCGAAGTAGTTGTTTTTCCTGATGCTTACCGGGCTTGCTTCAGCTTACTGAACGAAGACGAAGTCGTTCTTATCAGTGGTCGGCCCGAGACTGANGGAGACACGGCGCGTATGATCGCAGGCGATATCCAACCGTTGAGGACTTTTTTCGAACAGAAGTCCCACGAACAGGCGCGCGAAGTACAGATCTCCGTAACGCTTAACGGCCTCGCCGAAGGGGTCCCTGATCAGCTTCGAGATCTTCTCGAACGCCATCGTGGCGAAGTACCCGTTTCGATCTGCCTGCAACAAGCCAGTCCAGAGGGATTTCGAGCCCATGTCGCCCCCAATCGCTTCTTATGGGTGACGCCTAGTCCGGAGCTAGTTGCGGAGCTAGAAGAACTCCTTGGTAACGGCTCAGTTCATTTGCGTAGATGAGCTCCCTCGCGGACGAGTTTGCACAGTACCAATCTTCGTACCCGCAAGAACTGAACATCGCTCAGCGCCTGGCTGACGGTGCTCTGGCGAACGGTTGGGGGAAGCGGACCGCTTTCCACTACAGAGGGGCCCGAGTTTCCTTTGCACAGGTTCGCGAAGATACGGGCCGCTTTGCCGGCGTCCTTGCTGGACTTGAAGTCGCTGCCGAGCAACGTGTTTTGATCGCCTTGCCCGACACTCCTGCGTTTCTCGCATCTTTTCTAGGGACAATCTGGCACGGTTCGGTGGCCGTTCCGATTAATCCGTACCTTCCACTGGATCGGTATGAGTTCTTTCTTCGGGACAGTCGAGCCGTTGTAGCAATCGTTCCCCCATGGCTAGTCTGTACTGTCATTGAGGTATCAGCGAGGTTGCCGGCACTCCAGCACATCGTGGTGTTTTGCGATCCCGGGACGCCGGAGGGTGGCACTGATGATGGGGACTGGAAAACCCCCAACTTGATTGGATCGTCGCCTCGATTGTATGACGCTGCCGACCTTCTAGAAGGCGCGATCGCCTCGCCACCCGCATCCACCAACTGCGACGAACCGGCATTTTGGCTCTATACATCCGGCAGCACTGGTTTGCCCAAGGGTGCTATCCACTTGCACCACGATATTTGGGTAGCTGCCGATTGTTGGGGACAACGTACGATGGGCATGAGCCCCAACCATGTCCATCTTTCGGCCTCAAAGCTTTACTTTGCGTACGGACTTGGCAACAGCCTGCATTGCCCAATGTGGAGTGGTGGCAGTGCGGTCCTGGTCCACAATAGACCGACTCCATCGAACATGACAGAAGCGATTGCAGCAAACAAGGTGACTCATTTCTACGCAGTGCCATCATTTTACAGTGCCATGATGGCGGACGATGGTTTCTCGGCGGCGATTGCTGCTGGACTATATTCTAGCCTGGAGGTCTGCGTATCGGCTGGTGAAGCACTTCCGGCACCGTTGTGCGATCGCTGGATGAAGGCTACCGGTGTCCCGGTGCTTGATGGCATCGGTTCAACGGAGTTGCTGCACATATTCATTGCCAACCGCCCCAACGATATACGCCCGGGGTGCACAGGAAGACCGATCTTGGGATACGACGCACGTGTCGTCAACGAAGACGGTAACGATGTGGCCCCAGATGTTGTTGGCGATCTGTGGGTTTGTGGCGACTCTGCTTGCATCGGGTATTGGAACCGTCACGAGGCGACCAAGCGAGCTTTGCGAGGCAAGTGGTTTGTGACTGGTGACAAGTACCGCGTAGACAGCGAAGGTTATTACTGGTACGCGGGCCGCTCTGATGACATGTTCAAGGTGCATGGCCAGTGGGTAAGCCCGTTGAAGGTGGAAAGCGTATTGCTGGAGCACGAAGGTGTTCGTGAAGTAGCCGTGGTGGCGGCCACGGACGATAGAGGCCTATCCTGTGGTTTGGCATTCGTGGTTCCTGTGGGCTTGGCGAACGAATCATTGGCATTGGCTTTGTTAGAGCACGCGGCTGGTAACTTGTCACCCTATTTGGTGCCTGCAACGGTCAAGTTTGTCGACGAGTTACCAAAAACTGCTACCGGTAAAATCCAGCGCTACTTGTTGCGGGACCAGACGGGGTAGCAGGCGTCAAAATTGACAGGTTGGACGTATTACTTGCTACTAGCGTGAGACGTGCCGGATAAGTTGATGGGCCACAGGGTGGTCAAGGACAGTCCAACTGCGACCCACAACATGTCGATTACGCGTCGCACCAGCCCGATGGCGATACCGGCTGCTGGATTCAGATCGAGAATGTTTGCAGATGCTGCCAAGCCTGCTTCGAAGACCCCGAGCCGAGCTGGTACCAGGACGCCGAGGGTATTGCCAAGCTTGGCACCGGTTTCGAACCAGAGACCAAGTATGCTGTTACCGTTGATGCCCAGCATCGGCAAGATTGACCAGGTAGCGGCGGCCAATGCTAGGTGCCCGGCAAAGTGGATGATGATCATCATGGCGAAGGGAATGCCGTGCAGTCGGACCAGGCCGACTCGAATCAAGCGCATGGAGTCACGGGCTGCTTCGAGCTTCAAGGTTGGCTCTTCTGTCATGTCCGGCAGTTCGACATGATGACGGCGTTGGCTTGCCCAGATCCCCGCAAGTAGCCAGGCGCCAGCCCCAATTCCGAGGAAGACCCCACCGATCGCGGCGAACAGCGATGGTAGGCCGAGGATAGGCTGACAGGTGAGCAAGGCAGTACCTACGAACAGCACACCGGCGATGCCTGAGGCGGCAGCATCGACCGCTACTGTGGCGGCACCGGCGCGCGCAGAGATGCCTTTACACAGTAGTAATACCTTGCTGGTTTGCGCCCCAATTGCACCAGTGAACGACAAATAACCAAGCGCCTCGGCGCCAAGGCGCGCGCGCCACAAATCAAGGTACTTCAGAGGCAAGTCCATAGCGCGAACCGGGAAGCGCCAGGCGAAGGCTCGGAGGCAATGCTGCACACCGACGAGAAAAAGGGGGATCACTAGGGCGATGCCAAGATTGTTGAGGTATTCGCCAATCGTTGCGGTACCAGTGCGGCCCACAAGGTAGGAGAGAACGGCCGCACCCCCCACAAACAGAAACACGGGTTTCAAGAGCATTGCTCTCATAGGCCCGAGTATAGGGGTACGATGCGTGACATGGGAAACATCAATTGGTTCCTCAGCAGGCCATTGCTCGACGATGCCGCCGCTGCCGAGTTCGATTTTGGCTGCAAACGGATTGTCCAGCGGCATCAATCTTGGCGCCAGAACTTCCCCGCTGTTGGCCTTTTGCTTGACAGTGACGAGGAGCGCGCCCACGCGCTTGCCGGTAACTATGCAACCCAGGCTCGCGAGATCGTCGGCGTATGGTTGTCTGTTCTTGATAGCGANGCATCTGCGGTCGCGACTCGAGAGGAACGGGTGGAATGGGTGGAGGGCTTTTGGCATGCCTGGCGGCAGCACGTTTTCGCAACCGAGGCGTACCAGAATCTCGAGCGTGGCGACGATAGCTCGACCAGATCTCAGGAAAGATTCACACTGGTATTCGAAGACCTATCAANGCGCTCCTGCGCCGAGGCGGTTGCCTATGTGCGGAAGAGGCGGAAGCGTTNGAAGGNACCCTCGCTCCTGGCCCAGTTCACAGCACCGTTGCGTGCTATTGGCCGCATCATCGAGGGCTTCTTTTTTCCTNCCGTACGGCNTTGAAAGGGCCNAGGGACTCTATGGTCACGTTTTGGTAGAGGAGATTTCCGTNAGGATCGAAGTGGAGTCCAGTGGGAGGTGAAGGTAGCGAGATGTTGAAGANGGTGCTACCGGGTTCAATCCAAACCGTTGTCTCCAGTGGCGGAGCGGCCTCGAGCGATACCTGAATACGTACCGGATGGCGAATTGTCGCGCCCCGCTGTTCGATCACGCCGCTAAGTTCGTAGCGCGGCACTCTTGCCTCCACACGCTTGTATTCGTAGCGTATGTGAAANCTGGGTACGTCTGAGCTACGTAACCAAGCGTTGAAAAACCATGACAGGTCACCAGCGTAAATTTCCTCAGCGTGNCGCACGAAGACCGCTGTTGTGAGGTCTTCCTCTAGATTGTGCAGGGCGCGGATCAGTGCGGTGAAATTGTCGCGACCCATAACCTCACGGAGCATGTGCAGCACGACGGCAGCCTTGTGGTAATTNAGTCCGTAAATGGCTTCCTGTGATGACATGTCAAAGCCAATTTCAAGAGGTTCTGGATAGGCGGTACTCAGCGCCACCCGCTTCGAGCGGTTGAGTTCCTGCCGCATCATGCGGGATCCGTAGGCGTTTTCGAGGAACATCAGCGAGCTGTAGGTCGGCAAACCTTCGCGTAGCCAGGCATCTCGGCCGCGCGGAATTTCGATGTAGGCGTTCCACCATTGGTGGGCGATCTCATGGGCGAGAAGGCGATAAGGGAAGGTGGTGTTTCGGTTCACGGCGTCAGTGTCAAGCAGCGTCACGCCTGGCAGTGTAAGACCGCTCATTGCCTCGGGTAAATCAACTGCGACGAGGTTCCAACTGCGCCGGTTGAGTGCGCCGATTTGCTCGCTAAAGAATGTTGCCACACTAATAACATACTCGACGTACGATTTGGTCAGGGTTTTGTTTTGAGGTTCAAAGAAGACACGCACCAAACCAATGGCACCGAGTTTGCTGTCGTCGACGAAGCGGCCGATCACATACGGAATCGTCTGGTTGGGCACTGAGTCACGCCACGAATAGGTGGTTAGACCGTTGNTTTCCGTGACGGTGTTCATCCCTGAAGAGACAAGCACCCAAGGGTCNGGGAGAGTTGTAGTAAGGCTCATTGGCATCGGTACAGATCGCTGGAACTCCTCGGGATTCGGGGTGGTCCGGAAGTGTGGGTACCATGTAGCGGTGAGCCTTAGTTGGCCANTTTCCTCCAGCGAAGCGTCGAACGTGGCCCGATAGCGAAAGCGCCAGGTTGTGACNTCCCCTGNGGCAAGGGGTGGAGTCGAAATCCAAAGGCGGTTTTGTCGTTGCAGGTAGCTGAGAGGGATGCCGTTAGCGTCTTCGATAACATCGACGTTCATGTCAGGTCGAAGGAATANCCTTACGGCCTCGGTGGTCCGGTTGGNCATGAAAGTGAGATCGGCTTCNATCAAAATAGTCCGCAGATTGGGGCGTACCTCGACNCGCAAGTCGATGCGCTGTGGTTTGATAGCGGCCCCTGGGGTACGGCTAGAGGCGGCGTTCTGCCTAACGCGGGAAGCATCATCGTTTAGGGCATTGGCNGCCCGTGTTGGTGATGCGGCGAGAATTAATACCACCGTCACTAAATTCAGTGTTTTCGCTGTCAAACGCATGATTGCTATCATCGTGCCGGGAGCAAGGCGAAGCTGCAAGGCTCCATGCTACTCTTCCAGNCTTGGTCACAGAGACTTCAATAGCTCGCTGCGGGGCTTTCCGGCACGCAGCTTCGACCCCTTCCGAGTCCATGGACCGTAAAGCGGAAGACTTNGAGAAACCGATCGTAGCGCTCCAAGAGGAGATCCACGAACTTGGCCGCTTCCCGGCTTCACCAGAGCGTGACGCCCAACTTGCCGGGCTTGAGANACGCCTCGACGNAACGCGGCGTGAGATTTATGCGAATCTCTCGCGTTGGCAAGTGACGCTTGTAGCACGTCACCCNAAACGACCGTACACTCTCGATTACATAGAGCGCTTGTTCAACGGTTTTCTTGAGTTGCATGGGGATCGNCAGTTTGGTGACGATCCCGCTATCGTTTCGGGTTTCGCGGAATTCAATGGCCGTCCGATTTGTGTAATTGGTCAACAGAAGGGCCGGACAACGAAATCGAAGGTGNACCGCAACTTCGGAATGCCTCACCCGGAGGGGTATCGTAAGGCGCGGCGGGTCATGAAGATGGCGGAGAAGTTTGCGCGCCCGATCGTTACATTCCTCGATACGCCGGGTGCTTATCCGGGTGCCGACTCGGAGGCTCGTGGTGTTGCCGAAGCAATCGCCACGAACCTGCGAGAGATGGCAATGTTGAAGGTCCCAATCATTGTCACTGTTATCGGCGAAGGCGGTAGCGGTGGTGCGTTGGGGATCGGTGTCGGCGACCGCGTCAACATCTTTCGATATTCAACGTACTCGGTGATCTCGCCAGAGTCATGTTCATCGATCCTGTGGCGTGATCCAGACCATGCTGAAGAGGCGGCTGAGGCCCTAAAGTTGACCTCGCCAGATCTCCTAGAGTTGGGCCTTGTCGATGAGATCATCCCCGAACCTGAGGGTGGCGCTCACAACGACCCTGAGGCTATGGCCTCAACCCTCGGAGCGACACTTGAGCGCCAGCTCGATGAACTCCTTGGCTATGACGTCGAGTCACTCATCGAGGCGCGCTACAGAAAGTTCCGGGGTCTCGGCGCCCTGGCTAGTTTAGGGGAGTAGAGACCGCTGGAGTCTCCTACGGTTTGGCGTCTACGAAACTCTGATCCTGCCGCTGTGGAAGCACTCCAGGAAGGGCTTGGGCTTATCCCGGTAACCGCGCAGATTCTAGTTCGCCGCGGTATCGATAGCGTCCGCACCGCACAATCCTTCCTGGACCCCAGTCTCGACGAGCTTCACTCACCATTTGCTTTTGTCCAAATGGAGCCTGCTGTAGAACGGCTTTTGGTTGCCATCGAACGTGGTGAACGGATCGTTGTGCACGGCGACTATGACGTTGATGGAATCACGGGCACTGTTGTGTTGCTTTTGGCACTGCGCGCCATTGGTGCCGACATCGATTATCTCGTGCCGCATCGCGTTGAGGACGGCTATGGTCTCAAGACGAAGGGCGTTGACCGAGCTCACGAGAAGGGCGCCAAAGTTCTCATAGCGGTGGATTGTGGCACTACCGATTTCGCTGCTGCTGTTTGTGCGCGGGAACTTGGTATCGATCTGATCATAGTCGATCATCACGAGCCCGGAGATGAGATTCCACAAGCCACGGCGATCTTAAACCCTCGGCTTCCGGACGCTGGATATCCGGAGCACGATATGGCTGCGGTTGCCGTCGCATTCAAACTAGCGCGGGGAGTGTTGGAACGTCACTCACAGGGTCTTCGAGGTACGACGCTATTGAAGCTTGTGGCGCTTGGGACAGTTGCCGACATGGTGCCATTGACTG
>PBML01000008.1 GCA_002722645.1 Acidobacteriota bacterium
GTAACCGAGTGAGGGACACGGTCCGCAATATTTTTGCGATTCCCGACCTACGGAACCGCGTGCTGTACACCTTTGGTTTGCTCGCAGTGTTTCGGATCGGCGCGAACATTCCGATTCCGGGTGTCAATTCCGATGCAATTCTTGAGTTCTTCAACGCGCAGCAGGGAAACTTCTTTGGCTTGGTGAACTTGTTTTCTGGTCAGGCTCTGAGCCAGATGACGGTGTTTGCTCTTGGTATCATGCCGTACATTTCGGCTTCGATCATTCTGCAGCTTCTTACTGTTGTTTGGCCTTACCTAGAGAAGTTACAGAAAGAGGGAGAGCTTGGCCGCAAGAAGATCACGCGCTACACACGCTATCTGACCGTTATGTTGTCGATCATTCAATCGGCTGGTATCTCCTTTGCACTTGAGGCTCAAACCGGCAACCAACCGTTCGTTCTGAACCCAGGTTGGGGGTTCCGGTTTATGGCGATACTGACATTGACCACCGGAACCGCGTTTCTAATGTGGCTTGGTGAGCAAATTTCTGAGCGTGGCGTTGGGAACGGTATCTCGCTGCTGATCTTTTCCGGAATCGCAGTGGGTTTGCCGAGCGGCATTATTAGTACCTATGCTCAACTCGAAGTCGGGTCTTTGAACATCTTTACGATGCTGATCCTGGTTGTGGTGATGGTCGCCGTCACAGGCTTCGTCGTTCTCATGGAAAGTTCGCAGCGGCGTATACCAGTACAGTACGCTAAACGTGTAGTCGGCCGGAAAATGTACGGTGGTCAAAGTACCCATTTGCCAATTCGTGTCAATACAGCTGGCGTCATCCCGGTTATCTTTGCATCGTCAATTATCATGTTTCCGCAGACTATCACCCAGTTTGTAACCCACCCATGGGCGCAGGCGGTCACGCTGGCGCTCACCTGGGGGCATCCTGTGTACACGATCATGTACGCGGCGAGCATTATTTTCTTTTGTTAATTTTATACAGCAATCATTTTTAATCCGGTCGATGTAGCCGACAACATGAGAAAGTACGGCGGTTTTATTCCTGGCATCCGCCCCGGCAAGCGCACAGCGGACTATATCGACGGTATCCTGACGCGGCTGACGTTCATTGGCTCCATCTACCTTACGGTGGTTTCCTTATTGCCGCAGTTCTTACTTGCAGGCTTCCAGGTCGCACCGATTCCCCTTATTGGGCCGTTACTGGACAGTGCATTGCCAATCTGGTTTACGACGGGACTGGGTATCAACTTCTATTTTGGTGGCACCTCTTTGTTGATTCTTGTTGGAGTCGCCATGGACACGGTAAGGCAGGTTGAGAGCCAACTAGTTATGCGACACTACGAAGGTTTTATGAAGGGTGGCCGAATCAAAGGTCGCCGGTACTGATGCTGGTTCAGGGAGCACGATTGTGCTGATTGTTCTTCTTGGTCCACCCGGGGCAGGCAAGGGCACCCAGGCTGCTCGTTTGGCGACGAAATATGGCATTCCGCAGATTTCGACTGGTGACATGTTGCGTGCGGCGGTTGCTGCTGGCACGCCGCTTGGCAAAAGGGTGGAAGGGATCATGGAGGCGGGGGAACTCGTCCCGGATGACGTTATGCTTGAGGTTGTAGAAGACCGGCTCTCTCAGCCCGATTGCGCTTTGGGAGCAATCCTTGATGGGTACCCGCGCACTGCGGGTCAAGCGGAAACGCTCGACCCGCTAGTTCAGCGAATCGGCCAGGGCCGAAACAGTCTTGTTCTTGTGCTTGATGTCCCGGAAGAAGAGGTTATACGGCGAATCTCGGGTCGTCGGGAGGAGGCAGGTGAGGCAGGTAAGCGGGACGATGACGCAGATCACGTTGTCTTGGAACGTTTACGTGTCTACCGAGAACTCACCGAACCGCTTGTGGAATTTTACCGTGACAAGGGTGTCATGGCCGAGATTGCTGGCATTGGTACCGTTGACGAAATCTTTGACCGAATGGACGCCACTGTACGGGAGCATCTACAGGGATGATTATTTGCAAATCGAGGACCGAACTTGAGATCATGCACCGGGCCAACCAGGTGGTGTCTCAAGTCCTTGGCGAGCTTGTGCAGCGCGTGCAGCCAGGAGTCAGCACAGGGGAACTCGATGAGTACGCTGAGGGTCGGGTTCGTGAACTGGGGGGCGACCCCGCCTTCAAGGGATATCGTGGCTTTCCGGGAAGTGTCTGCGCATCATTGAATGAAGAAGTTGTGCATGGTATCCCGGCGCACGAGCGTAAAGTTGCGCCAGGAGACATAATTAGCATGGATCTGGGAGTCAAAATTGAAGGCTTTTATGGCGATTCAGCTACCACTGTAGCTGTTCCTCCCGTGGATGCTGAAATTGAACGACTCTTGCGGATAACCGAGGAGTCACTACAACGCGCCATTGATCAATGCCGAGTCGGAAAACGTGTTGGAGACATTTCGCACGCTGTGCAGTCACACGTTGAGGCGGCTGGATTTTCTGTTGTTCGCGAGTTTGTCGGTCACGGTATTGGGTCGGTGCTACATGAAGACCTTCAAATTCCCAATTTCGGTCGACCAGGGGTTGGTCAAAGGCTACGTGGTGGAATGGTTTTAGCGATCGAGCCCATGGTGAACATGGGGACTCATGAAGTTGAGATCCTGGGCGATGGCTGGACTGCCGTTACCAAGGATCGTCGGCCGTCGGCTCATTTCGAACACAGTGTAGCGATAACTGAGGAAGGCCCCTGGGTTCTGAGCGCGCCACAGACTCATATGCGTAAAGCGAGTGGTTACGCTTAAGGAATTTATCTTGAGGACGTATGTCGGTTAAAGAAGAAGTAATAGAAGTCAAAGCGAAGGTTACCGAGTGCTTGCCTAACGCCAGTTTTCGTATCGAACTGGAGAACGGGCACAAGGTATTAGCGTATATCTCTGGGAAAATGCGCAAATATTTTATTCGCATTCTCCCCGGCGACGAGGTGCTCGTTCAACTCTCTCCCTACGACTTGTCTCGGGGACGAATTATCTACCGATATAAATGAGGGTGTGGGTTGGCTGTCGGATAAGGCTGCAGGCTGTTAAAATCAAGCGCTTCGCGTCCGTTCAGGACGACCCCCCGAGAGGTGTCATTCGTGAAGGTTCGTGCATCAGTGCGTCGTATGTGTGACAAATGCCAGATCGTCAGCCGTCGTGGGCGGGTGTACGTGATCTGCGAAAACCCGAAGCANAAACANCGNCAGGGNTAGTCGNCTGAACCACTGTTAGGTTTGTCNAAGGAGACTTGTGGATGGCTCGTATTGCCGGAATTGACTTGCGCTTGGANAAGCGNATNGAGATNGCGCTGACNAGTATTTANGGCATNGGNCGAGGNCGNTCGNTTGAAATACTNGCNAGCGCTAANGTCGAGCCGNATCAACGGGTAAAGGACCTCACTGAGCAAGAGGTCAGTCGNATTCGCCAGATTATTGACCGCGATGGTGGAGTGGAGGGTGATCTGCGNAAAGAANTCCAGATGAATATCAAGCGACTGATCGAGATTGGTTCATACCGNGGACTTCGCCACCGTCGCAACATGCCGGTCCGAGGCCAGAAGACCAAGACCAACGCTCGNACCCGGAAGGGCCCTAAGCGATTGGCGGTAAAGAGGAAGCAAGTCGCACGTCACTAGGAACACATAGGCAGATGGATAAACGNAAAACAGGGAAAAAGAAGGTTAAGAAGAACGTGCCTGCAGGTATTGCCCATATCCAGGCTTCGTTCAATAACACTTTGATTTTAATCTCAGACCTNGACGGGAACNCAGTGGCCTGGTCGAGCGCTGGCTCAAATGGTTTCAAGGGTTCGCGCAAGGGGACACCGTTCGCAGCACAGATCGCCGCACAGGACGCGGCACAGAAGGCGCGCGAGCACGGAATGAAGCGTGTNGAGGTTCGGGTTAAGGGCCCAGGTTCGGGCCGCGAATCAGCGATGCGCGCCCTGCAAACTGCNGGGCTCGATGTTATTTCGGTGCGGGACGTTACGCCAATCCCGCATAACGGCTGTCGTGCACGGAAGCGCCGCAGGGTCTNAGGACAGGCATAGGAGGAAGTAGTGGCTCGCTACAGTGGTCCCGTATGTAGACTTTGCCGACGTGAGGGCTCCAAGCTCTTTCTTAAGGGAAGNCGCTGCTTGTCGGACAAGTGTGCCATTGAGCGCCGCAACTACCCTCCGGGGCAGCATGGCCGTCGTCGAGGTCGTCGTCCATCGGATTATCAGGTCCAGTTACGTNAGAAGCAGAAAGTTAAACGGATCTATGGCGTGTTCGAGCGTCAGTTCCGNAAGTATTTTAAGGAGGCGGCACAGCGCCGGGGGATCACTGGTGAGGCTCTCCTAATTGGCCTCGAGCGTCGCCTCGACAATGTCGTGTACCGAACTGGATTGGCTCTTTCGCGCGCCCATGCGAGACAGATCGTCCGGCATGGGCACATTCAGGTGAATGGTGGTCGCGTCGATATTCCGTCGTATCAGACTAGCCAGGGTGATGTCATTGCGGTGGCANCGGGTTCGAAGAAAAATATCGAAATCAAGATGGCTGCTGAGAATGCTACAGCTGTCGAACGCCCAAACTGGTTACAAGCTGATCTCGACTCGCTAGAGGGGAGAGTAGTCCAGCTACCGACGCGTGCGGACCTCGATATCGACATCCAAGAACAGCTAATCGTCGAGCTTTACTCGAAGTAATGGGTCCCTCGACAACACAACAGAAGAGAATCGTACCCGCGCTGCGGGGGGATCAGGAAGGATAAAGAGAATGCTTTGGACCGGTTTCCAGCGGCCCAAGAGGCTTGAGTTCGATCTGGAGTCACTGACGGACCGTTACGGNAAATTTTCTGCACAGCCGTTCGAGCGTGGTTTTGCGGTTACGATTGGTCATGCTATGCGCCGGGTGTTGCTCTCATCGATCGAGGGCGCCGCAATCACCGGTATTAAGATCGAGGGTGTGCTGCATGANTTTAGCTCGCTCCCCGACNTTGTTGAGGACACCACCGATCTGATTCTGAATCTGAAGGANATTCCTTTTAGGCTGCACACTGACGAGCCTAAAACTCTCGTTCTCAATGCAAAGCGNGCGGGTGAGGTAACCGCTGGGGACATTGAGGAAGACCCNGGTGTTGAATGCCTGGCCCCTGATGCACACATCTGTACGGTGTCTAAAGGTGGCCATTTGTCAATGGAGCTACGANTTCGTAATGGCCGTGGGTACGTATCCGGCGANCGCAATCTTGAAGACGATATGAGCGTCGGTTGGATCNTGATGGACNCGGTGCACTCACCAGTGCGCAGAGTCAACTATGGGGTCGAGACTGCTCGCTTGGGCCGNAACACGAATTATGAGCGCTTGGTTCTCGAATGTTGGACTAACGGTANAGTTACACCTGACCGCGCTGTGGCTCTTGCCGCTAAACTGATCCGGGACCATCTCGCCATCTTTGTTGATTTTGAAGAAGAACCTGAAGCAGAGGTCGAAGAAGTAGATGAGGACATGGCTGCTTTTCAGGCCACGTTGGATAGGCCTGTTGACGAGCTTGAGCTGTCAGTTCGGTCCTATAACTGCCTGAAGAATGCCGACATTCAGACGATTCGGGACTTGGTCCAAAAGACCGAATCCGAGATGCTCAGGACGAAAAACTTTGGCAAGAAATCGCTGCAAGAAATAAAGGAAGTCCTCGCCGAACTTGATCTGGCCCCCGGAATGGATCTGTCTGACCTGCCCGGCCCACCGGCGGATTGACACACCGCGATACGGAGTAGCGAACCATGCGCCACCGCAAGAAGGTCGCCAAGCTGGGACGCGATGCTTCACATCGTCAAGCGATGCTTCGAAACCTCGCCACAGATCTTCTGCGCCATGAGCGTGTAACGACAACGTTAGCTAAAGCCAAGGCGGTTCGCCCTGTCGCTGAGAGGTTGGTAACGCTAGGCAAACGCGACACGCTTCATGCCCGACGTCACGCTTCCCGAGTCATCCGAGACAAGGATGTACTTAGCAAAGTGTTCAATGAGTTAGCGCCTCGCTACGCCGAGCGGCCCGGTGGTTACACGCGTATCATGCGTATTGAGACTCGTGTCGGTGATCGAGCCGAGATGGCCATCATCGAGATGGTGGGTGCGGCAGGGCCATCGGACTAAGCAGTTTTTTTGGGCCGTTAGCTCAGTTGGGAGAGCGCCGGCCTCGCATGCCGGAGGTCGGGGGTTCGAATCCCCCACGGTCCACTTCGCTCTTCGTTGGTCTCGCTGACTAAGCTGATCGAGTCTGTTTGCCCCATTGATATCACCGTCTCTACTCCTCTTCGTCGGCAAAACTCATCGGGTCTAGGGTCGAGGTGTCACCAATATCTTGCCCTGCTTCTTTGGCCTTCAGGAGACGACGCATGATTTTGCCGGAACGTGTCTTCGGCAAGGTCTCAACGAACTCGATTGAATCTGGACGAGCTATCTTACCGATGGTTCGAGCGACATGGTCTCGCAATTCATTGGAGAGGGTGTCGCTGGCGTTCATACCGGCCGAAAGAATAACGAACGCTTTTGGCACTTGGCCTTTCAGGTCATCAGCTACGCCGATAACCGCAGCCTCGGCCACCGCGTTGTGTGCAACCAGCGCGCTTTCGATTTCCATCGTCCCGAGCCGATGACCGGCAACGTTTAGCACGTCGTCCATGCGGCCGAGTACCCGTATGTATCCATCGGTATCGCGCACAGCTGCATCACCGGACGCGTAGCAGCCGGGCACTGCTGTCCAGTATGTTTCGACGTAGCGGTCGTGGTCTCCATAGATGGTCGCCAACATCGATGGCCAAGGTCTGCGAATTACCAGCCAGCCACCTTCGCCCGGGGCGCACGGGTTGCCCTGCTTGTCAACCACGTCGGCCTCGATGCCGGGGAAAGGAAGGCCTGCTGAACCAGGCTTTTGTGGTTCCGCGGGCAGTGATGTAATTAGGATTGATCCGGTTTCCGTTTGCCACCAAGTGTCGACGATTGGGCAGCGACCTTTGCCGATGACGCGATCATACCAGCGCCACGCTTCGGGATTAATAGGCTCGCCTACAGTGCCTAGTAGACGCAGGCTGGAAAGGTCAAAGCGGTTTGGCCACTCCTCTCCAGTACGCATGAACATACGAATAGCGGTTGGCGTAGCATACAAAATGTTTATTCCGTATCGCTCAATAGTTCGCCACCAGCGGCCCATGTCCGGGTAGTCTGGTGCCCCCTCTGCCATAAAGACCGTGGCGCCATTCAGCAGGGGTCCATACACCACATAAGAGTGACCAGTGACCCAACCCATATCGGCTACACACCAGTACAAATCAGTGTCCTTCAGATCAAAGACCCACTTGGTTGTCAGGTAAGTGCCCACCATGTAGCCGCCATGGCGATGTTGGATGCCCTTCGGGCGGCCGGTCGTCCCAGAGGTATAGAGAATGTACAGTGGGTCATTGGCCTCCATAACCTCTGTGCCTGCTTCGGTGGAAGCGCCGGCGACAAAGTCGTGCCACCAAATATCGCGACCGTCGACCATCTCGACCTCAACTCCACACCGTTGGTAAACAACGACGCACTCAAGGGTGGGACACTCATCGGCGGCAGCATTGGCTGCAGGTTTGAGTGGGACAACGTTGCCTCGATAGTAAGCACCATCTGCAGTAATCAGAGCCTTGGCTTTGGCATCCTGAATGCGGTCACGGAGCGCATCAGCGGAAAATCCCCCGAACACAACGCTATGAATGGCCCCGATTTTGGCCGATGCGAGCATGGCAATAGCGAGCTGTGGTGAGACACCCATGTACAGGGTAATTCGATCACCCTTACCGATACCACGTGCCCGTAGAGCAGAGGCAAGTAGGTTTACCTCGCGCGCGAGCTCGGCAAAGGTGAACGCTTGATGGTCTCCGTTCTCTCCTTCCCAAATGAGCGCAACCTTGTGTCGCCTCCAGGTTAGGAGATGTCGCTCAAT
Source organism: Acidobacteriota bacterium (assembly GCA_002722645.1). GTDB lineage: Bacteria > Acidobacteriota > UBA890 > UBA890 > UBA890 > UBA890. The sequence continues at coordinate 7,969 of PBML01000008.1, forward strand.
GGCGTTGTAGACAATGTTGCATTGGGCGCCAGGGAACCAAGAAAAGTCGGGTGGATCCCCCTCGAAAACGGTGTCCCAAGGCCGAAACCACTCAAGCTCATTAGCTGCAGCTTCCCATATCGCCTCTGGGTCCTCCGCGGCTGAGGCGCGTTGGGCAGCGGGGTTGGAAACAACGGCGTTGGCAACGAAATCGTCGGGTGCCTCTACAGCTTCCTGTACCTCAAGGATGGAATCGAGAGCAGTCTCATCCATGCGGGGTTGAACCTCCATGAATCTTTGAACCCGGGGGGGTTAGCCTTGATCGCGNGCCAGCTGAAGGAGTTCGTCGGTGCCTTCTTGTTCGCCAAGCCCAGTGATGACTTCCTGAAGCCCTGCGGTTGCCTCTGGAATTGCCATCCGGTGTAAGTTCATGATGGCAGCGCGGCGGAGACTGTCGTCTAGGTTAGTGCTGAGGGCAAGTTCCACGAGCGGTGCTACCGCCGATGCATCGCCGATACCACCTAGCGTGTCGATGGCAGTCTTGCTCACCATTCCGTCATTTTCTCGTGCCGTATCGGCGATCGCAGGGACTGCGTTAACGCTAGCCGTCTTCTCGAGCTCCACTAATGCCGTAATCTGAGCATCGCGGTTACCGGATCGGAGCGCCTCAATGAAAGCTCCTTCTGCTTCGGTTTCGCCAATGAGGCTGAGGGCACCGACAGCGCGGTTTCGAGTGTCGGTGTCGTTATTACTTAACGCCGCGGTTAGTGCCGGCACAGCCTGAGGGTCACCGATACGGCCCAATATCAGTGCTGCCCAGGCATTTACCTTCGTTGACTCGTCGTTTGAAAGATACTCAATAAGGGCGGGAACCGATTCAGGGACCTCGATGACATCTCGGTTTTGAATATACGTTCGATCTGATAGGGGGTCGTCGAGACGAACTTGATCCATCAAGGTATTCAAGGGGCCGCCACTGCCACCAGCGCATCCGACCGTGAACATAGAAAGGACAGCAAGAGTTGTGAAAATAGGAATGTGGCGCGACATGGTGGCTCCTCCTTACAGGTCTTTCGTCGGGAAGCAGCTCGGTAGGTTCAGTATTTCTCCGTCAGCCGCTGTATCACGAAGGTAACGAGACGATCGAGAGAGGCTCCCGAAACACGCCAGCCGTCGTCGGTATTGCGCAAATGTACAGCGGTAGTTTCGCTGACCCCGTCCGGAGAGATCTTGGTCACGGCAACTTTCGCCATATTGCCATCGATCTCGGCCGGGGTAGCGTCGTATTGGAAATCGGCGGGCCGAGTTTCCCGAAATAATCCCCATAGTAACGTCTCGATTGAGTCCTCAAGGAACGTTTCCCTACCGCTACTTTCTATTACGAGTATCTGCTCCTCAACCCTACTGGTGAGCCTTGGGGTGTCAAGCAGCGTGACGGCGGTATCGGGATCACCGCTGCTGACGGCACGTATGTATCGGATTGCGACGACTTCGGGCTCGCCTGATGGCGCACAGGCTGCGACGCCGAGCAATGTGCAAACTATCACGGGCGCCACGCCCCTCGGAAAGATCATCATCAGTACACGTCGATCGGGGCAAGAACATCGAATACTCAGGATACCACGGAGCCCCTTAACCTTCGTTGTTCTCAGCGATAACGCACAAGGCTCATGGGCGCAGGCTGACAAGAGCACGACTGTAGGCAACGCGTCCAGCAACAATCGTTAGCATTGCCTCTGCGCGGCGTAGTGCCCCTGGGTCATCTGCCATTGGATCTTCACTCCACACTACAAGGTCCGCAGAACTTCCAGAAACAAGCTCGGCCGTACCATCGCGTGGGTTACGAATTAGAGCCCGAACAAGCCGGGTCTGCGGAACTGTTTGCGATGTATTCCAGCCGCCAGCAGGGTAACCACTGACGTCTTGTCGAGTTAATGCTGTTGCTATCGTTGCCAACGGACGTAATTCATAGGTTGGGGCGTCAGACGCAAAACTTAGCAACGCTCCAGCGGTGACTAGGTCACTCCAGGCATGTGCGCGAGCCGCACGTTCGGTTCCGAGAATCTCATCTAAGTGGTAAATGTCATTCGAAAAGCGCGCTGCAGCAATTGCAACGTTCAGCCCCGCCGCTCGAGCGGCACCTTCTTCTTTGGGAAGAAGATCAAACCCAATGATCATTCCACCAGCGATACCACTTTTGGCGATGGTATCGAGGGCTATCTTGATGGCGCGGTCTCCTGATGCGTGTATGTGCAGAGGCAACCTGGCCTTATTGCTCGCAGCGATCGCTGCGGAGACGGCAGCGGCATTGGTTGGACCTCCGGCCGTTGTCTGGCCCTCGTAGGGAGTGGTAAGAGCTGCGAGCTTCGAAGCCAGGGGGCCGTCGAGTCGCAGGCCAACAGCCGTGACGCTAATCAAGGCGCTTTCTTGAACTTGCCGCTCAAGATTACTTCCTGGATACGCTAAAGCCGCTCGCGGCGTCTGGCGGATGTCGACACGCAAGGGCAGGAGACCGCGATATTCAAGCTCAAGAAGGGCTTCAACGGTTGTTGAGTCGACCGGCGGGGTTCCAGCCCGGGTGATTCCGCGACTCGCAGCATGCCGGACTCCCTCTCCGAGCCATATGGCACGTTCCGTGGCATCTCCGGCAAGTACCTTCGCTACGGCCTCCAAGTCAGATCCGGTGACAATACCGTTGGTTTGGTTGTCAGCCATGAGAATCATGGTGTGCGGGTCCACCGCGTTCATTACGCTGGGTAGAGACGCAATCCCGAGGCTGTTCAGCCATGCTGTCTGCCTATTGCGGTGCACTAGTAAAATGGGCCGCTCAGTAGTCACTGCATCGAGTGCACTATGGTCGGGAAGCATCGGCGTAGGCCAATCGTTCTCGTCCCATCCCCAACCAATGATCCACTCGCTGGTGGTATTCGTTCCAGCCGCGTTGCGAACCATCGCTTGTACTTCTTCAATGGTTGATGCGAGGCGGACGTCGAGCGAAGCTGAACTCCAGCGACCCAATGCCTCTAAGTCTATCCACGCGTCGTACGTTCCGGCTAGCACGCTGCTGCCTTCGAGGTTCATCTGTTGAGTGTACGGGCCAGCAAGCTGAAGAATCTCGTCGTTACTGCCGACCGCGACGACTCTATCGCCGCGAATTGCCAAAGCTGGTAACGAGTCGTTGGAATCTCCAAGTGGGTAGATAACCCCGCTGGTCAGAATAAGATCGGGATCATTTGAAACCGGTGGCGCGCATGTCACAGAGGCAAGTATCCCCAACATCGTAATGGTCAGTGCACAAAACCTTTGCATGGCGGGAGTGTAGCAGGGGCAAAGATATGGTTGTCTGCTTGATTGACAGTGCGTCGTGCCATCACTACTTTCTCTTTTATGCTTCGCATATACACTGTCGTGGCTGGCTTACTGGTCGCCCTTGCCTTGTTGCCGGCATCCGGCACAGCTCAGTTGTGGGATCCGTCGTCGGTGACAGCCCAAGAAATTGAGGGCGTCGCCACAAATTGGAACTTGGCGAGACCGGTACACTTCGACGAGTTGCGCACCTTACGCGCGTTCTTTGAACGCGTCGACGTGAGTGGTGTCGCGAAAGATCTTGCTCCACCGATGGTGGATAAGGAATACAGCATTGCCGGTGCTGCTGCCCGCCTGCCTCCCGAGTGGGAGGCGCCGTTTCTATTCGTCCAGGGGGCAATTGGATATGTACCCTACGACGGGAGTGTTCGGGGAGCGCGTGGAACACTCGAATCAGGGAGTGGCAACGCGATTGATCAAGCGCTTCTGCTAGCGGCCCTGCTAGAGGCACGTGGAGGAGAGACTCGTTTAGTGCGCGGCCGGTTGACGTGGTCGCAAACAGCACGACTAATGATGGGGACCAGTACGCCGAAGGCTCCTGAAGCTGGTGACCCATGGCCCCGTTGGTTGGAAGGTGCTGCCGATCACTGGTGGGTCCAAGCACGACACAATGGAGAGTGGGTCGATCTTGATCCGTCGTTTGTTGATACTGTTGCTGGAGAGTACCTGGTCGCGCCATCTGAATGGCATGGTCAACTGCCGTCAGAACTAGAAACCAGTGTTCGGCTTGAGTTGCGCCATGGGGACCTCATAGTCACGGAAGTCAACTTGTCGGCGGCGAGGGTTGTCGGTGAAACGGTACTGCTCGGATTCACGCCCCGATCAAGAGACGCCGTAAAGCTATGGGAACTCTCAGAAACACTGGTGACCAGGCAACTTCAGGAGCTGAAACACATTGGTCTAAGGCTCGGATTATTGCCGCAGCCACCCCGCACTCCTGACGCGTCGAATCGGCTGGCCGTACCTGGGCCGATAGAGGTAGTTTCCAGGCCGTTGGGACCACTTCTTGTTTCCGAGCCTGCTAGCGACGAGCCCTCGACACCGCCACGTTCTAATCGTCCGGCGGCTTTTCAACGAATCTTTCTAGACCCAGAATCTGGTCCCTGGATATCTCGATTTGAGGTACCTGGACAGGTCCTCGAGGCTGGTCCCTTCGAGGAGGCAGGTCTTGATTCACTCTCGATTCGGATCACCGTTTCGGCGCCACTGGTACCGGCACAGGTCATGGAAGTGCCTTGGGGGGGTGGTTCGGAAGGGAGCTTGGCATTAGTGATCGGGGCCGGTCGAGTTTCGGATGGGCGCCTCGCGGCCGGAGGCAAACTCCTTTATGCGGAACTTAACCGCTTAGCTGGGTTGGAGCAGACAGCTCGGAGTAGCATGCTGCCGCCGATTTCTTACTTCGATGCCGTTGAAACCCTCGATGCGGCAGCCCGTAGTGGCTGGGATGTATTCAAACAGCAAGTCCCGGGGGCGCTGGCCTGGGCTTTATTGCACAGTATGGATCGTGTTTCTGAGCAAAGCCCAGCCGCGCGCGTTGTGCGTCAAGGGCTACGGCTGGCGGCGGTGCGCTGGCGGCCCCCTGGGGATACGTATCCCGGTTCACTTGAGGTAATCGTAAACGATCCGGTGACAATTGGTCAGCTGAGCGGATTAGCTTCTGCCCCGGCTCTTCGAGCTGCCAATGGGCTCGTGCAGTCAGCAGTGTTAAGCCAGATGCTCAACCGCTTGGTCGAAAGAGCGCCGGAAACGGCATTTGACGTGACACTCCGCGCCATTGGGATGGGGCGAGGCCTTGCCGTTTTTGCTGCCGAGAACGAGCTGCCGACTACTTGGCCCGCTGCAGTGCGGGCCGAAGCAACTCTGGGACTGCGGGCCGGCTACAGGGTGATGGCTCCGCGAAGGTTTACAGATGACCATTCGGGATGGTGGCATGTTGGCGTTGTCGATGGGGAAATGGTGGGTTGGGTTCCGGGTGTTCAGAAGGCGCTTCAGGGCCGTGTGAAGGTTGGTTCAGTTGGTCGACTCATTAACCTTGAAAGGCTTCTGGCATCGTTAGCGTCGCTACATCGAGCGACACGATGGTTAATTGATCTCTCAGGCAGAGGGCCCATGGCGCTAGCATCGGTTCCATCGGCAGCTTGTGGATCGGCGGCGGTCGCTGCCGACGTGTTGGCGACAACCCTGACGTCACCCTTCCCATACCCCGACGTGCTATCCCTTTGTGGTCCCCGCTAATCGAGGCGACAGGTTCGAGAGTTCTACGCAGATTGCGGCTGTCGTTCGAACGCCGCGGTGTAACGCCTCCAACGGGATGCGCTCGTTCGGGGCATGGTGGTGCATGTCAGCGGGAGCGTACGGTACCAAGAGACTCGGGACACTGAGGGTTCGAGTAAATACATAGTCCGGAGTAGTTCCCCCAAGTCGGGGTTGTAGCAAGGGGCTGTGGCCCCATGACGCTTCGATGGCCCGTTGGACTGGGACGGCCAACGGGGTGTCAATGGGGGTCCACGACGGGGGTACGGCTGCTAGGAGGGATGCTTCAACGCCGCGCTGTTCGAGGAATCGCCGAAGTGAGGCATAGACCTTGTGGGGATCCTGATTAACAACGAGACGTACGTCAATCTTGGCACGAGCATGACGCGGTATCACGGTCTTGACACCCGGTCCACTGTAGCCGCTAGCAAGACCGGCAATGTTGAGGTTGGGTTCAAACATTAGGCGGGTCCAAGGTGGAGGCAAGGTTCCATCGACGGAAGCTTCTTCCTCAGTCCAGTTTGGATATGGAAGTTGCGCCGCGAGGCTACCTTCGGTGAAAGTTGGGCGTACGATGTCGTCGTAGAAACCGGGAATGGCGACTGAGCCGTCTTTGTTCCACATTGAGGCGAGGGCGCTCACGAGTTCATGAGTTGGCGCCGGCACGATTCCACCGCTGCTCCCTGAGTGCAGGTCCTGCGGAGCGCCACTGATAGTTGCATCCAGAAACAGCAATCCACGCACTCCGAAAATGATTAGGGGATGTCCATCGGCATGGTATGGCCCATCGGCGGTAATCACGACATCACAAGACAACCGGCCCGCATTGGTCGTTACGAGGTCCTCAAGATGGGGGCTGCCGATCTCTTCCTCACCTTCGATTAGCAGTTTTACGCCGACTGGACAGCCCACGGTTTCTTTGAGCGCCTTTACGGCGGCGATATGACAGATGAACTGGCCTTTGTTGTCGCCAGCGCCGCGCCCAAACAGGGCATCATCGCGAATCGTGGGCTTGAATGGTGGAGTTACCCAGGCTTCCAGGGGCTCCACTGGTTGTACATCGTAGTGCCCATAGAACAACACAGTCGGACTGTTGTCTGGGGCCGTGATCTCCGCGAAGAGCGCGGGCGCCCCTGGACCTTCCCAGACCTCAACGCTAAAGCCAGCGTCTTTGCAGAATTCGGCGGTTACAGCGGCGGCGGTCCGGCAAGCTTCAGTGTGGCCAGCGATACTGGGTATCTCGACTAGTCTTGCAAGGTTCTCCACAACTTGTTTCTGGAGGCTCTCGACTCTGCAAAAAACTGACTTGAGATCGTCTTGGTTCATGATGCTGAGCTAATTAACACGACATCCAAGGGGCAACAAGTTGTTCGACGGTTAGAGAAAGTGATGGTAGACGACACTACAGAATATTTGTTCCTTACTGTTGCGTTGTCTTCTCGATAGAATCATATGCAAACAGAGCATCAATGAGATTTGACCGAGAATCGCCATGAAAAGAACAACGAACCGTAGGGACTTCCCAAGGCTGCTTTGTTTGGTTGCGGCAACGTTCGTACTGGTTAGCTTTGTAAGCTTCCCCAGTATTGGTCAGCCTGTCCAGGACTGGAAGGACGATGAGTACCCAACCACTGCCGGAGCAGCACTGCGATTCTATGAGGGCTGGACAGATAATTGGACCCACGGCCCGGCGGAGATGTTCCTGACCATTGAAGAGCGTGAGATTTGGGAGGGCCTGGAAGATACCCAGCAGCGCAAGGAGTTTATCAAATGGTTTTGGGACCGACGGGATCCCGACGGTAGGCAGGTCGGCAACAACTTCAAGGAAACGTTTTATGAAAACGTTGCCGAGTCGAATAGGAAGTACCGTGGCATCCCGAAGGGCTGGAGATCTGATCGTGGACGGGTCCACGTTATGTTTGGAGAATCAGGTTATGTCAGTCGCCGGGGTTCGCAGTCCCTCTTTGGCCGTTCTGGGGGGGAATTTGAGGTGTGGACCTATTATAACTTGGGGAGCAATCTTGCCTTCCGCGGGGTCACCGGTGAGTTCTTGGTGTACTTCATCGAGACAAGTATTGGCCGTTTCGAAATCTACGACTTTCAGTGGGGGCCGGGCGTCTGGGATCGTAATTTGCGTTGGGCGTTCGACTATACGATTGACGACAGCATAGTTGACCCGATCATGGAGTTTGAAACCGGTGAGTCGTCCGGGGCCTATGTACGAGAGATTATCGATGGGACGCTGTCGATCCAGATCCCTCTAGAAACCTGGGGCGAGGTTGGCAGGGGCAGCATGGTTTCAGTGCCGGTTCAGGTCAGGCTTAGCGATCTGCTGTTCCAGCCCGATGATGGCCAGTTTGTCGCCGCGCTCGAGACAAGCTTAACGGTGGGGCGGAGTGGCAGCACAGATGATTCTGTACAGGTATCGGAAATGTGGGAGATTCGTCTAGGGGAAGAGGAGTTGTTGGCGGTCGGCAATGGATCCCTTTTTTTCCCGGTCACGGTAGCGGCAGAACCTGGCACGTACCAGGCGAAGCTGAAGGTGTCGCACCCGCTCCCCGCTACGGAGGCCGAGTGGGATCAACTTGTAGAGGTTACTGCGGACCCAGCTATTGCGATTGTTGTCGGACATGCCTCCCTCCCATTAGATCTGTCCAACGATTCAGCCGTCGGTGTCTTAATCGCGGATGGGGTGCCCTTCGATAGCGGCGGACTACTGGTTATTGGAGCCTGGATGAACGGACTTAAACCCAATATTGAGGCGCTGGCTGTGCAACTTGAAACGGTGGACGGCGGGACGCTTGCCCTTAGTTTGGAGGAAGTCCACTGGTTAGGTGATATCGATGGTCCCTTACTCGTAAATGCTCGCATCCCTGAGGTTGACACCGGGGACTACCGGCTCCGTGTAGATTTCGGGGATGGTTTCGAAGTAACCTCCGCGCCGGTCAAGGTGGCGCACTGATTGCTCCGTGCTAGCATCGGGGCGGTGTTCCGTCTCGCTTTCCTCCGGGTCCGGCTACCATGCGCTTGAATAGCGGACAGATCGAAGATATCGCTAACCGCGTCGTCCGCGGGCTCGCTAAGCGTGGATTCTTCGATGTTGAAAATGCNGATGAGACGGAGGCTCTCTTGCGGCAGGTAATTGCCGAAGAGCTGCGCGTAGAGGACAGGCTCAACGATGAAGTTCGTGAGTTAATGCGGGAGCATATGGACCGCATTCGCCGTGCTGACGTCGAGTACCATGAGATGTTCAAGGTTATCAAGGCGAGACTCGCCACGGAACGTGAAATTATTCTCTGACCATGCGCTTGTCACGCGGAAAGATTAATCATCTCTCGAAACTGGTCGTCGACGCTCTTGATGGCGATCTTGGCGTGCGTTTACAGAAGGACTCTAACGTTGTCCGCCTCGAGGTGGTGAGCATCATCACCGAAGAAGTTAAACGAGATTCGATGGTAGACGAGCTTGTGCGTGAGAAGATTTCCTCCCAGAAGCGCGACTTCCCCGAGGGAGGGCGAGAGTGGGAGATTCTTTACAGACAGTACTACCAAGAGGAAGTCGAAAAACACCGCCCTCCGCGAGAGTGAGTCCTGTCGATTCCCGGGCTGCGGCCTTCGTTTTCTCTGTGTTCCTTTCACTATTGGCTGCCTCGCCCGCAGTTGCCCAAACCGTGTCAAAGGTAGATCCACGGGCTCTGGCCATGGGTGGCGGATACGTTGCTGTCGCCGATGGCTATGCTGCTCTTCAATGGAATCCTGCTGGCCTCTGGGTGTCTGGGCGAAAGGAGGCAGGATTGATGCTCGGCAACTTGCCGCNTGAANTGGGTAGGTGGGTTGAATCCCTTCGAGTAGCAGGTGGCTTTTCTGATGAACTGACCGGCGAGGATGCTTCGGCGACGCTAATGTCCGATCGTTCAGGGCTCACTGAAGAGCGAGCTTTCGGTGTCTATGTCATCTCGGTACGTTTCGGGGCTGCGTTCCAGCAGATNACGTATGTCGACGANATTTCTCGTTTTGTCGATGGTTCNGTCCACATAGAAACGGCGGCGTTACGTACACGCGAATATCAAATCAGTGCAGCGCATCCATTAATGCAAGGGCGCTTCGTTCTTGGCGGGAGCGCCAAGCTGGTTCAGGCCCAGGGTCGTTTAGCCGAGGTGCCTTTGGCTTCGTTACAGAGTACTGACCTGGCGTCTCGGGAACTCCTTAGCTTCGCCCGTAGCGGTGTGGTGGCATCGGAGGATACGGTACTGAGCGTTGACCTAGGCCTTTTGTTTATGGCTTCCTCCATGTTGCGCATTGGCGCGGNGGTGAAGAATTTTAATGCTCCGAAACTCGANAGTGGTACTGAGGNAATCCCAGCGCCCGCAGAGCAGTTCCGTTTGCCNCGNCAGGTTCGTGTTGGNGGCATGTTTTTGCCCCACCCNCAATTCTCTCTTACCCTTGATCTTGACNTGGTGGCTGGTGTTTTCGTCCATGGTGCCCGGGAACGNCGAGAACTCGGTGGTGGCATACAGTGGANTGGGGACAGGNTAGCGTTGCGGGGCGGCTTGTTGTTTGACTTNAAGGCAATTGAAAGGCGACCAATGTACACGTTTGGGTTCGGTTTGAGCGGTGAAACNCTGCGTGGCGACNTGGCGGGGAGGTGGACNCCTGGNCTTAATGGATTCGGTTGGATCGGGTCCTTGNCAGCCGAGTTTTAGGATGAGNNCNCGAACAATTGTNCGATNTTTGNTGGCACTANTCATCATCGGCGTCTTGGNGNTTGTGTGGACNTCCTGGGAGGGNCGTCCCGCAATNGNCGATGNCGANATCAGAGCNCCACGTCNNGGCATTNTTTCGAAAGCNAANGCGCCCACTGCGACAACGATTGCCAGCGGNCTGACGNTCGGGGAGCTTANTGCCGACCATCGCGTNCGCAAGTTTCGTGAGATCAACGGTGAGCGACGTGAAGTCGAGGAATTTTCGGGTAACGTCGGNATGGTGATCTATAAACACTCGGANGANGGGGANAGTTNCCCCGAGGCTACNCGCCTTACGGCGCATTCGCTGACGGGAGTTCCCTACGAGGTNCCAGTCGAGGGTCAGCAGTTCGAAAGCATNGAGNTGCTCGCTGANGAAGTCGNCGGACCAGGGCCGCGGGCAGTAGTTTCCGCTTTGCTNCCGGGNGGCGTCACGTTTAGCTCGGAGCGACTAAGGTATCGCGGCGGGAGATTGCTAACTGACGACGGCGTGTTGTTCAGTACCGGTGGGTTGGTGATCGAGTCGCGAACACTGCACTACGATCCGGATACGGGAATNGCNCAGCTATGGGGCGCGCANCCATCTTCGCAANATNNANNCGTNGNGGNGTTGGTCAGGGTGTGGAGTGATGCAAGCAATCAGACGGCCACNATGCTNAATCTTAGNGGCNCGTCCGGTGAGATGTTGTACNACAACGCCAGCNCGGAGTTGAGATTGCTCAACTCGCCTNCNTTATCGCTTCCGGAAGCGGAGCTTGNCGGGGCCGANATCCTGATCGGTCTCGACAGGGAGGCAACTACNGTTCGTTCGATCACNGTNACTGGCAACGCCCGNGCGNTACTTCCAGAAGCNGAACTNGCGGGNACTCAAATATTCNTGNATCTCAANGAAGAGGCNACCGANGTNCGCNCTATTACGGCTTCAGGCANCGCCCGCGCGGTGTGGNTNGCTGCCNGNTCAGCAGGAGAACACANTGCGTCTGGGGAGTTAATCGTGGTCNACATTGTCGATGGCGAAGCCACTGGCCTGCGGGTGGANTCAGANATGGACGTGANGAGGCCNCTTTTTANGTTGGGNGAGACCGGNGTCNTGGAGGCTGACAGCTTNGACNTGGCCTTGGGCGAAGNACCACGATTGCTGAGCGGGACTTGTGGTGACNTAGAAGGGTCAATCATAGCGTGTGGCAATGCCNATTTTTTTCCTTCGTCGCCGAATANNGAATTGGTGCACATCTNCGCCGACGTGCTTGNANCTGGTACCGGNGNTACTNAGGANCTGAATGCCGAAGGCAATGTTGAAATTCAGNTTGTTGGCAATGGTGAAGAGNCCCTGAGTTTTCGTGGACCCTCCGCNAGGTTTGNCTATGAGGACNTCAACCAGCCGTGGCCGATGGGTGATACCAATGGCGTGTTGACNGGAGCGGAGTGGCCGGACGGTGTGCGGCACACTGGTGAAGGTCGAGACGTTAGTGCCAACAGCGGAGTGTACCAACCGGGAACGGGCGATTGGTTGTTAGAAGGTTTGTCGCGCCCGCGGTTTCGTTCTGATGAGTTCGATGTCCAAGCTGGCCAGGTGTGGCTTCGTGCTGCGGGAGGAGTGGATTTGGCCGGTGGTGTTAGTGCTCAACTCCGGGGAGAGGTTGTTCGGATGTTGGGGGCGCTTTTCGGCAACTCGACGAAAATCCAAGCATCGGCAGAATCGCTTCATGTCAGCGCTGCAAACGCACTGACCTTTAATGGAAATGCCAGTGTTTGGGAGGGAGACGGCGTCCGGCTTCTCCAGGCTGACCAGATCCAAATTTTGCCTACGGCCAACGATTTGCAAGCTACGGGTACCGTGTTTGTCAGCCTGGCCAATCCGAGTGCAAACACAGAGGATGAGTCGGTTCTCAATAACGTGATTTTGACTGGCAATCGACTACTGGTTCAGGGATCGCCCACGATGCAATTGCGGCTTGCAGGTGAGGCCGTTGTCCAGGCGAAAGGAGAGGGTGGCCGGACGATCGGCGGCAATCTCTTGATCATTCGTTTCCTCGAAGATGGTGGGTGGGATTCAATGGAAGTTCGTACTCAAGTTGTGATGAGTGACCCGGCGGGAACAGGGCGTGGTGATCGCCTTGAGTACGATGTAGATACCGAGGAAGTCACCATCTACGCGACGCCTGTTGCCCCTGTAGGGGCTCCAGTTGTTCCAGCTATTCCGGCTACCTTTGTTAATGATCAGGGCATCGAAATTCGCGACCCTAAGGCTCTCCGCCTGCTATGGAATGCTGGCGATCTGTCGATTACTGCGATACAGAAAGGAACCACACAGATCGTCCGACCTCGCCAGAGATAATCGAAAGGATCAGCCAGAGCATCTTTCTTCACTAGTGTCTTGTAGAAGGAGCAGGTCCAGATTTTCGAATATGTCAGTTGAACACGGCGAGGTTCAGCGGGACAATTTGTTAGTCGCCGGGAACGACTAGACCTGTCGATTGTCACCCGTAGAAGGGGTTGAGGAGGAGCATTATTTATTTAGCCTGAAAGATGTTTCTGGTCGCCCTGGAAGCCTCTCAAGATCCTAGAGATACTCAACGTCCAACATATGTTGGCATGGATCTTGAAAGGGGCCCTTGGTACGATGAGAAAATGTCTGACCGTCCTGCGGTAGTCTCTGATTTTCAACCCGGGGAGAAGTCTCAGCCTGCCACTATGTCCTCGGCCACCCGATTGGCTGTGGATTCCCTTGTAAAAGCGTATCGTGGCCGCCGAGTTGTGGATCACGTGAGTTTTGACATTGCAGAGGGCGAGGTCGTCGGGCTATTAGGACCTAACGGGGCCGGTAAAACGACCTCGTTCTATATGGTGGTTGGGTTGACGCGGCCCGATGCAGGCAGAGTGATGGTTGGCGACGTCGACATCACCCATGATCCGATGTTTGTACGTGCGCGACGATACGGGATTTCGTACCTGCCCCAAGAGCCATCGGTGTTTCGTAGATTGACTGTTGCTCAGAACCTCATGGCTATCCTAGAGGGACTTGATTTCGATCGCTCTGAGCGCGTTGCTCGATGTGAAAGCTTACTGGAGGAGCTCGGCCTTCAGCATTTGGCCGGCAACGTGGCCTATACGCTCTCCGGTGGTGAGCGCCGTCGCGTCGAGATTGCCCGAGCATTGACCACTGAGCCGCGCTTCGTTTTGCTCGATGAACCCTTCACGGGAATCGATCCCATCGCTATTGCCGACATTCAGAAGATCATCAGCAGCTTGAAGAAGCGAGGTATCGGTGCCCTGATCACGGATCATAACGTACGTGAGACGCTACAAATTACTGATCGGGCTTACATCATTCGAAATGGCAAGATCTTTCGCTCGGGCACACCCGAGGATCTCGGAAGGGATCCGGAAACCCGCGAGATCTACCTAGGGCAGAACTTCCGGTTGGATTGACCGATGGCTCTCGAGCAAAAACTGGCCCTGCGTTTGCAGCAACGGTTGGTCATGACGCCGGCGCTGCAGATGGCGATCCGCCTTCTGCAGCTCAACAAGCTCGAACTTGAAAACGTTTTAGAGCAGGAGATGGTAGAGAACCCTATGCTCGAAGAGCGTGAGGGGTCCGAAGAATCTGTCGATGCAATAGTGCCACCGGACGAGGTTGGCATCGAAGGGCAAGAAAAGGGGGATACCGAGGAGTTTCTTCCAGAGGACGTTAACTCGTTCGACGAGATCAATATCGAAGCGTATTTCCAAGATTACTACGACGCCCAGCCCCGGACGGGTCCTGTGAATGAACACCGGGACCAGCTGCAGTTAGAGAATATGCTAGCTGCTCGTCCAACGATGGAACAACAATTGCTATGGCAGCTGGGAATGAGCGATACGTCGCCGCTGAAAATGGAAATCGGGCAGGCGATCATTGGAAACTTTGACGAAGAGGGTTATTTAACTGTCGACACTGATGAGTTAGCGGTACTGGGAGGTTGGCCAGTCGCCGCAGTTGAATCAACCCTGAAATGGATACAAACATTCGACCCTCCCGGGGTGGCGGCGCGCAACCTGCGTGAGTGTCTGCTTCTGCAACTCGAGCATCTCGATGCTTCTCAGACACTTGCGTATCGGATCGTCGATAAACATCTAGACTTGCTAATCGATCGTGCACACAGTGATATTGGCCGGCGTTGCCGCGTTAATTTGGCTGAGGTTGAATCGGCGGTAGCGCTTATTCGGAGTCTCAACCCGAAACCGGGGGCTGTGTACGCAACCGAACCCTCGCGGTATATCGTCCCGGACGTCACGGTTATTAAGGATGCGGGTACTTATCGTGTCGTGCTTAACGAAGACGGTTTGCCGAAGCTGCGTATCTCGCGCTTGTATCGTCATATGCTTCGATCGGGCGGGGAGGTGCCCAAGGAAACCTCGGACTACTTGCATACCAAGCTCAAGTCGGCTCTCTGGCTAATTAAATCGTTCGGCCAGCGTCAACGAACCATACAGTTGGTTGCTGAAAGTATCGTCAAGCATCAAGTAGCATTTTTGGAAGATGGATTGGCCGAGCTGAGGCCGTTGGTTCTTAGGGACGTTGCCGATGATATTGAGATGCACGTGTCTACGGTCTCTAGGGTAGTTAACGGAAAGTTCATGAGCACGCCTCAGGGTATTCTGGAAATGAGGTTTTTTTTCCACAGCTCCATTGGACACAGCAATGGGTTGGATGTCTCATCGGTTTCAGTGAAGGAAAACATTCGCAAGCTGATAGCTACGGAGGATGCACGCAAGCCTCTTTCTGACGCCCGCATTGCCACCGCGTTAACGGAGGGCGGCTTGCAAATTGCCCGGCGTACAGTTGCTAAGTACCGGGAGCAGATGCAGATAGGTGCCTCTAAGTTCCGGCGGGCACCGCGATGACCGATTCAGGCGGTATTTCATGCCGGTAACTGCCGAATAAAACGAAGGCGATCTCGAATAGTGGGACGATCAACTTCTCTTGTGGTGGTTTCAGGCCTTGCCGGGGCAGGTAAAAGTGCAGCGCTCAATAGCCTCGAAGATCTTGGCTATTACTGTGTTGACAATTTACCGCCGGCGTTGATATCTAAGTTCGCCGACCTGTGTGAAAAGACCGGAAGTACTGTCGATCGGGCCGCGCTGGTCGTCGACGCGCGAACGCATGGCTTTCTTGGCAAGTTTGCCCAAGCTTATAAAAATCTCGAAGCTCGATCGGGATCTGTCGAGCTCGCCTTTTTTGATGCCGACGACTCCGTATTGCAGCAGAGATATTCTGAAACTCGTCGGCCACACCCCCTGGCGGGTGACGACGATATTCTGACCGCGATACGCAAGGAGCGTAAGTTGCTTGAGCCGATTCGTGACCTCTCCACAAGGGTCATCGACACAAGCAATTTCACGCCCCACGATTTGCGCGAGTTCCTTTTTAAGCTTTACGGTTCGGCCGGCGATGAGCGAGCGACGATTCGGGTAGTTAGCTTCGCTTTCCGTTCTGGTTTGCCCAAGAATGCCGACCTTGTGTTTGATGTCCGATTTTTGCCAAACCCGAACTACATACCGGATCTTAAGTTGTTGAGCGGAATCGACAGGCCAGTTTCGCAATATGTAGAATCGCGGGCGGAAACGATTGAATTCCTTGATCATGTAGAGAATCTGTTGCGCTTTGTCGTGCCACGGTTAGGAGCGCAAGGGCGCGCCTACATGACTCTTGCGTTCGGGTGTACGGGAGGCCATCACCGTTCGGTAGTGATTGCATCGCGTGTCGCCCGCGACCTTGAGGCTATGGGCTACTCCGTCACGCTGTCG
>PBML01000009.1 GCA_002722645.1 Acidobacteriota bacterium
GGGTTTCTGAAGGGACCGGGTTTCCTTCGAGTTCGTGCACGGTCTCCTCCAAAAGCCGTGCATACATATCGAAACCAAGCGCTGCCATGTGCCCGTGCTGTTTGTGTCCCAGTAGAGAGCCAGCACCGCGGATCTCTAAATCCATGGCAGCGAGCCGAAAACCGGAACCCAAGTCCGCAAATTCCTGGATGGCCCGCAGGCGTTTGCGGGCCCCCTCTGAAAGGTTGCCCAAGGGAGGAATCATCAAGTACGCGCTAGCTCGTCGGTCGGAACGCCCAATGCGTCCGCGCAGCTGATAGAGCTGTGCTAAACCGAAGCGATCTGCCCGGTTAATGATCATCGTGTTGGCGCGCGGGATGTCGAGGCCGTTTTCGATAATTGTCGTTGTAACCAGGACGTCGGCCTCATAGCAAACGAAGTCGTGCATGACACGCTCAAGTTCTCTCTCAGGAAGCTGTCCATGCGCGACTTGAAAGCGCGCTTCTGGCACCAAGGCGCGGAGCGCCTCAACCATTGAATAAATTGACTCGACGCGGTTGTGCACAAAATAAACCTGCCCGTTCCGCGATAGTTCGGCACGAATCGCGGAAACGATAACCTCAGGGTCGTAAACCATAACGTGGGTAGCTACCGCGAAACGGTCACGCGGTGGGCTTTCGATCACACTGAGGTCACGGACCCCAACCAGTGACATTTGCAACGTTCGGGGAATCGGCGTAGCGGTCATTGACAATACATCGACGTGGCGCTTGAGCTGCTTAAGCCGCTCTTTGTGATGTACTCCGAAGCGTTGCTCTTCGTCTACGATCACCAAGCCAAGATCCTTAAACCGAATGTCTTTCGAAAGGATCCTATGCGTGCCAATAACGATGTCGACCACACCGTCGGCCAGTTCCACGATAGTTTTCCGCTGCTCTCCCGTAGATCTAAAGCGAGACAACAGTTCGATCTTCACCGGAAATGCCTGAAGCCGGGCAGCAAACGTCAATGCGTGTTGATAGGCCAGCACCGTGGTCGGCGCCAACACTGCCACCTGTTTGCCATCCATGACCGCTTTGAACGCCACCCGCATGGCCACCTCGGTTTTGCCGTAGCCGACGTCGCCGCAAAGCAGATGGTCCATCGGCTTGGTGCCCTCCATACCGGCTTTTATCTCTGCGATTGCGGTGANTTGACCGGGGGTCTCCTCAAACTCAAAGGCATCCTCCATCTCCGCTTGCCATGGGCTGTCCTCACCAAAAGCATGGCCCTTGATAGTCTTACGAGCCGCATATAGTTCAAGTAATTCACTGGCCATCTCGCGCAGTTCCTTTTTCACTCGCCTCTTGATGTTGCCCCACGCCGTGCCGCCGAGTTTGTCGAGTTTTGGGGTGGCTCCCTCGACACCGTGGTAACGCTGGACGAGGTGGAGTTGGTCAAGCGGTAGATAGAGGCGATCCTGATCCCGGTATTGAATTTCCATGAATTCCCTGGCGGCATCGTCAATATCGAGAGTGCGCACTGCGACAAACTTGCCGATGCCATGCTCGACGTGAACGATTGAATCGCCCGGCATTAGATTGCGAAAATCCGCCCGGAAAGCGTCACCGTGGAAACGGCGAGNGCGGCCGCGTACTCGGGTACGGCCGAAAATTTCCGTGTCTGTGCCCAGCCAGAGAGATTCGTCCGATAGACGAAAACCCGCTGAAAGATCAGCGCAAATTACCCAACAGTTGCCAGTAGCGTTATTTGGCGGGCGTTCAATACGATCCGCGTTTTCGGAAACAGCTGAAAACCCCTTCTCCTTGCCAGTGCCCTCGTCGCTTCCACGCGTCCCTTTGGCAGAGTTGTTCATTTGACGATCACCCGGGTCTTTGTCGGTCAGAAAGAGAGCGGCTGGGATACCGTATTCTTCTAAAACTCCCGCCAACCTCCGGGCTGAAACAGGCCGGTTCATAGCTAGGAAAATGGAATCGCCTTTGGCCAGGGATTTGCTAACGTTTTCTGCTAAGTCAGCCATGCGCCCTTGAAAAGACGGGGCTGGCTGAGCGATCAACCTGAATGCCTCGGAAGTACTAGCTTCCGTGGCGAGGTCTCGCATCAGAAGCCGGTCCCGGCCGGTACGTCGGAGACCTTCGGCCAGATTGGAATACAAATCGTCTGGCGGTTTCGCGTCCCGGCCAGCGGCCAACGCACGATGATAGTACTCATCAAGGCGACTGCCCCACGCAGTCTCTTCTTCGGCAAATGACTCCGGCTCTATCTCTACCCAAAGCGGATCAGCGAGATAATCGGCGAGTAAGGCTCTGGAGCTTGCTCCTCCGCCCTCAAGCCAAATTCTCCTGCCTTCGGGGCTTTTATCACTTTCGGAACCCTCAGAGATGTTTCCGGTCCCGGGGGCAGCAAGTTCGAAATGCTCTCGCGCCGGCGGGAGTTCAACGAATTCGATAGAACGAAGTGACCGCTGATCCCGAGGGTTGAATTCCCGGATCGACTCAATCTCGTCACCAAAGTACTCAAGCCGAATTGGATATTCTCTGGTCGCCGGAAACACATCGATTATTCCGCCCCGAACCGCCATCTCGCCAAGGGATTCAACCAACGAATGGCGCTGGTAGCCAGCAGAGCCGAGGGCGCCGACAAGTTCCTCCAGTGGCAGATCATTACCAACCTCGATCGTCAGAGTCGAACCCAGAAAATGGCTCGGTGGTTGAAGATACTCGAGCCAAGACAACATCGGAGCGATGAGGATGTCTGCGTTGTCTGTGGCACAACGGTCGAGTGTTTGGATTCGTTCCCGGATGTGATCCGGATGTGGTGCTAGCGCGCCGTAAGGATCGATGCCTAGCGAAGGGAACGCGACTACCCCTCTTCCCCCATCTCCGGCGCGATGAAAAGCACGCAGGTCCAGCAACAGTGCCTCGCCGTCGAAACGCTCTGGCAAGACGACCGCGAGTGGTCGCCCCACCATCTCCTGTAGACGTGCCAGTACTGCCGCCCTGTAGCTGCCAACCAGACCCTCCAGAACAACGGTGTCGCGCCGCTGAATTGCTCGCAGCACACGCGCTAAATCCGGGTGTTTAGAAACGATGGATGCGACCGTTTGGAGCATGTCGGACTGTCTTTCAACGCAGCTATCCCTCAACGGAGCTGGTCCGCTGAGGGTCTTCAACCTGCACAAGTCTGCCACGTTGACGCCACGAGTGTGTTCATCGTGGGGTTTCCAATGTGCAAACCGATGCACTTCGAATCTTTTCGCGATTTATATATAACATCTGATGTGAATATTGCTAACATCTGATGTATGGCACGAACTACAGTAGATATCGACACTCCGATTCTGCAGGAAATCAAAAACTTGCAACAGGCTGAGGGTAAGTCACTGGGTCGACTAATTTCCGAGTTGTGCAGCGAAGCCCTTGGGCATCGGATACCAGAACGGGAAGGGTTCACCTTGGACTGGTTCCATCAGGACATGGGAGCTCTTATTGAAATAGGGGACAAGGAAGAACTGTACGCAACTATGGACAACAACGGCCTGTGAGTTTCGCAGTAGACACCAATGTCCTGTTACAGGCATCCGACACTGGTGCGCCCCTACACCACGCCGCGCTTGATTTTCTCCAAGATCGCGCTCGAGGGCCTGAGCTGTTCTGTATCCCTTGGCCGACGCTTACGAACTACTTGCGCATTGCTACTCATCCAGGCGTTTTCTCCCGGCCGCTGCCGCCTGTGACCGCGAGGGCGAATATCGATTCATTGCTCGCTCTGCCCAATGTCCGTGCTCTAGGCGAGGGAGCCAGGTTCTGGGAATGCTACGCGGAAGTGACTCGTGGTGTGGTCGTCCGGGGAAACTTGGTGCAGGATTCCCACCTGGTAGCCATCTTGCTCGAACACGGAGTGCCCCTCTTGTATTCAAGCGATGCGGACTTCAAAAAATTCTCCACGCTCCGCGTTCGCGATCCGTTTGCCAACTGATCACTGGCCTTCGGAATCTCCAGTCTTCTTCCACTCAATCCCACCCTCGAAGNTCCAGCNGTGTGGTAGGCGAGCGACCCCAGTATCGCCAATTGGAGAAGTCGTGCGAAACCGAGTGAGACCACGCTGGTAATCGTACGGGTAGCCATCGAGNCGATGGACAGCAAGGTCGAGATAGTANGTNCCTTCGATCAGGTTAAGTGCCGNGATTTCCATTCGAACACTAGCCGTACCCTGAAGTTTGGCAGCAACAAAACGCTCGATGTCGGTGTTAGTGCCGTAGCAGCAAACCCCATCCGCGTTGAAAATTCCAACCCCAACGGCGAAATCATCTACTAGTTCCTCCGNTTTTAGGGTGAGTTCAATTGTCATGGGATCACCACACGTGAAGACGTAATGCTGGCCACCTTGGGAGTCAAGCATCCGCACCTTGTCAATAAACACCTGCTGGCTTCCCCAACGGCCCGGCTCATAGGGCACAGCCGCGAAAATTCCCTCGGTATGTTCTTCGCCGTTTGGCTCCTCTTCATCCCCNCCGCCAACGCCATTGGACAAATTAGTGTCGCGGCCGTCGTCCCCTCCTAGTTCACCGGACTCACTTTGGCTCTCTGTGACTGTGTCACGGCGATTATCACCGGCCGCGAGCTCCCCTTCNTCCTTGCGTGCCACCCATTGAAGATAGGCGTCAATAATCTTTGGTGGATCACCAGCCTGCTCGATCGAGCCGTCCTTCATCCACACAACCCGGTCACATAACCGTCTCACTGAATCGAGGCTGTGGCTGACTAGCAGGATTGTCTTGCCCCGCCGCTTGAACTCGGCAATTTTGTCGTGGCATTTGTGGACAAACGCCTCGTCGCCAACGGCCAACACCTCGTCAATAAGCAACACTTCTGGATCGATATGGATCGCGACGGAAAACCCTAGGCGCATGTACATGCCACTTGAGTAAGTCTTCACCGGGGCGTCGATGAAATCCTGTAGCTCAGCAAACGAGACNATGTCGTCGAAACGTTCCGCGACTTGCGAACGTGAGAGGCCNAGAATNATNCCATTAATGAACACGTTCTCTCGCCCGGAAATTTCAGGATGAAACCCGGCGGCGAGTTCGATAAGAGCTGAAATCCGACCATTGACCGTGACTTTGCCTGTGGTTGGTTTTGCAGCACCGGCGATGATTTTGAGAAGAGTGCTCTTGCCAGCACCGTTGCTACCGATCACACCCAGGGTTTCACCTCGAGCGATGTCTAGGCTGACCCCGTCAAGTGCAGTAAACACCTCACCCGGCGACAGTGCTTTGAACAGGTCGCCGCCAAGAATCGCGCTCTTGAGAGTGAGAAAACGATGTGCGTGCGCTACCTTTCGGTACAGCTTGTCAACGTTCTCGACTCGCACAACCGACCCCGCCATCACCATGTTCCCNGGCGCAAGTGCTTCCCCACTGGAATCATCAAACCTCCTCCGGAAAAGAATCGCGCAAACGATCGAAAAACCAGTAGCCTGCCATCAGGATTAGGAAGGCCACGACCATCGTCACCGGCAGTCGCTTCCAGTTGATCAACGTGCCCTCGAAGATAGACAGATGGTAACCGTTCATGATGTGGGTCATGGGGTTTAGATCGAGTATCTGCGAAACGACCTTTGGGACCCAGCTAGCACCTTCCCCTTCCGCCATGTTCCGGATGAACTGACGGGAATAGATAATCGGTGTAAGGAAGAACCACAGCGTCAGTGTGTTGGCGAGAATGTCCCGAATATCGCGGAAGTGTACAGCGAGCGCGGACAGGATCAGTCCGAGGCCTAGCGACAGGACCAACTGGGTAAGGATCACGAGCGGCAGCCACAANAGGTGCACACCTACCCCATCTGGCTTATAAACAATCCAGAAGCAAAGATAGATCGGCAACCCCAGAAGGTAGTGGACACCGTTGGCTAGCACACTGACAACCGGCAGGATCTCAGCGGGGAAAATTAACTTCTTTATCAGGTTGCCACCTGCGATCAAAGAATTAGAGGCGTCCGTAAGCGACGCCGCAAACCATGCCCACGGCAGTAATCCACAGAACATAAACAGCGGATAAGGGTCGGTGTCAGCGCCCTGGGCCCGTGGCGGCGTGAACACGGTCGTAAAGACGATCGTGTAGACCAAGAGAAGCAAGAGCGGGTTGAGAAACGACCACAGATAACCGCCTACCGAGCCACGGTAGCGTGCCTTTAGCTCTCGCGTCACCAAGCTCTGAATCACTACGCGATGACGGAACAGGTTGTGTAGTCCGTGTTTCATCTGTGGATATCAGTATGGGTCGGCTGTGCACAAGTCGGTGGAAAAGGGTTGCATAAACTTGTGCGTCGGTTGCGGAAAACCTGTTCAGGGACCTGCTAGAGCCTGTGCATCAGGGGTGGAAAAGGCAAGCCACGCGAAGGGAAAACTGTTCGAAAACCTCCGAAAACAGCCCGACCCCGGAGGAACACCTGTGGATTTGCTGCTGAAAAAAGGCTTTAGCTTCGCGGAAAACTCTGTTGAATAGTTGTGGATTCTACACACGTCGCATGTGTAGATGTTGTTGTCATCTGTTAAACGCCTGTGANCCGAACGGTTCACCTGCGGAGTCTCTTGTCTACCTGGCTAGAAGTCCATCCCCAAAACCATCTAACCGTCTAGGGATGGTTCTGGTTCCTCGCCGTCTTCTGGACCGCCTCCCCCTCTTCGATGGCCCATATGCGATGAGACTTTTCGGCGTTGCCATCTGCGTCAAATTTGGTGCTTCCGGCTGCCCCGGGGAAAGGGTTCATTGCGTTCATATAGAACGAGATGTTGCTAGCGGTGGGGCCTTCCTGTTCGATCGCCTGCACAATGATGAGTGTGGCGTCGTAACCGTGCGCCGCGTATACGTTGGGNTCGTCCCCAAACNTGTTGCGGTACGCAGCTATGAATTCTGCAGNTACATCTTCCTCNGCGTCGAACGTGACCATCGGATATACCAAACCCTCGACCACGTCACCGCCCACCTCCACGAGCTCATCGGGGAGAATGGCGCCAGTCCCAAACAGTGGAAGTTCTATGCCCGCATCGCGCAACACTCTCGCGGTGGCTGCAGTTTCATCGGAGTACCCGGCTATGTAGATGCCATCGGCGTCAGTGGCGGCCAGATCTTCGATGTCTGCCCCTATGAGTGCTTCTGGCTGATCTGCCGGAAACGAAACCTGGGCCTCCACACCACCACCGAGCGTACGGAACCGCGCGATGAACGCATTGCCGAGGCCAAACTCGCTCTGGCTTCTANCGACGTGCACCTTGCGGATTCCGGCGACGTTATAAATGTAGTTCGCCAGTGTTACAGCCTCGAAATATTCGCTCGGGTAGTTGCGGAATATGTAATCTCCCTTGTCGTTGAGCGCCAGAGTCGACGATGCCGGCGAAATCAATACAACCTCGGACTGCTGAAACAGGTCAGCGATCGCCAGCGTTACAGCGCTACTGTCGGATCCGATCACCGCGGGAAGCCCTAGGTCGATGAATTCTTGCGCCAATTGCGCCCCAATTTGAGGGTCGCTCTGAACATCACGGACGATGACTGAAAATGGGACTCTGGTCCCATTCCCACCAACGTCGACACCCCCAGCCGCGTTGACCCGATCTACCGCAACTTCGATGCCACGTTGGATCGACTGTCCATAAGACGATGCACGTCCCTCCAGCGAAAGAAGTGCTCCGAGTTGAACCTCGGAAACTTCCCCGCAGCCAGCCATGCCAACAACGGCAAGCGTCAACATTGCGGCCCGTTTATTGAGAGTTTTCATTGTCTTTTCCTTCCAGGCGGTCTCCCTATTTGACCGCTGGCCGTCCTTTCATGCAACCACCCAGGGGTTAATGGCGCGAACTGAATTTCCCTGTCTCAATTTTCTCTGGTATTTCCTCGCGCAGTTTCCAGACGCATCGTGGACCGCTTCAAGGCTTCGAGGGCGCGATCGACATCAGTCGCATCCTCGGGGTTCTTGAGCCGGTCTCGGGCACGTTGCAAAGCTGCTTCCGCACGAACTATGTCAATGTCCTGTGCCGTCTCAGCGGTCTGTGCCAGAACAATGACGCGATCCGGGAGAACCTCGACCAACCCCGACGAAACCGCCAGTTCAGCCCATTCGCTGGTGCCAACGGTGCGATAGCGTAGCATCCCGGTATCCAGACTGGTGATAAGGCGCTCGTGGCTCGGGAGGACGCCAAACTCGCCAACGCTGCCCGGTGCCCGCACGGAATCGACTCGCTCAGCAACAACCTGCCGCTCTGGCGTAACGACTTCAAGCAAAAAGTCAGTCGTAATGGCGCTATCTTGTCGGGCCTCAGACATAGATCGTTACTCCACCACTTGCGGATCGTGTTCAGCTTCAGCCAACGCGTCGGCTTCGGCCAGCGCCTCACGTACTTCGGCACTTTGACCGGTTTCCTCGGCCATTTTTTCGCCTTTTTCACGTGCTTCTTCGATGGTACCAACCATAAGGAAAGCTTGTTCTGGCAGGTCGTCGTGCTCGCCGTTAATAATCTCCTGGAAACCNCGAATTGTGTCATCGAGTGTGACGTACCTGCCTTGCATCCCAGTGAAATTCTCCGCTACGAAGAACGGTTGTGACAGGAATCGTTGCATTCGACGCGCGCGGTTGACGGTAACCTTGTCCTCGTCGGAAAGCTCCTCCATCCCGAGGATCGCAATGATGTCCTGGAGGTCCTTGTAGCGTTGGAGGATGCGCCGCACATCACGAGCAACAGCGTAATGCTCGTCACTAATCACACGCGGGTCGATGAGCTGTGAGGTCGAGTCGAGCGGGTCGACCGCTGGATAGATGCCGATCTCGGTAAGTGCGCGTGCCAGGTTCACGTTAGCGTCAAGGTGCGCGAAGGTGGTCGCTGGAGCCGGATCGGTAAAATCGTCTGCTGGGACATAAATTGCTTGAATCGATGTGACCGAACCGGTCTTGGTCGCAGTTATGCGCTCCTGTAACTCCCCAAGTTCAGTTGCCAGATTGGGCTGGTAGCCAACCGCGGAGGGCATACGACCGAGTAGTGCTGAAACTTCCGATCCTGCCTGGGTAAAGCGAAAGATGTTGTCTATAAACAACAGCACGTCCTGCCCAGCTTGGTCACGGAAATACTCCGCCACGGTGACGCCAGTTAGGGCGACTCTCAGGCGGGCACCAGGGGGTTCTGTCATCTGCCCGAAGATTAGCGAGGTTTGGCTGATAACCCCAGACTCTTTCATCTCGAGCCACAAATCGTTGCCTTCGCGGGTCCGTTCACCAACCCCAGCAAACACTGAATAGCCACCGTGCTGCTTTGCAACGTTATTGATCAGCTCCATGATCAAAACGGTCTTGCCGACACCTGCGCCGCCAAAAAACCCGATCTTTCCGCCCTTTTTGAACGGCACCAGCAAGTCGATGACTTTTATGCCGGTCTCGAATTGTTCAGTTTCGGTGGCCTGTTCGTCAAAACCGGGGGCATGGCGATGAATCGGCCAACGTTCCTCGGCTTCGACCGGGCCAAGGCCGTCTACTGGTTCACCAATAACGTTGAGGACCCGACCGAGTGTGGCGTCACCGACCGGGGTCGTGATCGGACCACCAGTATCAACGGCGTCCATGCCACGAACGAGGCCGTCCGTAGATTGCATCGAAACGCACCGGACGCGATTCTCGCCTAAATGCTGGGCCACTTCGACAATAAGATCGACTTTCTCGGATGAGAGAACGGCTTCGTCCGAAATCCTCAATGCTTGGTATATCGGCGGCAGGTCCTCTGTCGAAAACTCAACGTCGACGACCGGGCCTACTACGGCAAGGACTTTGCCAACTCGTTCGTCGACGTCCGTTTGTTCAGGGCTAGACATAGTGTGGGTCTCCTACTTCAGTGCTTCGGCTCCGCCGACGACTTCGAGGATCTCGGTCGTGATCTCCTCTTGGCGNATCTTGTTCATGGTCAATGTGAGGTCATCTATAAGTTCATCGGCGTTACGCGAAGCGTTCNCCATNGCCGTCATTCGAGCAGCGTGCTCTGATGANATNGATTCCAGCATGGCGCGAAANACTTGTACTTCNACNTGNCGTGGNAGCAANTTNCNNAGAATCGNTTCAGGATCAGGTTCGTAGATGTANTCAGACAGCTCNACTGGNTCCATGTTNGCNGCNNCCTGGGCAGCGTNTTNNNCCTCCGACCAGATATCAGAAAGTGTTTGAATCTCACCGGAAAGCCCTTCGAACGTGTCGTCCAGCGCTTGGCCTGCACCCGTCTGATNCTCCGCGACATAGCGGGCCGCCTCGCGNGCGCTAATCTTTTCTTCCGGGAACNTGAGNCCAACAACCGGNAACAAAGGCTCCACGACGACTTCCTGTCGGATCACCGATTTGAATTCGTTGTAGATAACGTAGACCGCGTCGGTGCGACCGCTCGTGAATTCATCAATCAGATACTCNGCCACCAATGCAGCGTCNCCAAAGGTAACTTCCTTAAGCAGATCGAGCCAATATTCGCCGATCGTCCAATCCTNTTTCCTGTAGTAACCGTGAGCCTTGCGTCCAACAAGCGCCAGTTGAACCGCCTGGTCTTGCCAGCTTTGTAGCGCCGTGTCAGCCCGCCGCAGGATGTGCGTNTTAAAAGACCCACACATGCCTTTGTCAGAAGAGATCACCAGGACCGTGACATGTTGCTGGTGCTCCGCACGTCGCAGCAATGGATGGTCCCTGTTCTCNGCACGCTCCGCCAAGCCATTCATCACCGCCCACGTCTTGTCCGAGTAAGGCCGCGAGCTAATGATACGGTCCTGGGTACGTCGAAGCTTAGCCGCTGCCACCATGCGCATGGCACGAGTGATCTGCCGGATGTTCCTTACTGAGCGAACACGACGCCTGAGATCTAGAAGAGTNGCCATTGNTTAGATAGATATAGCCCCTCAGGNACAGGTGAGCGGGCGTTTANTCCTCNCCATCATCGGNCACNNCCTCAGCCTGCGACTTGTAGNCGTCTAGNNTTCTGCCGAGACGGTCCTCAAGGTTCTTGTCAAGCTTCCCAGCAGTTTCGATGTCATCCCACAAGCTCGAATCGTTAACGTCAACGTGTTGGTAAAATCCCTGCTCAAAGTCTCCTACCCGCGAGACCTCGATATCGTCAAGGAAACCTCTTGTGCCAGCAAATATAATGGCAGTCTGCTGCGCAACGCGAAGCGGCTGATACTGATCCTGCTTGAGGATCTCAGTAAGCCGTTCACCACGCGATAATTGTTTCTGGGTCGAAACGTCAAGGTCCGAGCCAAACTGCGCAAACGCGGCGAGTTCACGAAACTGCGCCAGTTCCAGGCGAAGTGATCCAGCAACCTGCTTCATTGCTTTGGTCTGAGCGGCTCCGCCCACCCGTGATACCGACAGCCCGGCGTTCACGGCTGGCCGCACTCCTTGGTGAAACAGGTCGGTCTCGAGATAAATCTGCCCGTCGGTAATGGAGATAACGTTGGTTGGAACGTACGCGGAAACGTCACCCGCTTTTGTCTCGATGACTGGTAGTGCCGTCAGCGAGCCAGCTCCAAGCTCATCATTGACTTTTGCCGCGCGTTCCAGCAAACGTGAGTGCAGGTAGAAAACNTCTCCCGGATAGGCTTCGCGGCCTGGTGGNCGGCGCAGCAATAACGACATNTCACGATAGGCNTTGGCGTGCTTGGAAAGGTCGTCATAGATCACTAANGCGTGCTTCCCATTGTCACGAAACCATTCGCCCATTGCGCAGCCTGCGAAGGGCGCCATCCACTGAACGGCCGCTGGCGTTGACGCCGAGGCATCAACGACAATCGTGTAGTCGAGNGCGCCAGCATTCTTCAATTCCTCGACAGCACGCGCCACAGTAGATTCTTTCTGGCCAATAGCAACGTAAATGCAATAAACGTCGGTTNTCTTTTGGTTGATAATGGTGTCGAGGGCTACTGCCGTTTTGCCNGTCTGCCGGTCGCCAATGATCAGCTCCCGCTGGCCTCGGCCGATGGGAATCATTGAGTCGATCGACTTAATACCCGTCTGGAGCGGCTCATGCACCGGTTGCCGGGCCACAACCCCAGGAGCGATGCGCTCCATAGCCCCGAACTCGGAGGCATTCACGGGGCCCTGACCATCAACTGGCTCCCCTAGTGGAGTAACGACGCGGCCCAGCAGTGCCTCGCCGACNGGCACCTGGATTACCCGCTCGGTACGCTTGACCATGTCCCCTTCTTTNACGAGTGTTGAATCGCTTAGGAGCACAGCGCCAACGTTGTCCTCTTCAAGGTTGAGGGCAACGCCGAAAACATTTCCTGGGAATTCAACGAGCTCCAACGCCATGCAGCGCTCCAACCCATAAATACGTGCGACCCCGTCTCCTACCGATATGACGGTGCCGACTTCCTGAATATTGATCTCGGTTTCGTACCCGGCGATCTGCTGCCGTATGATGCTCGAGATTTCTTCCGCCTTGATCTGCATCTGTCAGGTTTCCTTGTCTAGGTAGACTCCAATAACTCCCGGATGCGTGCGAGTTGGCCCTGAAGGCTCCCGTCATAAACGACGTCACCGATCTGGGTTACCACGCCTCCGAGAAGCTGTGGGTCGGTCTTTCGAGAGATACGAACTTCACCTCCGGTAGCCTCGTGCAGGCTCTTCTCGAGCTGTGCGACCTGTCCGGAGTCCAATGGTGCCGCAGTAGTAATCTCTGCGTTCACGACGCCAGACTTCTCGTCAACGAGCTCTGCATACACGTCGGAAATCAACGATAGGTGATCAAGCCGTTCTTTTTCGGCCAGGACATCGACAAACCGCCTTGATGTCGCATCAAGCCCAATAGCTTCCATTATCTTACCTAATATTGCTTTTTTTTGTTGGACCGGCACCGCTGGATTCATCATGATAAGCAGTTTGAGCCCGTCGTGACCATCAATCGCCTCAACAAGGCTGGCTAGGTCCTCTTTGATATTAGTCTCGCGACCAGCGGCAATCACGGCAACTGCTTCGAGAAGTCCCTTCGCGTAACGGCGCGCTATAGCGTGGCTGAGCATATTATCTCCTCCCTCAAGCCATGCTTTTGCCTAAGCGCGACAGGTAATCGCGAATAAGCTCGTTATGGTCGTCTGGGGTTAGCTGATCAGCCAAATTCGTTGCCGCCATATTGACGGCGAGGTCCGCCACAAAGGTTCTTAGTTCTCGGTTGGCGCCAACTCGTTCGTTATTTACCTCGCGTTCAGTCACCTCGATGATTCTTTCGGCCTGTCGCTTGCCGTCCTCCGAAGCACGCCCCTTTTCACGCTCAGCATCTCGATGTGCCTCCTCTACAAGAGTGGCAACTTCTTCGTCGATTTTGGACAGGCGTTGTTCCGACCCGGAAAGCACCCGGGTCGCCTCTTCAGATTGCTGTACGGCCAGGTCGCGTGCAACAAAAATGCTTGCCGCCCGGTCGGCAAGAATCACTTTCAGCCCAGGAAACGAAAATATGTCCCGTATTACACCTGGCGGAACGACCAGCACCCAGTACAAGAGGCCGCAAAGGGCGACAAAATTGAACCATTTTGCTGGCCAGTAGAACCAAGGCTTGGCCTCGGGCCCATGAGCTTCTTCTTCCGCGTGCTGCGCGTCGGCTTCTTGAACAACGGTGTGTTCGGCCGGTTCTTGCACAGAATACGTGCCAGCGGAGCCCGTAATCGGAACCATAATTGAAATAAAGAAGGCTAGTCCAACGATTAACTGTGACGGCTGCATAGGGTGGCTGGTAAACATCAGTTACTTCCCCCCCTCGGAGCCAACTGGGCGCCCTAGTACCTGTTCGGCAATCAGTTGAGACAGCCGTTCGGCTTCGGATTCAAGATCTTTGTGAGCGATTTCAACGTCCGCGGCGAGCTCTTCTCTAGCCTTCTCAACGATGTCTTGAGCGGCCTTCCGCGCTTCCATCATCCGTTCATCGCGCTCGGCCCGTCCCGCGCGTTGCGCGGTATCCCGGATGTCGTGAGCTTCTCGGCGTGCCTCCTTCAGACGATTTTCGATCTGGTCGAGACGCTCCGCTTGCAAAATGTTGGCCGCTTCAAGCTCCTCCTGCGCGTGCGTAGTGCGACGCTCGCGCTCGTCAATTATGGTCCGCAATGGCTTGAAGAGAAACTGGTTCAAAACCAGCATCACAAAAACGACCGCGGCGCCGACAGAAAGGAGCGTCGGCAGGTGTGGAAAATTCTCCATTATGAGTCAGGCGAGCGGGGCGGACGGGTTTCGTTAGGTTGAGATGACGCTCGGGGAAGACACGAAGGCGCTTCTTCCAAATTCTAGCGCCACCTCTGAATCGCGGCAAGCAGCCCCCAAGCTTGCAAATAGCCAACGGAATGTAGAGAAGCGGCAGAAAACTTGAGCAACAAGCAAGCCGATGCCAGTATATGGCCTCTCGCGGCCCCTAGGGGCACGTCATTTTCGCTGTCGAAGCGCGGCGCGCGGCACATTGACGAGCTGACATGAGACACATCATCACCTTGTATCTTCTCCTCCTGGGAGCTTGGACCCTGTGGTCGGGGCTCTCTTGGCCGTGGGGAGATCATTTCGAACCATTGTTGGCAGTAATGGGCATGCTCTCGAGTGGTTTGGTGATCTTTATCGCTTGGCGGATGGAAATCATCGATTCAGAAGGAGCGCCGCTCCAGCTCACAACGTTTCGAACTCTGGCTTACATTCCGTGGCTTGCCTGGGAGATTGTCAAAGCCAACATTGACGTTGCCCGCCGTATCCTCGGTCCGCGGATGCTGATCAGCCCAAACATGATCGTGGTTCCCGCGAGCCAGTCTTCGGAGATCGGCCGCGTTATTTATGCCAACTCGATAACTCTTACCCCGGGGACTGTGTCTGTCACCGTGGACGAAACGACCATCGCCGTGCATGCGCTGACGCAAGAAGCTGCGGAAGGGGTGGAAAACGGGG
Organism: Acidobacteriota bacterium; assembly: GCA_002722645.1. Lineage (GTDB taxonomy): Bacteria > Acidobacteriota > UBA890 > UBA890 > UBA890 > UBA890. The sequence goes on from PBML01000009.1 coordinate 14,911, forward strand.
AGATGGATGGCCGCGTCACCCATTTGGAAGGTTCCCATTGATGTTCGCTGTTGCGATGAGCGCGATCCTAGCCACGATGGTCTTGGCATTGTCCCGGGGAGCGCTTGGTCCAACGGTCTTCGACCGCGTCATGGCGGTGAATTCGTTCGGAACAAGCACTGTGTTGTTCATTTCGGTTCTCGGTTTTCTNAACGGGCGCCCAGATTTTCTCGATCTAGCNCTCGTGTATGCCTTAATCAATTTCATTGGCACGATCGCCGTACTGAAGTACTTCAAGTATGGCGACCTTGCTGAAACCAACCGGAGCGACCCCTCCGAGGACACGGCCAACTAGCCATGCAGTGGGTTGACAATCTCTCTTGGGTGCTGCTGGTCGGAGGGTCCTTCTTCTGTGTTACGGGGGCGATTGGCCTGCTGCGACTTCCGGATTTTTACGCCCGCCTGCATGGGGCTGGAATCATTGACACCCTCGGTGCGGGCCTCATATTGGCTGGACTGATGCTGCAAGCGGGCTTTTCACTGGTGACCGTTAAACTCCTGTTTGTTTTGTTCTTTGTCTTGATCACCAGTCCAACCGCAACCCACGCAATCGCCCACGCCGCGTACACCCGGGGACTTGACCCTGTACTCGGAAGACAGGATGGCCAGGAATGAGCTCGGTTATCGACTTCGTGCTTCTCGCCCTTTTGGTCTTCACTGCTATCAGAATTGCTAGATTGAGGGGGCTCTTTTCGGCCGCCATTTTGGCTGGCATCTATAGTTTGCTTGGAGCATGCTGGATGAGCGTTCTCGACCAACCGGACGTGGCCTTTACCGAAGCGTCTGTAGGCGCCGGGATTTCAACCGTGCTGATATTGGTCACGCTCTCTTTGACTACGAGCGAGGAAAAGCAGCCCGAGCGCGCGCCACGGTTTTCTCTGCTTCAAGCGCGCCGCCTGTTGCCGCTTGTCGTGGTTGTGGTCACCGGCGCTATCTTAGTGTACGGGACAATCGACTTGCCGCGCCTGGGCGACCCCGAGGCACCAGCTAACCTGCATGTAGCGCCCCGCTACATCGAGGACTCGCAACACGAGATCGAGGTTCCTAACCTTGTAACCGCCGTTCTAGCAAGCTACCGCGGTTATGACACTCTGGGGGAAACTGCCGTCATTCTCACCGCCGGCGTTGGCGTTATGATCTTGCTCGGTGGCGCCCGCAGGCGACGCCCGGGCACGCCGAAGACAACAAGGGGGGCGGCGCCATGAAAGACCAAGTTGTCCCTCGCGTCGTCGCCAAACTGCTGATCCCCTACATACTTCTGTACGCTCTCTATGTCCAGTGGCACGGGGACTACGGCCCTGGAGGCGGGTTTCAAGCTGGCGTCATCTTCGCCGCCGCAGTCATCCTTTACGCACTCATCTTCGATCTGGCGGACGCCCAGCGGGCCGTCCGCCCTTGGGTCGTGAATTTATTGGTGCCGCTGGGTCTTCTGCTGTACATCGGTGTTGGTATCGTCACGATTCTCAAGGGGGGTGTTTTCCTCGAATACGGGGTGCTGGAACACGACCCTGTACACGGACAGCATCTCGGGATTCTGCTGGTCGAACTCGGCGTTGGCACCACAGTGGCCGGGGTAATGCTCACTGTATTTTACGGCTTTGGTGAGGTGGTGCGCGNCTGATGATGGAAACCATCGGACTCTACAATTACTGGGTCGTGGTCGTTCTGATGATGACCGGCTTTTACATCGTCGTTGCGCGCGACAACCTCATAAAAAAAGTCATCGGGTTGAACATTTTCCAGACCTCCGTGTTCCTCCTGTTCATTTCGGCCGGCAAAGTCGATGGGGGGTCGGCACCAATCCTGGCAGAGGGTATCGATATATATTCGAATCCTCTCCCGGGAGTCCTCATACTCACCGCTATCGTCGTCGGTGTAGCTACCACCGCCGTCGCCTTGGGGCTAATCGTTCGTATAAATGAAGCGTATGGAACGATCGAAGAGCCCGAGATCCATCTTGAGGATGTAGAGGCTTGATCGATAACCCCCTGCCGATACTACAGGTCCTACTTCCGCTGGTTGCTGCGGTGCTGTGTCTCCTCCTGCGGAACCGTTTGATAGTCACAACACTGGCAATCGTGGTGACTTGGGTCACTTTCGCAGTTTCGGTGGCACTGATGTCTGCGGTGTTGCGCCAGGGAGTAATCTCCTATGAGCTAGGCGGCTGGCCTCCCCCATTTGGCATCGAATATCGAGTCGACGTTCTCAACGCATTCGTCCTTGTTCTCGTTTCCGGTATCGGCGCTGTGGTAGCAACTTGGTCACCGTCAAGCATCTCCGTTGAACTGCCGCGTTACGAGCGCCATTACCTCTTCTACTGTGCGTACCTGCTGTGCCTTGCTGGGCTTCTCGGAATTGCCGTCACCGGCGATATGTTCAACGTGTTCGTGTTTCTCGAGATCTCAGCTTTGTCTTCGTATGTGCTCATCAGCTTGGGGCAAGATCGGCGCGCTCTTACCGCAGCCTATTCCTACCTGGTGATGGGAACTCTCGGGGCAACGTTCATACTCATCGGCATTGGCTTGCTGTACATAATGACCGGTACGCTCAACATGGCGGACTTGGCTGAGCGTCTTCCCGAAGTGCTCGACACCCGGACAGTAATCGTTGCGTTCGGATTCCTTGTGGTTGGCGTCAGTCTGAAGATGGCTTTGTTCCCGCTTCACCTTTGGCTGCCTAACGCATACGCATACGCACCATCTGCAGTAACCGCGTTTCTCGCGGCGACAGCCACCAAGGTTTCAGTTTACCTGCTGCTACGGTTTTTTTTCACCGTCTTCGGGTATGAATTCGCTTTCGACAGGATGCAGCTGTGGATCTTCTTGATGCCATTGGCTCTAGTCGGAATCGTGACCGCCTCGCTAGTTGCGATCTTTCAAAACAACATCAAACGTATGCTTGCGTACTCGAGCGTCGCGCAAATCGGCTACATGGTGTTAGGAATTAGCTTCGCCTCCGTGAACGGTTTGACCGGGGGAATCGTGCATCTTTTCAATCATGGCCTGATGAAATGCGCACTGTTCCTTGCCTTGGGGTGCATTGTCTACCGTTGCGGTGCCGACCACATCGACGAAATGCGTGGCCTTGGGCGCACTATGCCCTGGACGATGGCCGCGTTCGTCGCCGGTGGACTCAGCCTCATCGGGGTACCGATGACGGTTGGATTTATCTCGAAATGGTACCTGGTCGTGGCAGCTCTAGAACGAGGCCTGTGGCCCGTGGCCGCGGTAGTTTTGTTCAGCTCCCTTCTCGCCGCCGTCTACATTTGGCGTGTCGTTGAAGTCGCCTATTTCGAGGCACCATCAGCGGTCGAGGGAGAAGGCTCGGTGCGTGAGGCCCCGCTTGCGATGCTGATCCCAGTATGGGCTCTGGTAGTAGCGATCTTTTACTTCGGTATCACAACGGAGTTTACGGCGGGCATCGCACGCCAAGCTGCAGAGTCGCTTCTCAGGGTGGCCTCGTGAATCCCTCAACTGCTGTCTGTGTGGCCGTGGCCCTGCCCTTGATCGGGGCCCTTCTGGTCGTCTCCCTGCGCCGCTGGCCAAATGCGCGCGAGGCGGCGAGCTTGATTACCGGTGGCACTCTTTTCGGCGTGGTTCTGTCGCTTCTCCCCGACGTTCAGTCGGGTGCTCGTCCCGAGGCGCAACTGGTCGAGGTGATGAGCGGCCTGTGGCTAGCCTTCAGGTTAGAACCACTTGGCATGTTGTTCGCGCTCGTTGCCTCTGGTCTTTGGATCGTTACAACGACTTACGCGATCGGCTACATGCGCGGACATCACGAAAAAGACCAGACCCGTTTCTACGCCTGCTTCGCAATCGCCATCTCCGCCGCGATGGGTGTAGCGATGGCTGCGAACTTACTTACGCTTTTCGTGTTTTACGAGATTCTAACCCTCTCAACCTACCCTCTCGTTACCCACCACCGCACCGAAAATGCGATGCGTGCGGGCAGAGTGTATCTGGGAATACTGATCGGTACTTCGGTGGGGTTCTTGCTGTTAGCGACCATCTGGACCTGGCATCTGGCCGGAACGCTCGACTTTCGCCCCGGCGGTATCCTGGCGGGGCGTGCTGACAACTGGGTCCTCGGCATATTGTTGGCGCTGTTCGCCTTTGGCACCGGCAAGGCGGCTTTGATGCCATTTCACCGCTGGCTCCCAGCCGCGATGGTCGCTCCAACTCCAGTCAGCGCTCTCCTGCACGCTGTGGCAGTGGTAAAGGCGGGCGTCTTTACGGTCATGAAAATCGTTGTCTACATCTTTGGCATCGATCTCTTGCACGATACCGGACTGAGTGACTGGCTAATGTACGTTGCTGCGTTCACCATCATCGCCGCATCACTCGTCGCGCTCACAAAAGACAACTTGAAAGCACGACTCGCCTACTCGACGATAAGTCAGCTCTCTTACATCGTTCTTGGAGCTGCTTTGGCCACTAGTGCTGGAGTCCTCGGCGGTAGCATGCATATCGCCATGCATGCGTTTGGCAAAATCACCCTCTTTTTCTGTGCCGGAGCGATCTACGTCGCTGCACACAAGACGGAAATTAGCGACATGAACGGCATAGGTCGCACCATGCCAATCACTATGATGGCCTTCTTCGTCGGCTCGCTCAGCGTTATCGGCCTGCCACCATTCGGGGGTTCGTGGAGCAAGTGGTTCCTGGTCCTCGGCGCGCTTGAAGCAGAGAAAACCATCTTCATTGCGGTTCTAATTATCAGCTCGCTGTTGAACGTCGCGTACCTGATGCCGGTGGTAGCAAGGGCTTTCTTCGTCGCCGCTCCAGAGACAGGGCCGAGCAGCGCGGCCGCACACCAGGGTCATGAGGTAAGGAGGGCAAAGGACGGATCTTCGATTAACGAAGCCCCCGGTTTCTGCCTGGTAGCGCTCTGCGTAACGGCAGCAGGGTGCGTCGCCCTCTTCTTCTTCGCCGATACCCTCTACCAGCTGCTAACTCCCATCGTGAACGTGAACCCATAACGCACCATGCCAGAAAACGCCAACACTGACAGCCACGAGCATCGCTCTAGCGCCAACGTAGTGGATCCTGCGCAAAGCGACAAAAAATACTGGCTCGACGACCCGGGGAATGTCAAAAAAATATACCGCAGCCTTTGGATCCTCTGCGCCCTTCTAGTTGCAGCTGATCTCTTTTACGAAAAGCATATCGAGTTTCCTGTCGAGGGTTTTCTTGGGTTTTTCGGTTTTTATGGCTTTGTCTCCTGTGTATTACTAGTGCTAGCGGCCAAGCAGCTACGCAAGATCGTGGGCCGGGACGAGGATTACTATGATCGATAGTTTCCCGCCTGGTTGGCTTTTGATCTTTGGGGGGCTGCTGGTCCCGCTTTTTCGTGGGCGCTTACGCTCAGCTTACATGCTACTTCTGCCGGCGCTCGGCTTCCTTCAATTACTGTTGCTGCCGCACGGGGAGCTCCTGCAAGTCTCTATCTTCGATTACTCCCTAACACCTGTGCGTGTGGATCCGCTGAGCCTTGTGTTCGGTTACATCTTTCACATCGCGGCGTTTCTCGGCATGATCTTCGCTCTCCGAGTAAAGGACTGTGGCCAACACGTTGCTGCGTTCGTCTACGCGGGAAGTGCCATCGGCGCAGTTTTCGCAGGCGATCTGATCACGCTTTTCGTTTACTGGGAGATCGCGGCAATCTCCTCTGTCTTCTTGATCTGGGCCCGCCGTAGCGAGCGCTCGTATCGAGCCGGTATGCGGTATTTAATCTTCCAGATAGCATCCGGCGTGCTACTTCTTGCGGGAACGCTGGCGCATTTCTATCAAACCGGGTCTCTTGCGTTCGACTATCTCGGGATCAACAGCATGGGTGGTACGTTGATTTTGATCGCCTTCGGCATCAAATGCGCCTTCCCTCTGTTACACAATTGGCTGGAAGACGCCTACCCGGAAGCTACCGTGACCGGAACAGTGTTTCTCAGTTCTTTCACAACCAAGATGGCCGTCTACGCGCTGGCGCGAGGCTTCCCCGGGACCGAACAGCTGATTTGGATTGGGGCCATGATGGCCGCTTTCCCAATTTTCTACGCCGTAATCGTCAATGACCTTCGGCGAGTACTTACCTACAGCATGAACAACCAGCTAGGTTTTATGGTCGTCGGTGTTGGCATCGGTACAGAACTGGCCCTTAATGGGGCTGTGGCACACGCTTTTGCTGACATTCTTTTCAAGGGTGTGCTGTTCATGTCGATGGGCGCGGTGCTGCTGCGCACGGGCACAGTAAAAGGCTCCGAGCTCGGCGGCCTATACAAATCCATGCCATGGACGGCCACCTTCTGTATCGTGGGTGCTGCTTCGATCTCTGCTTTCCCTCTCTTCAGCGCTTTTGCCACCAAGTCAATGATCCTTTCGGCAACCGCTGAGAATCACTACGCCTTTGTTTATTTCGTCCTATTGTTCGCCTCCGCGGGCGTATTCCATCATTCCGGTATCAAGATTCCCTATTTTGCTTTCTTCGGACACGACTCTGGAATTCGCTGCAAGGAGGCCCCACGAAACATGCTGATAGCCATGGGCTTGGCAGCTTCCTTGTGCATCGGGATTGGTGTCTTCCCAGGCGTGCTTTACAACATTTTGCCGTTTCCTGTCGACTACGAACCGTACACGGTCACCCACGTCATTACCCAGCTGCAACTTCTGTTTTGGTCCGCCGTTGCATTCGCTTGGTTAAATTGGGTCGGCTTGTACCCCCCCGAGCTTAGGTCTGTCAACTTAGACAGCGATTGGATTGTCCGTCGACTCGTGCCGAGGATGTTTGGGCCGGTCACGCGCGCGTTTGCCCGCTTGTGGACGGGAACACTCGATCAGCTCGGCCGACGTGCGACCGCCACATTGCAGACGGTCCACCGCCATCACGGGCCACAAGGGATTCTCGAGCGAACATGGCCGACGGGCAGTATGGCCTTGTGGGTCGCGATATTACTGGCGCTGATCCTGCTTCTTTACTATCTCTGATATCAAGCGCGGCCAACGCCCTCGCGTTTCACAATATCTTTATAAGTCGTTTAGATTCAGTACTTTACCGTTATTATATTCATCGTGGGTTCTCTCTAGTCTCGGTGCCCGGACCGACTTCCACCGACTTTGCAGGCGGCTTGGTCTCGG
>PBML01000010.1 GCA_002722645.1 Acidobacteriota bacterium
CCTGCCGTACCAGCGCCTATGACGACTAAGTGATAGCGCGAAGCTGGTGTCGGGTTAACCCAGTCCCGTGGGTGGACGTTGTCGACGAGTTTGCGATTGTGCTCATCATCTGGTGTGATGAGGTTTTGCTGCTTATCGGTCATCCGTAATCCCGTTTAGCACCTGGGTGGAGATCCTTGTGACGATGGTGATCACGACGAGGGTCGCAATCAGACCGAGCCCGAGAAGAGCATAGTACCCACCATCTCGTTGTGCTCCAGATCTGCCCGCGACTTCGGCTACCGCACCCGCCAAACGACCGTAGTAGACGTATAGAAACGTTGCCGGGAGCATCGCAAGATGGGCAAAAACATATTCACCCAGTCGAACGCTAGTCAGGCCAAGGGCGTAGTTCAGCAGATTGAAGGGAAATAGTGGAGACAAGCGGAGCAAGATAACGATCTTTAATCCTTCATTGCCAACTGCGCGGTCGATTGATGCAAATTTTTCGTAACCGTCGAGCTTCTGCTCAACCCAAGAGCGGGCACCGTAACGGGATATTAGGAAAGCTAGCGTCGCACCCACCGAAGCGCCGATAAATACCGTGGCTACGCCGGTCCCGAGCCCGAAGATAGCGCCAGCAAGCAAGGTCAACAACGAACCAGGCACCATCACCACGGTGGCGATCGCGTATCCAGCGGCAAAGGCGAACGGGCCCCAAATACCAATGCTCTCAACCCAGATCGCAAATGCTGGGCCGAGGGCCGACAGCTGGTCGGCCTTGATGAACAAGGTGATAAGAATTGCTGCCAAGATAATAATCTTGGTCGCGCCGTAGCGTGGTGTTCCCGAGGCAGGGTTGTTTGCCTTCATATCGTTGTCCGGAGAGATCCCGTTTTTCATTGTGAATTTAGCCCTCCAGCAAACTCTTGCATGACTCGAGTTGATGGTCTACTTGGGTTTCTTCGACCATAGAACGACTCATAGAAGCAGTACTACAGAAGAAACTATTAGGGTCAGCGGAGTGGGCCGCAGTCCACTGAAACAAGCCTGCTATCCGCAGAACAGCTTTCATAAGATGAACTTCCTAATCGCCGCAATCGCCTCGGAGACGTTTTGCTTCAGCGTTCTTCCGGAGGCCTTAGTTGGCTTGAAGGAATGGTCACNATCTTCCAGCCATAAAATCTTGATGGCAGGNGATAGTTCATAGGTAGAGATTTCATCAGGCTTGCCAAACGGGTCCCGTGTGCCTTGGACAATAAGAGTNGGGGTTTTCAGTCCCNCGAGATGTGNCGTCCGGACGTTCTCAGGTGTCCCCGGCGGGTGGAANGGATATCCGAGGCAAACAAGTCNATGAGCGCCAACNTCGTCGGCAAGCATACTGGCAATGCGCCCCCCCATAGACTTGCCACCGATTATTAGGCGCCTGCTTCCAGCGATTGCCACCGTATTGCGCCAACTTTCCATCAGCACCGGAAGGCGATCGGGTGCACAATTCTTGCCTGTCTTTCGTCGCCGTTGCATGTANGGGAACTCGAAACGTACAACCCGAAGATCATTGCCGGCCAGTCCAACGGCAAATGCTTCCATCGCGGGCGAGTCCATACCTGCGCCCGCACCGTGGGCGAGAATTAGAGTGGTGCCACTGTCTGCAGGGCCGTTGTGGAGCATAGGCGTCTTCTCGTGCTGGGGAGATCCTAATCTGGACAGCATCCGCCAGTCAGATGAGGNAAAGACCTACTATCAACTATCCCAAGAANCCTCGACAATACCAGGGTTTGCAGTGGTTTCCGCGAAGTGCAAGCGCAACGTTATGCTCTATGTGTGAATCGTTGTGCAACAGAAATTCGATAGCGTCCCTTGACGCTTGATAGAATCAGTCCGATGAACGTTGACGAGTTGTGCGCCCGGTTCCCTGAAATTTCTCCAGAACTTCGTAATGAGCCAGCATTGAGTGAGTTCGCTGCCACTTTTGGCAACCTGCTCGCAGTGGCCCATAAGCCAAGCAACTGTTCCACAGGCCACGATCCGGGGAACCACTTCTATTTGAAGCTGGTAGGCCCAATTACATATTTTGGCTATGGTCTCGCGACTCGCGAGCGTGTAGTCGAAGACATGCGGGACTTGCTCGACGCGCATGCCGCTAATCCTGAAGGATTTGTAGCGTCGTTATTGCCGGAGGGAACTGTGGGTATCGAGGTGAGGGGACCCGACTGCAGCTGAACAACGCTTCTGGTTCAGTGCTGGGGATGGTGCCAGGGAGGGTTTTTATGCGCCCTGGGTCTCAGTGATGGCCGATTCGCCGGCTCGTCGACCATGCTCCACAATGAAGGCGATCGGTGGCTCCATGTTGATCGGATGCAGCCGGGTGTCAGGATGGCGGCTAGTCCAGACGCGAAACATCTCGTCGACAAAACCCTGGCCGACCGCCTCGACGCCTTTGAAATCGACCACCACGTTACGAAAGCGATCGAGGCCCTCGAGTAGTTTCTTGGCCTCGGAGCGCGACAAGAAGCGATTTCCCGTCTCGAACAACTTGACTACGACGCGGCGGCGAGCAAGTTCGAATCCCTCTGACGATTCTGCCATTACCGTCTCGAGAGAAGTGGTAGTTGATACGTCGATCTCGAATCGAACCCGTGTCCCTGGCCGAACATGGACGGCAGCGATACCGACGTCATCGATTTCGTTGTCGACCATCCATAAAAGGCCGCCACTTTCGACTTCAAAGAAATCAGCGATCCGCGACAACAGGAAGATTCCTTCGCCGGTGTGTTCAGCAGGCATGGTGGTCAACTTCCCTTTGGTGAGTTGTCGTAAAGCTTCCATGCCGTCCGGGAGCCCATTCTCCTGTGCTAGGTGATCGAATATTCCATCCCCATCGTCGCTGACTTCGAGGACTAACCGATCGTGGGCTTTTCGGAATGAAACCTCAACATAGCTACCATTTGAGTGGGACATTGCATTGTCAACCAATTCGACTACAGCGGTGTGCAGGGCGCGGTCCGCGGGGTCCGGAAGGTCGGAAAGCTCAGGAACCTCAGCACTAACGTCCTTCCAGACCAGGTCTTCGTCGAGGCCTGGGATTCGGTAGCGAAAGCGTTGTCGTGGGTGCACGCTGCGGTAGCGGACGCCGCGTCCTGCGCCTTCCGTGACGAGGTCACCGGTCTCCACCATCGACCGGAGCTGCGCATGGACTGCCTGGCGTGAAGACCCGGTTGCTGCAACGACATTGCGATTAGCGATGCTACCCCATTCGGCCAGTAGATCGTCTATTATCGGGCGGATACGCGAGGGTCGAGGAGACATGATGGCTCACGGGATTCCGATGCCTAAAACGTAATGTAAACAAACTAAAGGTAGATGATTTCATCATTACCGTCAACTTATGATAGATAATCGTCAATATTGAAACTTTATGAACAGGGAAACTCTGCAAAAGCGTCATGTATTACGTATTAATGACAAGTTATTGAGTTTGGATGAGCAAGTTTCCACAGGATCGACGTTGGGATGATCGTATTCGCAGCGATCCGCACCAGAAACCTGCTCGGGTTACAAAATCGACTCAAAGAGAGCGTCAGAGGCCGGGGCGACCTCTCCCCAGTCGAAGCGTTGTGCGTTGCATGCGAGCTCTTTTCCGAGAAGTATCGCTGCTTGCCGATTTTCGAGTGCCCAGACGATGGTCTCTACCATCTGCTCGTACGAACTGTATAAGCACCNTTCNCGCGCTTCGGCNCTGACCTCTGGACCGGCGATAAGCTCTGGATAACTNAATCGGTGAGGCAGTATCGCGAACGTGCCTGCCGCCATAGCTTCCAGCACCCCGACACCAAAGAATTCATGGTCAGCGGTAGACACAGTAAGAGTGGCTTGCTTGAGGAGGCACCGATACTGCTCGTAGTTAGCAAAGCCTAAATGAATCAGTTGGTTGCCGAACGTTTCTTCGACATCTTCGAACTCAGAGGGAGTTTTACCGAAACCCCGTCCACAGATGGCTAGCTGGTAGTNTATGCCCCGATCTGCAACATCGCGTAGAGCATCGAATAGTTGAGCTGGATTCTTGTCGTACTCCCACCGCTGATTCCAGATGATCAACGGTGGACCTGGTCGGGCGAGCTTGGATCTGACGGGCTGGAAATCGTTGGTCTCGATGCCGACTGGCAGAANACAGCTTTTTCGGTGCAACTCTTCGACTGAGTCCATCAAATTGTATTCGGGGAAATGACGAAGGAACTTTGGTAACGCCTCGAACCAGGTTTCGCGGTGAAAAACTGAATTGAATGCGACCTGGTTCGCAGCAAGCATTGAGGAAAAATTTACGAATGCATAATGATGATCTCTCTCTCCACCCTGTCGACGCATCGGTCCCGCATCGCCTTCGTTCGGGAGTGGATAGGNAAGCTGATTCTCGTGCATGTACAGGACTGTAGGGNCATCGGCAGTAATTTTTCGAGTCAGTGCTAGGAAAGTGGTTAGATCGAGCATGTCAGTGGCTAGGATTACGTCAGGTCGTTGATGGTCTCTTAGGAAGCGTTGCGCGAGAGTTGCCGCACCACCGTGCATCCGCCATTTCCAGAAGCGGTCAGGTAGTGTCAGTAACTCAATGGTGTGCTGGCTATGGCGCTCCAGTCCGTAAGCCCAAGAGGCATGGCTGCCTCCGTGGTAAGGGGAAACGAGAAGAATGCGCAAGGTCGGGCTCCGTATTCCGGCAAAAACTGAAAATGGGAACCCTAACAGGCTGCAGTGAAAGAGTGGTGAGTCCGTGTTGCATGGTTCAGCACCCTTACTTTGTTCCACTTACACCGTGGCGAGGCCTTTTCAAAACCAACCATAAGTGCAGGCCTCTACTCAGACGGTGCCTGCTCCTGGTTCTCGGGGTCTTGGGGTGCCGGTGATGTGATTTCCGGTGGTAGCTTCGCAGTGGGCAAAGTGAAGCGGAGTACAGCGTTGTACAACACTGCGAAAATGAAACCACCGACCAGACCGTCAAAGACCGCGTACATGGTCCCTTGTAGAAGGTCACCGAGACTGCCACTGGCAGCGTATCCTGGGTATATAGACACTACCAGCGTAAGTACCTTGTCCCCGTAGCCGGGGACAAGGGCGTTGATGGTGCCGATGATGAAGATGGCAGCACCCCAAACGACGGCGGCGGTGACAGCGAGTGCAACAGGCGACAGCATCATANGTCCACAATGGTGGAGCTTGAGAACCTAAAGTTCAAGGGAACTTTAGGGGTCTTAGCGTATGCCATTCGGTCGCTTCCTCATAAGCATGAGCGGCGCGCAATAAGGTTGTTTCTTCAAAGGGGCGTCCCACGAGTTGCAAACCGATTGGCATGCCGTCGACGAAACCACACGGCAGGCTCAACGCTGGAAGGCCAGTCAAGTTGAACGGTCGGGTGAACAGGGTCATTGCGGCGCGAACGTCCAACGGACCTTGGGCCCCTTCTATTTCCTGGGCGTTACGGTGTGGCGCCGTCATCGCCAACGTGGGCGTTACCATCAGGTCGACAGACTGAAAGACTCGGGCAAGCTCGTTGGTAAGTGAGGCACGGATTTTTTGGGCTTGCAAGTAGGCGTGGGCGCTTATTTTTTCAGCAAGCGAAAGAAACGAACGAGTCTCTTGGCAGTACATTTCGGGATGTGACGCTAGCGTATCTCGATGCACAGCACCTCCCTCGGCAAGGAACAAAGTGATTGCCGCAGGGCCTACCAGNTCGAACTCGGATGGCATTGGCACGTCCACGCGGTGAGCGCCAAGTTCTTCAAGTATATTGGCGGCTTCGTGCACCGCCTTGGCGACAGGCTTCGTGGCGATCTCAAGGAAGCAAAAGTCCGGCACCACGAAACGCAGCCCCTTTACCCCTTGGTTGATCGAAGCGGAAAAGTCGGCCGTGGGTTCGCCGGAGTTGGCACGGTCGAAGGGATCAGGTCCGGCCATTGCGCTNAGTAAGGCCGCGATGTCAGCGACCCGTCGGCCCATCGGCCCGACGTGATCGAGACCCCAAGCGAATGGCATTACACCGGTCCGCCCAACGCGGCCGTACGTGGGCTTGAGTCCGACGATGCCGCAGCAGGAAGCAGGGATTCGAATCGATCCTCCAGTGTCTGTTCCGGTTGCAACACAGACCATGCCAGCTGCGAGGGCCGCCGCCGAACCCGAGCTAGAGCCACCGGCCATATGGTCGAGGTTCCAGGGGTTTCGTACGGCCCCGAAGTACGAGATGTTGCCAGTGGTGCCGGTGGCAAACTCGTGAGTGTTCGATTTACCTACCAGCAAAGTACCGGCATTGGTTAAGCGGCTGACTACCGTGGCGTCATTGGTAGGCACGTAGTCGTGCAGCAACGCTGAGCCTGCTGTCGTGCGGATATTCCGAGTCGCAATGATGTCTTTGTGTACCAGCGGGAGCCCTGACAGTGGGCGCGGACGTTCCCCGCTCCCGATCACCTCGTCAACCATCCGTGCTTCCTCGGTAGCGCGGTCGAGACTTAATGTCACGATAGCGTTGATAANCGGGTTACAGGCTTCAATCCGCGCCTGGGCAGCTGAAAGAACTTCCTGGGCGGTAGTCGTACCGGTAGTGATTCCGGCCAGAATTTCGGCTGCCGTCGCGCAAGCACCTGGTAGTTCCTCTAGCACGATGGGCTTGTCATCGGAGTGCGATGTCGCCGTTTCGCAGTTCGAGCTCGCCGCTGCGATGGCAGCAAGATCGAAACTGGGTGCTGCGGAGCTCGCCAAAGACGTGGGCCGAAACGTTGCCGCCGGCTCCACAGTCCCGAGTTCTGCCTCATCGAGTCTAGCGACAGCATCCAGGAGCACCTGCTGACTAGGTGACAGCGTGTCGTTGTTCATAGTAAGTGGGTATTTAGGAAACTCTGGGAAGTGATATTTTGGGCGGGTGATGAAATCGTACCCGAGAAACGAAGCCTTCGCCGACCTTGTAAGCTTCGCGGCGGTGCGACCGGGTAGCCAGTACTTGGGCAGATAGTTGTTTCACGTTCTATTGGGGCGCTCGTCAAAACGCGACTCTAGGACGAAGACAGGCAAGCTTTGCACGCCGGCATATTCAAGAAAGGGGAGTGTGCACTTTGAGCGAAACGCGATTCATCACCGATGATGGGAGCTTGCGCCAGCTAGCTCAGGATCTCAGCGGTGAGCGGATCATTGCCTTGGATACCGAGTTTCTCACCGAGCGTTACTTTTATCCGCGTCTGTGCCTTATTCAAATCGGCACACCAAAGGTCTTGGCTACAGTGGATCCGCTTGCCTGTCAAGATCTCTCGCCACTTGCTGAATTACTCGCCGAGCCAGCTGTCTTGTTGCTCCACGCCGGAGCCCAAGACCTGAGCATCCTAAGACGTCGACTTGGTTACTTGCCCAGTAAAGTATTCGATACGCAAATTGCTGCTGCCTTCCTTGGTTTCGGACACTCGATCAGCTATTCGCGCTTGGTCGAATCATGTTGTGCAGTGAAGCTGAGTCGGTCCCGTGCGTATACCGATTGGGCCCAACGCCCACTTGCCGATGACCAGTTGCAGTACGCGCTAGACGATGTCCGCTACTTAATGCGGATCTATGAACTCTTGTCAAAAGATTTACTGAAGCAGGGCCGGCTTGGATGGGTCGAAGAAGAGTGCCGTTTGGCGCGCAATCTAGCGTTGCATGATCCCGACCCACGTGAACAGTGGCGCCGTTTGTCAGGGGTACGGGGGATACGCCGACGGCAGCTATTGGTGTTGCGCGAGTTGGTGGCTTGGCGTGAGGAAGAAGCGAGACGCCGCGACCGCCCACGCCAGCACATCATTCCGGACAGGGTTTTGCGTGAGATCAGCCAAAGCACACCGCGGTCTGTTTCTGAACTCAAGAACATGCGCGGGCTCCATCCACGCGAGCATAAGCGGTCCGGTATGGCGATCATTGCCGCGGTTGAGGCTGGCCTAGCGGCTCCTGATTCTTCGTTGCCACTGCCGCGCCGCCACTCGTATCTTAAGAACGACCCCGCTGTCGGCGTTGTGGCGTCGCTGGCTGACACCTACATGAAGACCCGCGCTCGCGAACTAGGACTCGCTCCACAACTGCTTGCTAACCGCAAGGACCTAGAGTCGATAGTCCGAATGATGGCCGAGAATGGCGGNGCACCACTCGAAGAGGGAACCATCGGTCAGGGCGACTCGAGTGTCAGGCTTCTTGATGGTTGGCGACGCGAAGTGGCTGGCGAAGACGTGATGCGGCTGCTGGCAGGGNGCATAGCGCTCCGCGTTAAGATTCGCTCGGGTAGTGTCGACCTGGTTGTCGAGGACCAGGAGAATTCGTAGCTGAACACTGGCTCTACTTGTGTCCTGATTTCCCCTAGAATTGTTGCTGGACGGCTTTCAATCTTGCCTTGTTGCTTCCACCTACAGGTAGGTTCACTGCCAACCGATAGGTTGAGGAGATGTTAGAATGGCATTTCGAATAGGCACTATTTCCCATGTTTGCTAACTCAAGGGGGCGCCTTGCGTTTCAAGCCAGGCGATAAAGTTGTCTACCCGAATCATGGGGTCGGCGAAATAAAGGAAGTTCGCACGCGAGACCTCGCGGGCTCCACGCAAGACTTCTATCATCTCGAGATTTACGCTAATAACACCACTGTGATGGTGCCCGTGGGCAATTCGAAGGCGGTGGGCCTGCGCAAGTTATTTGCTAAGCGTCGGATCGCTGAGCTGTTTGATCACCTCAGAAACGGTGATATCGAGACCTACTCGAATTGGAAAGGTCGCTACAAAGAAAACGCCGAAAAGATGTCTTCTGGCCACCTTTTTGACATGGCCGACGTACTCAAGAACCTTGAGCTTCTCTCGAAGCGGAAAGCGCTCTCGTATCGTGAGAAGCAGATGCACGATAAAGCCAAGTTTCTGATTATCTCCGAGATCACGATCGTCGAGAAGCAGAGTGAGGAAAAGGTCAAGGAGCGCATTGCCGAAGCCGTTGCGAAGGCTATCGCGCTGAACCAGAGGCGCGAGAAGCGAAGAAAGAAGAAGGCCGAGGGAACGTAATTGGGGGCGATAACGGGGGCTCCGTCGGCCGCTGGCGTCTCCCGCTTCTATCTCCTCATGGCGCCAAGCATTGCATCGGTCCATCTTCGTGGACGCCAGCGTGACTCTTTGTTGACGCACCGCTGAGCGATTCGTCGCTTTCTGTAACGCGGGGAGCACCCGATGGAGGGGGACGTGATCGTTCGCGCGGAAGTGCTTCAGGACGCTGAAGCGCACTGCGGCTGAACGCTCTCGGTAGCTTGCCTCCCTGTCCCTCACCGCATAAGGTCGATCGCCATGGAACATAATCCGAATCTTCCATGGTACCGTCGGCTCCACTGGCAGGTACTGGTGGCGATGGTCGTGGGGGCGATCACTGGCCTTGTCGTCGGGGCGCCGGCCGCCGAGTTGTTTGGTTGGATCGGCGACCTCTTCATGAAGCTCCTGCGGATGATCATCGTGCCGCTGGTGCTCACCTCGATCATCTCGGGGGTGGCGTCGGTNGGCGGTGGCAGAGCGCTCGGCCGCCTCTTCAGCAAGACACTCGGCTACTATCTGCTGTCCAGCTTGCTTGCTGTGATGGTCGGCCTTTTGATGGTCAACCTCGTCCGTCCTGGTGTCGGCGCCAACATGACGGACACGACGCAGCAGGAGCTCCCGGAGCTGGCGACCGCCACGTCTCCGGTCGAGTTGCTGCTCGACATCGTGCCCGAAAACGTCATCCAGGCGGCGGCAGCCGCCGACATGCTTGCGGTCATCTTCTTCTGCATCGTCTTCGGGGCGGCTATCACGACGCTTCCCGACAAGACCCGCAACATCGTGACCGAGCTTTTCGACGCCCTCTTCCACGCGATGATGCGACTCACGTCGGGGATCATAAAGTTCCTGCCGATCGGCGTGTTCGCCCTGATCACGAGGATGGTGGCCACGACGGGCTTCGACGCGTTCAGGTCGCTTGCGCTCTACGCGGTCACGGTCGGCTCGAGTATTACGATCCACTTGTTCGTCACGCTCCCGATCCTGTTGCTCATCCTGGGGCGGATCGCCCCGCGAACCCACTTCGCGAACATGCGGGAGCCGCTGTTAATCGCCTTCTCGACGAGCTCCTCGGGTGCCACCCTTCCCGTCACGCTCAACACGGTCGAGAAGAAGGTCGGCGTCTCCAACAAGGTGGCTTCCTTCGTGCTCCCGATGGGTGCGACGGTNAACATGGACGGGACCGCGATCTTCGAGTGTGTGGGCGCGCTCTTCATCGCCCAGGTTCTNGGCTTCGACCTGACGATCATGCAGCAAGCTGTCGTGGTCCTNACGGCGTTGCTGGCCTCCATCGGNGCTGCCGCGGTTCCGTCGGCAGGACTCGTGGTGATCTTCATCGTCCTCGAGGCGATCGGTCTGCGAGGCCCGGACGTGAACGTCATCGTCGGTTCGATGCTCGCCATCGACCGCCCGCTCGACATGTACCGTACCGCGGCCAACGTCTTCAGCGACTCTTGCGGAGCGGCGATCATCGCGCGCTCGGAGGGGGAGACTGAGGTCGACACGGTCATCCGGTAACGCCTCCGNAAGACTCGCGCCAACCAGGGAAGAGGCCCCGGGCGGACATATGCGTTCGGCGATACGGCCGGATCATAAAGCTCCGCATCATACGGTATAATTCCGTTTCTTCGAGTCGGTTTCCGACCCTTCCCGAGGGTCGTCCTCACCTGGCGGTGTAGCTCAGTTTGGTAGAGCAGGCGGCTCATATCCGCCGAGTCGGGGGTTCAAGTCCCTCCACCGCCACTCATCCGGTGGGATTCGTGGGTCTGGTCCGCGAACCCTATGCTGGATCCGCCGCGAAAATCAGAAAAGAAAATGCAGACCTTGATCCAAGAAATCGCTTCTAGCGTCTGTCGCGAAGGCGTTTTCATGGGTGTCTCACGAGTTCTGGTGGGNTGCAGTGGTGGCTGTGACTCCACAGCCCTTCTGGATATCCTGGTCCGCCTGGCTCCGCAATTCGAAGTCAATATCGCCGTGGCGCATTTGCATCATGGCTGGCGCGGANCCGAGGCCGATGCTGACTTAGATTGTGCTCGGCAGCTAGCAGAGAACTATGGGGTGCCGTTTTTCGCTAGCCGTGNCGATTTGAGCGCTGCGAGAGGTTCGCGGGAGGAAGTCGCCCGGAGCGCCCGTTTGGATTTCTTTGAATCAATCGTCGCTGACTGGAATGCTGATGTGGTTGCCTTAGGTCATACCGCTGATGATCAGCTTGAAACGGTCTTGCTCAACTTGGTGCGTGGTACGGGGCGCCGTGGTTTGGGGGGTATGCGACCACGTTCCGAGGTCGGTGACTTGATCCTTGTTCGGCCGCTACTGGGCCGCCGCCGCCATGAANTACGTGAATATGCTCTCTCNCGATCTCTGGAGTGGAATGAGGATTCNTCGAATGAAGANGTCTCCTTGTCCCGCAACCGCCTCAGGCTTCGCTTGCTCAGCGANCTGGAACAAGTCCACCCTTCGGCCGTAAAAAATGTATCGCGGGCCACGGAGTTGTTGCGGGAAGAAGAAGAGTGGCTTGACGTGATCGCGGCGGATGCCTTCGAGGAGGTGGTTGATGTCAACGAGCATCTGGACGGTGTTTCACTGCGCAAAGCTGAGCTTGGTTCCATGCCTAGGCCACTGCAGCGTCGCGTTGTGCGTAATGCAATTGCGTTGATTCGCGGTGACTGCCGTGGAATTAGCTATGAACACGTCGAATGGGTGATCGACATTAATCACTCCGAGAAAATTTCTGCGCACGACCTGCCGGGGGTTCGAGTCAAGCGAGAAGGAGATCACATTCGCTTGCTGCCCCTCGATGGGAGGCGGTTGGCGAGATCCTGAAGATCATAACGAACTGACCAAAACCCCCATAACAAAAGGGTTTACGGCCGCAGAGGTGACTATCCCCCTTAACGACAGGTAGTGTATTCTCTCTATTGTGAACGCAACGATTAAAACACTGAGTTTGTGGCTGGTGGTGGTCGTCGTCGCCATCGTTGTCTATAACGTTTTCAACGCGCCGCCGACAGAGAACCGCGACATNACCTTTTCTCAACATCTCAAGGATGTTGAAAGGGGCGATGTTCGCCTCGTAATGATCACTAGGCCATCTAACACCGTCGAAGGGGAGTTTGACGACGGCAGGCTGTTTAAAACCGTGGCACCCGATTACGAGGCTTATTTCGACACGCTTCTTGAGAAAGACGTTGTTGTCACAATCACCCAGTCNGATGAGAGTCCCTACTGGGCGGCACTTATTTCTTGGGCCCCGATGCTCATTCTCATTGGTGTGTGGATTTTCTTCATGCGGCAGATGCAGAACGGTGGCAACCGTGCCCTCGCCTTCGGGAAGAGC
Organism: Acidobacteriota bacterium; assembly: GCA_002722645.1. Taxonomy (GTDB): domain Bacteria; phylum Acidobacteriota; class UBA890; order UBA890; family UBA890; genus UBA890. Next base: position 12,373 of record PBML01000010.1, read on the forward strand.
CGTGCAAAACTGAACCCGAACCAGGACAAGAAGGTGACGTTCAAAGACGTTGCCGGNATCGACGAGGCTAAGGAAGAAGTTCAGGAAATCATCGAATTTCTCAAGGAGCCACAGCGCTTTCAGAGGCTAGGCGGCCGGATGCCGAAGGGCGCTTTGCTAATAGGCCCGCCGGGAACTGGNAAGACCTTGCTTGCCCGGGCCATCGCTGGTGAAGCTAACGTGCCTTTCTTCTCAATCTCTGGCTCGGACTTCGTCGAAATGTTTGTCGGAGTCGGCGCCTCGCGCGTACGTGATTTATTCGAACAGGGCAAAAAGAACGCTCCCTGCATCGTTTTCATCGATGAGATCGACGCCGTTGGCCGGCATCGCGGTGCTGGTTTGGGCGGTGGGCACGACGAGCGTGAGCAGACCCTCAACCAGCTCCTCGCCGAGATGGATGGCTTCGGCACTAACGAGGGCGTCATCGTGATGGCGGCGACCAACCGGCCTGACGTGCTCGATCCTGCGCTGTTGAGGCCTGGTCGTTTCGATCGCCGCATCATGGTCGANCGAGCCGATATTCGGGGGCGGCTCGGCATTCTCAGGGTGCATACACGAGACACGCCGCTCGATGAAAATGTCGACCTACAGCGGGTGGCGCGCGGCACACCGGGCTTCTGTGGTGCCGACCTGGAAAGCCTCGTTAACGAAGCGGCCCTGCTGGCNGCACGTCGTGATCATACGACGGTCACGATGGATGACTTCGAGCAGGCCAAGGACAAGGTCCTGATGGGCCCTGAGCGCAAAAGCATGATCATCGCCGACGATGAAAAGCGAGTGACGGCGTACCATGAGGCAGGGCATGCACTAGTCGCACATTTCATGCCGGAGGCTGATCCAGTGCATAAGGTCACAATTATTCCGCGGGGNNGGGCCTTGGGNNNGACTNNGCAGCTTCCGCTCGACGATCGCCGCAACTACACCCGGACCTACCTCCAAACCCAAATTACGGTGCTGCTCGGTGGCCGCATCGCTGAAGAGTTAGTGTTAAACGAGATGACTACTGGGGCCGGCAATGACTTTGAGCGGGTCACAGATATCGCCCGTAGCATGGTTACCGAGTGGGGGATGAGCGAGCAGCTCGGCCCGTTAACGTTTGGTGGCAAGAGTGAAACAGTCTTCCTAGGCCGTGATTTCGCCCAGCACAAGGAATATTCTGACGACACGGCCCTTCTGATTGACAGCGCTATCAAGCAGATCGTTGACAAAGCCTACGCCGAGGGGGCAGCGCTTCTTAGCGAGCACATCGATGTCGTCCATGCAGTTGCGGAAGCGCTCCTCATTCGTGAATCGTTGGAGGGTGAAGAGGTCGCGCTGCTAGCGGAAGGAAAGAGCCTCCCTGAGGTGAAGCTCCCCGTTGATGACCTTCCACCTGATACTGGTGAAACTATAGAACCCGAAGAACCGTCCCGCGCCGCGGCGGGGATCCCGAGCCTTGAAGAGGGCCAGCAGGCGGAAGGTTAACTGGGCAATGTCGAGGGCTGGCGCAGAAGCAGTGCAGCCGCCCCCTTCGGATTTAGTGCATCGCTTGTACCCCCACAACGCCCACGTTCTGGGTGGGTACGATCCATTACCGTTGTCTTTTCCGGACGATAGTCCGGGCGTGCACGAGCTGGCCGCGAGCCATGGGACTTATGCGGTTAAGTTGCAGGCGGTTTCTCCGAAGCTGGCGATGCCTTTTCTCCAGGCGCTCGGTAGGGTCGGGGGTGCTGCCCATTCTCATCCATTATCCGATAGTGACGCCGTTGACCTTGTCGTTTTTGCCGCTCTTCCACAGGTCGAGGCACTGAGGTCGCAACTCTTGGCTGCGGAGACTGGTCTGTCGCGTCTCGCCGAGGAGGTTGTTGCCATCCTTGCTGCTTACCACCGCAACGGCTTCAAAATTCGCTGTGGTAACAACATTATCGAGTGTGCCCTTCAGCCCCGTATCATGGGCATCATCAATTGCACCGAGGATTCATTCTACGGCAGTAGCCGGTTGCTTGGGGATGACGCGATTGAACGGGCCTGTTCTATGGTCAAGTCAGGTGCTGCGATCATCGATGTCGGCGGAGAATCGACTCGGCCGGGCAGCGATCCCGTGCCCGCGGACGTTGAGATTAGCCGTGTTGTCCCAGTCATTGAGCGTCTCAGTTCGATTATTGATGTGCCGATCTCGATTGATACCTCCAAGGCCGAAGTTGCTGCCGCCGCGATCGAGGCTGGTGCTACCATGGTCAACGATATTCATGGGTTGGGGGCCGACCCAGATCTTGCCGGTGTGGTCGCTGACGCAAGGGTTCCGGTCGTGTTGATGCACATGCGGGGGATGCCGGACACAATGCACAAAGCGGCTCGCTTCGACGACCTTATAGCAGATGTTGTGAAAGAGTTACGAGACGCGTTGTGGCGTGCCCAAAAGGCCGGCATCGATCCGGAGCTTACTCTGGTCGATCCGGGTATTGGGTTCGCTAAACGACCACAACAGAATTACACGCTCATGCGGCACTTGTCCGCGTTCCGCTCGTTGGGCCGGCCAATCGTCGTAGGCCCGTCGCGCAAATCGTTTTTGGGTGCCGTGTTGGACCTTTCTCCGGAGGAGCGTATGGAGGGGACAGCGGCAGCCGTGTCGGCGGCGGTACTTGCAGGAGCACATGTGATCAGGGTGCACGATGTTGAAGCGATGAAACGTGTGGCTACTGTGGCGGCAGCGATACGTAGTGAAGGAGTCGGATGGATCTCCTAATCGACGGGCTCGGCCAATTCGGCTGGAATGACCTCATTGAGGTAACGATTATTGCCTACTTCTTCTACCGTCTTCTCTTGCTTTTGCGTCGGACCCAAGCAATGCGGATGGTATGGGGGCTGGTCGTTCTTGGCCTGTTCGGTATGTTCGCCAGCTTGGTGGGCTTCCAGACACTCGATTGGCTACTGTCGAATGTCTACGCTTACATCGTCATCGCGATCATCGTGCTATTCCAGAACGAGATCCGCCGCCTGCTGACTCAACTCGGGCGTACGGCATATTTTCGAAGTATGCGGCGCGGAGCCGACATCGATCCGATTGACGAGATCGTTACCGCTGCCGTCGGCATGGGAGCCAATCACCACGGTGCCATCATTGTCTTCGAGCGGGAGATGTCTCTAAGCCAGTACGCCGAGGGGGGCATAGCGTTGGACGCAACGGCATCATATGACCTGTTTGTATCGATTTTTAATCCCGGGGCGCCACTGCACGACGGCGCCGTTATTATGCGGCAGGGAAGGGTGGCAGCGGCGGCCTGCTTCCTTCCCCTGACACGCAATCCGCAGTTGTCTCGCGAACTCGGATCGCGCCATCGCGCGGCTATCGGTATCAGTGAGGAGACCGATTGCGTTGCCCTTGTTGTATCGGAAGAGACCGGTAAGATCTCAATCGTCTTCGATGGGCAGCTATCCCGCGGCTTAGACCCTCCTGCTCTTGCTGAACGGCTGCGCGAGCTTCTCAGCCTCGACGATCTCGCTGTTGAAAATGAAGAGATTAAAATAGCGGAGAAAATTCCCGAGGCCCAGCCGGCGGCGGGAATGGGCAAATGAGTGCCTTTCGCAGGATCTTCAAGGCGATTGACCCGCGCCCAGACAAGCACCTCAAGGATAAGGCAATCGCCGTAGGCCTGGCTCTCTTGGTCTGGGTTGCGGTTAACGTCGAGGAAGCGGTTCCGGAGATCTTCGACCCAGTCCCAGTTGTGCTCGAGAACTTGCCATCCGATCTGGCAATCGCTGGTGACTATACTCAGACGATCAGTGTTCGTGCGCGTGGCTCGCAGCGTGATCTCGGCAACTTAACGCAGGGCCGGCTTAGCCCAAGGATCGATTTATCGGCTGCGTCGGGGGGCGAGAATGTTTTCCAGATTCTCCCGGAGAACTTGAATGTACCTTCAGGTGTTCAGATCGAACGTATCGACCCGGCAGAGATCACCATTGTTTTGGAGGATTCGCTTGAGAAGGACGTTGTGATTAGCCCTGTGACATCGGGTGAGCCGGCCGCTGGCTACGAGATCGTTGGTTGGTCGACGGAACCAGAGATGACCCGGATCAGCGGCCCTCGATCGGTGGTGGAAGCTGTTGAACGCATCGAGACATCTACCGTCGACGTGCGTGGCCGTAGTGAATCATTCACCCAGGTGGTCACTCTGTTGTCGGGCAACACACTTCTCGAACTTCGCGAAGGACGTGAGGTTAATTTACAGGTCGATATCCTTGAGCAGCCGGTGACCATAGAGTTCGAAGAAGTTCCAGTAGAGGTGATTAGTGCCCAATACCAGGTGGCCGTGAACCCAGACCACTTACTGGTTTTCTTGCGGGGCCCGCCATCGCTTCTTGAGCAGATCGACGGTGAGATGCTGAGGTTAGTGATAGACGCAGCCGAACTTACGCCACAAGCCGAGGACTATCTCATCGCGCCCTCGATCGACTTCGTACAAGAAGGATTTGGCGAATTAATCGAGCTGGTGACCACCTATCCGCAACGCCAGATCAACGTTCACGTTTTTGACCAACGGGCTCGCTGATGATGCTGTGGGCAAAATAATGACCGAANCGGACCACAGAGCAAAACTGTTTGGAACCGATGGGATTCGTGGCATTGCCAATATGGAGCCAATGACCGTTGAGACTTGTGTTCGCCTTGGTCGCTCGGCGGCTCACGTTTTCAAGGATGGCACCCACCGCCATCGGATCTTGATCGGCAAGGACACCCGGTTGTCGGGTTATATGCTCGAAAATGCGTTGGTCGCGGGCATCTGCTCGATGGGTGTCGATGTCCTTTTGGTGGGCCCGCTGCCGACTCCTGGAATCGCATATGTTACCCGCAGTCTGCGAGCCGACGCTGGCATCGTCATCTCGGCATCACACAATTCCTACCAAGACAATGGCATCAAATTCTTCTCTCGTGACGGATTCAAACTGGGTGATGATACCGAACACGAGATAGAACAACTTACCTTCACAGGTCGCATCGACGACATACGCCCAACCGCTTCTGAGGTCGGAAAGGCGACACGNATAGACGACGCCGGTGCTCGGTACATCGAACACGTTAAACGGTCCTTTCCGAACGGAATGACACTTGAGGGTATGAAAATCGTTGTGGATTGCGCCCACGGTGCAGCGTACAAAGTTGGTCCTTGGGTCTTCAAGGAGCTTGGTGCGCAGACGATCGACATTGGTGTCGAACCTAATGGTCGGAACATCAACGTTGGGGTTGGCTCACTCCACCCCGAGGTGGCAGCGGAGGTAGTTAAGGATCGAGGGGCCGATTTGGGGATATGTCTTGATGGCGATGGCGATCGCTGCCTGCTCGTCGACGAAAATGGGGCGTTGGTCGATGGTGACCATGTGCTGGCGATTTGTGGTCGTTCGTGGAAAGAAAAAGACCGCCTCTCCAACGGCACNGTGGTGGCAACCGTTATGAGCAACTTTGGTCTTGAGCGCTCGCTTGCTGAGGTTGGCGTATCTGTCACGCGCACAAAGGTAGGTGACCGCCACGTCGTCGAGAAGATGCGCTCTGGTGGACACAACATCGGTGGCGAGCAGTCGGGCCACACNGTCTTCCTTGACTACGCGACTACCGGGGATGGCCTCTTGACCGCACTTCAGGTTTTACGTGCGGTGGTTGAAAGTGGCAAACGACTTTCTGAGTTGGCTGCTTGTCTTAAGCCGATGCCGCAGGTGCTCGAAAATGTCAAGACTCGTGACCGGACACCTTTCGACCAACTACCCACCGTTCAAGAAGCAATAAGCTTCGCCGAAGAAGAACTCGGTGATGCTGGCAGAGTTTTGGTGCGTTACTCCGGTACACAATCGCTNGCGCGTGTCATGGTCGAAGGCGACAACGAAGACCAGATCCGCGCTCTTGCGGGATCGGTGGTGTCGGCGCTACAGGATGCCATCGGCGACGTGTAATCTCCCTACAGCGACGGCTTGATCGAGCGAGCCGGACGGCAAGGATTAACGAATGTCCGAGACAATTTTTCTGGGAGTCAACATNGATCACATTGCGACGCTTCGTCAGGCGCGCCTTGCGCTAGAGCCCGATCCCGTTCAGGCTGCTGTGCTCGCCGAGCTTGGTGGTGCCGACGGTATCACGGTACACATCCGTTCGGATCGGCGTCACATTAGCGAGCGAGACGTAAAGCTTCTTTCTGCGACAGTCAAGACGCACCTTAACGTCGAGATGGCTGCAACTGACGAAATGCGCGAGATCGCCCGGGACTGTCGNCCCGACAATGTCACTCTGGTNCCAGAGAGGCCCGAGGAGATTACTACCGAAGGNGGCCTCGACGTCACCGGCGCCCCAGAACAACTTGCCGAGGCGGTTGCTGCTTTGCGCGAGATGAACATAACGGTTTCTGTTTTTCTCGATCCAGATCCNTCCCAGATCGACGCCGCTGCTGAAATCGGTGTTAACCAGATCGAAATCAATACCGCGGCCTATGCCGAAATTTCTGAGACCCGNAAACTTGGACCCACCGAAGTCGAGCGCNTCAAAGTGGCAGACGTTGCNCGACGGGCCCACGCNGCCGGCTTGCGCGTCGCTGCGGGCCACGGCCTGACCTATCGCAATGTCCGAGGTATGGTCGACATTCCCGAGATCATCGANCTNAATATTGGNCACAATATCGTGGCGCGGGCGACATCGATCGGTTTGGAGNCGGCGGTTCGCGAGATGAAGGCACTNCTTGTTCGGTGAANCTGAGTTGTGTGACAGGGAACCAGTGTGCGATGTAGAATTGCGCTGTTGTNCTGGGCGGTTAGCTCAGCTGGGAGAGCGCCTGCCTTACAAGCAGGAGGTCACTGGTTCGAGCCCAGTACCGCCCATCCCTTCTCGATTTCCTGTCTACGCGAGTTTTGAGAATTTGGGTGGGGCGGTGGTGTAGCCTGGTTACCACGCCGGCCTGTCAAGCCGGAGATCGCGGGTTCAAATCCCGTCCGCCCCGCCACCATCACTCGGTGCCTTCTCGTCTACGTGCGGGAGCATNAGGAGGGAACATTATGNAAAATGGCGAAACACAGCTCACCGACCAGCAAGCGTCNATCGCCCGAGATCTGGCACAAGCTCTCGGTGCCAAGAAGCCTCTAGCCGTCTTTGACCTAGAGACCACCGGAACATACGTAAGCTCAGCTAGAATTGTCGAGATCGCCATTCTGCGAATTGAGGTAGATGGGNCCGCGACCTACAAGGTCCTCAGGCTCAATCCCGAAATGCCGATTCCCGCCGACGCCACCGCGGTCCACGGAATCTCAGATGCAGATGTCGTCGCCGAGCCGGTGTTCCATCAAGTCGCCAGCAGTCTTGCCGAGTATCTCCAGGACTGCGACTTGGTCGGTTTCAACTTGCGGCGGTTCGATGTCCCCATTTTGCACGAAGAATTCGCCAGGGCCGATGTCAAGTTCGAGCTGGCTGGGCGCTCGGTAATCGACGCGTTCACGATCTTCAAGACGAATGAGCGACGCAACCTGGCTGCCGCCTACGCCTTCTACGCCGAGAAAGACCTGGAGGGAGCTCACGGGGCAGGGGCAGACACGCTTGCGACCATGGAGATCTTGCTGAAACAGNTGGAGCGCTACAGTGAACTGCCGCGCACCNCCCCNGGGTTGCATGAGTACTGTCGGGANCCAAGTTGGGTAGACGAAGACGGCAAGTTCAAGTGGCAGGGCGACGAAGCGGTATTCAATTTCGGAAAGCACGCGGGCTCGCCCCTTCGGGANGTNGCGGAGAACCCTTCAATTTCTGGCTATCTCGATTGGATGCTTCAACAGGACTTTCCAGACGAGACTTTGACGATCGTGTGCGATGCGAAGGAGGGGAGGTTTCCGGNCCCAAAAGGAAGGAGGCAGACATGAAGTCAGCTGTCTTCGGATTGCTGCTCGCTGTCTTGGTAGCAAACGGTCAGAGCTTTCGAAGCGTGGCGCTTGAGGAAACCGCCGAGACCAGCGCCAACGCTAGCCTCGGTGACCTCGACGGTGACGGCGACCTCGATATTGTCCTCGCCAAGGGACGCCATTGGCCCCTGGTTGACTTCATCCTCCTCAACGACGGCGCCGGCGGGTTCGAGCAACGCCACGAGGTCGGCGGCTCGGCGGATCGGACCTACACGGCGGCTCTAGCTGACCTTGACGGCGATGCCGACCTCGATCTGGTGGTTGGCAACGATCGTCCAGACGACAAGCGTGTCTACTTCAACAACGGCGACGGCCATTTCAGACTCGTCGGGACCTTCGGCGATTCGGAGTGGCCGACACGCAACGTTACGGTAGCCGACTTGAACGGCGACAAGCGCCCCGAGATTATTGTGGCCAACCGCGGCGGGCCCGACAATCTCAGCGCCAACTACGTTTGCTTCAATGACGGCACCGGTGCTTTTCCCGTCTGTGCCATGTTGTCGGGTGAATCCGCCACCACGATCGCGGCCGGTGATCTAACCGGTGACGGGTCCGTCGATCTGTTCGTGCCCCATCGTGATGGCGGTCAAAGTTACCTGTTCGTCAACGACGGCAAAGGTGGTTTTGACGAGCGCCATGCTGTTGGCCCGAGCCGCACGGCGACCCGTGCCGTGGCCCTCGGTGACCTCAACAGCGACGGTCTTCTCGACATCATCGTGGGTGATGGGGTCGAGGGCGGGGTGCGACTTTACATCAACCGCGGCGACGCCTCATTCGAGGAGTCCAGGACGATTGGTGCTCCCGGCGATAGGGTTTTCGCGCTGGCCGTGGCGGATCTAGATGGAGACGGTGACGAAGATGTCGTGGTCGGCAATTCCAGGGCTCCCGGCGCCATCTTGAGCAACGACGGGTCGGGTCATGGTTTCACGCTTACTCGTTTCAGCGACGCCGAAGGCGCTGTGTACGGGCTGGCGATCGGCGACGTCAATCGCGATGGAGTTGCCGACATCGTCGCCGGCCGATCGGACGCGCCGAATACTCTTTATCTCGGCTGTTGCTGAACACCCGCACCACGATGATCGCGATGACAAGGGTCAACCGTTCAACGTGGCGAGTCGTCCCGTAATTCCCAGGCGTCGGCGCCGTAGAACGTGATCTCGTCGACCTCAAACCAGAATTCGCCGATGTTCGAGGCGCCGCGGCGCGAGAAATACAATCCGATGCAACCGTTACCGCTCCAGCCGCCTGCGCCCCACCTCCAATCGACCACCTGTGGCGACCCGGAGATAGGGGTCAGTTCGTCGGCGCTAAGCTCGATCAGTTGCCACTCCTCGGATGTGTCCAACTCCTTGCCGACCTCACCGTCACCACAGCGGAGTGTCAGTTCGAAGGGGCTGCTGCCGCGGGTGTAGAAGCGGATGCCGCCGAGATTTTCAAGGTTAATAGGCACCGCTCCGCGGTCGAACGGCTGGTACATCTGGGCGAGCGGCCCTCGAGCCGCCCCGAGCGTTAGCTTGCCATCGAGCCTGGCCGCCTGCGTGGTTGCTGCAGCGCCGTTGTCGACGAGTTGTAAAGCCGCCCCGGACACGCCGTTTGTGAACGTTTGCCAACGAACACCCGTGTGGGCGAGCAGATCCCCATCTTCGAAGTCGTCGAAAGGCAAGACTTGATCGGCGGCCAGTTCGGTGGGAAACGGAGCCGACGAAAATCCCTCTGCCAGCGCAACCTCGGGTGCGATGCTGTTAGTTACGGCAAGAAGGTGGCCCGTCGTGCGGATGAAGATCTGCCCTTCGGAGATCGCCGGCGTCGCTAGGCAAACCTCGCCCATGCGGTTGGTTGCCAGCAACTCATACTCGGCCCCGGCCTTGACAACAAAAATGTCGCCGTCTTCGCTGGTTAGGTAGATGCGACCGTCCGCGGCGATGGGCGAGGCACTGTAGGCACCACCTGTGTCCCCGATGCGCCGCTTATAGACTCGCTCGCCCGTAATCGCATGAAAGACTGTCAAGACGCCGTTGGCCGAGACTACGTACAGGTAGCCTCGGTAGACGAGTGGCGTGGCCATATAGGGCCCATCGCGTGGAGAGCTCCAGGCAACGTCCGCGTTCGAATTTTCGTCATCGGCGAGCGAGATGTCGCCGGTTGCTCCTGCCCTGATGGCAAAGATCGGCCGCGTGCGGTAGCCGCTGGTCACGTAGATCAGTCCTTGATCACTGACAGGCGTAGGCGTCGTGTTCAACGAACTGCCCGACATCCTCCACAACTCTTCGCCACTCGCTGGATCGTATCCATGCATTGTGCCGGCGCCGTTTGTTACCAGTTCCGTCCGCTGGGTGCCGATGTGGATTGTCGGTGTCGAAAACGAAGAGATGAGGTCGCGCGGCGTTCGCCAGACTTCTTCGCCGGTGCCTATATCGAAGGCGGCGATGAACGAGCCTACCTGCTGATCCACCTGCACGATCACCAGGTCCTGCCAGATGATCGGTGAACTGGCGGCACCCCACTGGTAGGCATTGTCGTAGGAGGCACCCGCATCTATGGGACCGAGATTAAGATCCCATAGCAAGTTGCCGTCGAAGTCGTAGCAATACAAAGCTCCGGTGGCCACCAAGACAACGACGTGCTCTCCGTCGGTAGTTGGGGTTGCAGATGCGTAGCTGTTCTTCGGGTGGCGTTGCACGCTTGGGTTGCCACTGATCAACTGACGCGCCCAGACTACTTCGCCGTTGCGTCTGTCTATCGAGTAGACAAACCATTCGTTCCGGGCCCGATCAGATCTGCGATCCTGGCGACCATCGGTCCCGTAGCGAAAGATCGAGTTGGGATCATCGCTCACCGCTGTTGTTAAGTAGATCCGTTCATCCCAGACGACCGGGCTCGAATGCCCTAGACCTGGAAGGGGAGTACTCCACAAGACATTGCGCCCTGTTTCCGGATCCCAGTCCGTCGGCGGATTCTGACCGTCAGCAACTCCCGAGGCCAAGGGGCCGCGAAAAGATGGCCATTGGAATCGCTCGGCCGTTTCTTGGGGCAGGCTCACCGGGGCGTAGACGACCAACAGACAGGCGGAACACAAAAGAATGATCAGTGAACGGTGCATCGGTTCAGCCCCAACCGTCGTGAAGATACAAGTCACCTGAAGGATAGCGTAGATAGGTGAATTGCGTCTCTTTATGTCGACTACGCTAGCGACTGTGAGCCTAAGTCGATCGGTAGGGTAGCGTCACTCCTTTGTAACCGCGGCAGCCTTCCGATTACAATTTGGCACTCTGTTTGTTTGGTTTCCAGTAGTCGTTCCGAGCCCCGAGGAAAATCCATGAACCGTCTTCTCGTCCCGCTGATCGCCCTCACGTTGCTCTTGTCCATGCCGGCCGACGCTCAGCGGCGGCCGGCCCGTTCACAGGGCGATGTTACTGGCCAAGAGGAAACCTACGATTATTGGAAATTCAACCGAGAGATGATCCGCCGGGGTCAACAGGCGATCCTGATGTGCAATGGGCTATTCACCAGCAACCGAAGTCTCGAACAGGTGTTCGAGAAAGAGCTTGCCTATTTGTCTGAACCGATTGGTACGCCGACCGGCGGTGACTATTCGGTTGACTGGGGTCGCAAGGCAGTTGCAATTGGATCGGAGGATTACGTGCCGACGATGCGCGCGGCATTCCGCAAGGGGATCGGCTGCGTAATCTTGGCGCCCGATCAGGCGTTTGAAGACATCGACAGTCTTCCGGCCCTCGAGAACCCACCGCCACCGGGAGATCCGGCGACGATACCCTGGCCCGACGGCGATCTTGTCGAAGGCGCCCCACTTCCGTCGGAGGTTGATTCGGCGGCATTGCAGGCGGCGTCTGACTGGGCGTTTGATCGGGAATCTGAGTTCCAGGTGACGCTCAGCCTCATCGTCGTGCACGACGGCAAGATCATCCACGAACGCTATGCCCCCGGCTTTGACTTGACGACCCGAACGCGCACCTGGTCGACGGCGAAGAGCATCGCCGTGACGTTGATCGGCATGCTCGCCGACGAGGGTCGCATGGCGCTCGACGAGTCGCTGTCGTTCGACTGGTTGCCATCAGCGCGGTCGAGCAGCGATCCGCGTTCGGAAATCACGCTGCGCCACGTTCTCAATATGTCGAGTGGGCTCGATACCGTCGACAACGCTGGCCTAGAGTACGCCACCGGCTCTGGCTTGGCCTATTGGGCCGGCGCTAGCTCGGTTGATGGTGCCCGCAGCCGTGCTTTGACCCGCGAGCCCGGTACCAGCTGGGACTACGAGAACTACGACACACTGCTGGCCGTCTACGCGATGAAGTTGGCGATCGGCGACGAGAAAGAGTACCTGCAGTTCCCACGTGCTGCTCTGCTTGACAAGATCGGAATGCGCAACACGCTACTGAGCACGGATCGCTTTGGCGATTTTATCCTGAGCAGTCAGGTGTACACGAATGCCCGGGACCTTGCCCGCTTCGGTCTGTTGTACCTGAACGACGGCGTGTGGGATGGCGAGCGCCTGTTGTCCGAAGAGTGGATCGAGTTTGTCCGCACTCCCGCGCCAGCGACCGCGAACAGTGGCAACCAGTACGGTGGGCAGTGGTGGCTGGTAGCAGACAACGTTGACTATGTGCCCAGGGACGCCTACTCGACCGCCGGCAACCGCGGCCAGTACGTCATCGTAGTGCCGAGCCACGACCTCGTCATTGTTCGACGTGGCCTCGACTGGGGGCGCCAGGGCTTCAACCGCTGGGAATTGGTCAGGGAGGTTCTCAAGGCCTTCCCGATGGCACCGA
>PBML01000011.1 GCA_002722645.1 Acidobacteriota bacterium
TCACGATCATCCGCGCGTCCTCCCCACCCGGCGCCGGCAAGGAGTTGTTGCCTCCAATAATGTAGTTGCGGGGTTGAGCGCCGTTGACCCGACTCGACAGAATCAGCGCGCCGTTGCGCGCCTGGGTTATGTAGAGATTCTCGGGAGCAGCGGCACCAAGGCCAGCGAGGCCCTCGGAGCTAGTGATCTCGCTCGCCGCGACATCGAGCCGCCAGGTGCCCGAGAAGTTCGGGAGCTCTACAGTTGCGGCCAAGCGCCCAGCTCGCTGGGCCGACAACGGGGCCTCCGGGGCACCGATTGCCCCCAAAGTCACAACCTCGACCGCCACAAAGGCCAGCACTCTGAAGAAAAAAGCTCGTTTCTGTATCATCACGCGAGATCTTACTCGACTCGACAAGGTGAGGTAACAAATGAAAGACCTCTCAGCACCCGCCATCCTTAGCCGTCGTACGNTCCTGAGTGCCGCGCTTGGTTCNGCCACAACGCTTGCCGTTGTTCCNCGNGCCTCGCTNGCTGCTCTCACCTCCGGTCCCTCTANNTTCCCACNACAGGCNCAAAACGAACANCAGATTCCGTTNANCAATGATGAGCAACCNCAGGACATGNCNAATCAGGTCGTNTGGCAGAAGCTGNGNGACTGGCACACCCCCGCTGAGCAGCTCTACGAAGTTTCTCACTANGAGAAGCCTGCTGACGTCACCGACCGCNGGCTGCGCATCNNCGGGATGGTNGATCNCCCCACATCGCTGACGCTGGNGCAGATTCGTGGNATGCAAAGCGANACNTACACGGCAGTCCTTGAGTGCGGAGGTAACGGTGCCTCGGCGCGCTTTTCNGGTGCCATCGGNAACATGAAGTGGACAGGCACTCGCCTCCTNCCAATCCTCGANCGCGCCGGCATCGACCCCGATGCAATCGAAGTTGTGTTTTTCGGTGAAGACAAGGGNGAAGAAGAAATCCGCGGCAACACCTANGAGCAACAATTCGCCCGTTCTTTGCCACTGAGAGANCCGGTCATGGAAACNGCCATGCTGTGCTATGAAATAAANGGCNTGCCNCTAANCATGGTGCACGGTTCGCCATTACGNCTCGTCGTGCCCGGNTGGTATGGCGTCGCATGGGTGAAGTGGCTNAACCGCATCGATCTGGTCGATCGNCGNTACGTCGGTCGATTCATGTCGCGTGATTANGTGACTTTGCGCGGCGAGGAGACNGAGNGNGGNACCGTCTGGCACCGCACACTGGTTGGGCCGATCAACATCAAGTCGATAACCGCGCGGACAATCCGTCAAACTGACGGCANTGTNCGNATCGAAGGCGCTGCTTGGACCGACGGCACGCCTCTCAGGTCTGTACAAATAAGCATCGATGGCGACTCTTGGGTGGATGTAGTGCTTCAACCTCCACCGGCCGATGCGACCCCACACACCTGGACCTTCTGGAGTTACGTCTGGACCAACCCAACATCAGGCAGCCATACGATTGTCTCCCGGGCAATTGATACCAAGGGACGGGTGCAGCCAAGCGCTGAGGATCCACAGATTGCGATGAAGCGAACCTATTGGGAAGCTAGCCAGCAGGTAGTTCGGGAGATCGAGCTAACCGAGTAAATTCGGACAGATGAGATCGGNATAGNANCTGGGCAACCCCATTNATNCTTGGTGANTTTTCAAGCACTTCTACCTNCNCCTCATGAGAATGCAGCGTGCTATGCATCGCTGATCGTTACAGTACGGTCGTAGTAACCACGATCGATACGGCGGGTCGGCACAGTTGAATCCGGAAAGCGCAACCTTATCGTGTAACTACCTGCTTCTGGGGGCCGCCAGGTGTGAGACCAGATGTTCCAAGTTGTGACGCTTCGGTGTTCGAAGTCGTCGATTGGAACCCATGGAGCATCTACGTTAAAGCGGATTTCGAGCCGACTGACCGTTCTCTTGCCACCCCAGGCAATGCCCACGACCCGATAGTAAGGCTGACCACCCTCTGACCACTTCTCGACTCGAACCGGCATCGCTGCCAAATCCATCTCGCCCCGAACGTATTCACCGGCAAGCTCGGGAATTCCATCATTGCCAGTGCGGGAAGCGTATTCCTTCATCTGAGTAGTTGCCGGAGCTAAATCATTGACCCACTCGATGCGATCAACCCACTTGGCCGCGGCGCAGCCGTACCATCCGGGGATAAACAATCGAATTGGGTAACCGTGATCATCGGGCAATCGCTCGCCATTCATATGGGTAGCAAAGAAAGCTCCAGCCGCCTCGAGATCACCAGGATCGAAGACCCAGCTGGCTCCAGGCACGCCGCCCCCACGGCTCGTATGCTTGTCGAAACCACCGATCAACACCCTTGTAGCACTGGAGAGCGGCCGTGTTAGCTCAAGCAAGTCCACAGCGGGAATTCCTCCCCATTCACAAGCACTCATTAAGCCGAAGCTTCGGCGCCGCGGATTGCCCGAACACTCGAGCAGGTGTACACCCTGAGATTCAGTTAGAGGCAGCAGTGAATTGAGCGTCAAATCCGTCGGCTCGTCGACTAATCCACTAACAGTAATCTTCCAGTTGTCCGTCGGGCCCAACAAAGCTGGCTTCGCCGTACGAACAAAAAAATGCTCATTGGGCGTGATCAAGGTGTCGGATGTCAGAGCCGCGAGCTTGTGGATTACTCGTCCGTTCAACCCCTGATCGATCGGCTTGTTGAAAGCCTCAGTCCACTCGACATCAAAAGGCACTATACGGAGCTGCTCGGCGCCGGCCTGAATGGACAACCGATTGCGACTTCTCTCTCCGCTACCAAGCTCTCTTGCGGGTAGCCACCCAGGAATCGCTGCCGCTGTCGCCATGCCGACACCACCTCGCATAGCAGTCGACAGGAGGTCACGCCGAGTTATTAAACCGCTCATGAATCAGGCCGCCAATCCATTGAATCTCCCTTTCCCTCGCCATTCATCTAGAGAAATGGTTGCTCGATTATGACGCTCCATAAACCAGAATCAGCGAATGGCTCGTTACCGAGACTGTCAGCTCCTTCACCTAAATAGTTCGCTTCGTTAATAATCAGGAAGGGATTCCCTAGGACTTGAAGGAGTACAACCTTACCTTAGGTCGGAATCGTGGTCTTCATGACAGATAAGATATCGTTTTACCCATGCTGGCAAAGCTTTTTGTTTTCAATTAATGAAAAAATTATCAGCCGGTCGCACTTGCCACTGAAACCGGTCCGGCCACACTGAGACTTTTTTGCCTGCCCTTATCCATCCGGAGAAACCCATGAAGACACGAAATCCTGCCATGGGGCAGTTTGTTCCAACGTGCTGGGCATCGACCCTCACACTCCTGCTAGCGATCTTTATGGCTGGATCCGCTTGTACGATCGATGGCTTCTCAGGTTCAGGCCTTACCGGGCAAGATGAACAACTCTCNCCCCTTCTGGCTTCTTCGATGCAAACACCACCGGCTAACTGGCCTTCGAATGGCCGAACCCCTGGGGAAGATCGTTTCTCACCGCTCAATCAAATCACCGAGGGTAACGTCAACGAGCTCGGTCTCGCTTGGAGCTACGAAACCGGTACGGATCGCGGGCTGGAAGCGACGCCAGTGGTCATCGACGGAGTTATGTACACAAGTGGCTCGTGGAGCATCGTGATTGCACTTGATGCTGCTACGGGGGAGGAACTGTGGCGCTTCGATCCCGGTGTTGACGAGATTTACGACCGCATCGCCTGCTGCGACGTCGTCAATCGTGGGGTCGCTGTGTATAACCGCAAAGTCTATGTCGGAGTTCTTGATGGCCGGCTGATCGCATTAGACACCTATACTGGAGAGCCGGTGTGGGAAACGATGACCGTTGACCAGAATAGGTTCTACTCGGTAACCGGGGCGCCACGCATCGTCAAAGGCCAAGTAATTATTGGCAATGGTGGCGCTGAGTTTGGAGTNCGTGGCTACGTGTCAGCATACGATGCGGAAACCGGTGAGTTGAACTGGCGCTTCTACACAATTCCCGGCGATTTTATGGCGCCCGGAACACCCAAAATGCCCCCAGATGAAGCGGCCATGACACTAGCTGCTGAAACATGGGGCCCCGACACCCTTTGGGAGGCAGGAGGCGGCGGGACTGCATGGGATTCGTTTGCCTACGACCCCGAGCTTGATCTTCTGTATATCGGAGTCGGCAATGGCTCCCCGTGGAATCAGCAACACCGCGACCCAAGCGGCGGCGACAATCTATTCCTCGCGTCAATCGTCGCGCTTGATCCCGACGACGGGACCTATGTTTGGCACTACCAGACCACACCGGGGGAAACGTGGGACTACACCGCCACCCAACAGATGATTCTCGCTAACCTTTCGATTCCAAGTTCTGACGGGCGCGGCAGCGAAATGCGCAAGGTCATTATGCAGGCGCCGAAGAACGGTTTTTTTTACGTCATTGATCGCGCGACTGGCGAGTTTCTTTCGGCTGATAACTACGTCACGGTGACCTGGGCCGATCGTATCGATCCTGAAACCGGTCGGCCCATCGAAATTCCTGGGGCCCGTTATGAGAACGAAGCTGCCTTTATCCGCCCAGCTCAACTCGGTGGCCACAATTGGCAACCAATGTCATTTAACCCCGACACAGGGCTGGTCTACATACCGGCCCAGGACAACGCAATCGCCTGGGAGCACCTACCACGCTGGCAGTTTCGCGAAAATACCTGGCTAGCAGCCGCGCGCACGCGTCGTAGCCTAGAAGGCTACACCTTTCCCGATGACGGCCATCTTGTTGCCTGGGATCCCGTCGCCCAGGAACCTGTCTGGCAGGTCGATTACGACAATTACTGGAACGGCGGAACGCTCTCGACAGCTGGGAATTTAGTCTTCCAAGGCACCGCCACTGGTGACTTCATCGCCTACCGCGCCACCGACGGGAAAATGTTGTGGCAAAGCTGGGCACGTACGGGCATTCTCGCGGGACCCGTTTCATACGAAATCGATGGAACACAGTACATCGCGGTAATGGCTGGTTGGGGTGGTGCATTCGCTGTTCGATCACGAAACGAGGGGAAGATCTTTGCTTTTGCGCTCGGCGGTGACAAAGCAGCCGTCTCAGCCGGGCGGCTACCGGAACGAGAAGCTCCCAGCCAAATCGAGCAAACGCCAGACACAGCCACACTCGCCCAAGGACTTGAACTCTTTAATACTTGGTGCGCGCAGTGTCATGGAGGCGGGACGACGCTCCCCGACCTGCGCTACTCCGAACCAGAAATCTACGATCGCTATCAGCAAATCGTGTTAGCNGGCGAGCGTGCAGGCCAAGGCATGCCGCCGTTNGGNGCCGAACTAGATCTCGAGCAGGTNCGGGCGATCGCAGCTTGGGTNNTCGAGGAAAGNAACNGGCTCACTCGTCAGGAATAGTTCTTTCCNGGATTCTTCNGGCTTTAGCTTGNCCCTACCAATCNGGATCGCGNTAGACGATTCNTCCATCGACGATGGTGCAAAGCACACGCATATCCTCGATGCCNTCGTCNGNANTAGTCAGGAAATCATCCTCAAGCACCACCATATCGGCCAGCATACCNACCNTTAGNNCACCTTTCGATNCTTCCTCGAAAGTAAGGNAGGCGTTNTCGACCGTGGCTANCCGCAGAGCCTCTTCCCTACTCACCGCTTGGTCTGNCCCCATAATCCCAGCGCTGATCGTGTTACGGGTGCTGAAATGGAAGAGTGTCCACCACGGGTTGTAGGGAATCACCGGGGCGTCCGTTCCAGTGGAGACGTGAATCCCAGCGTCCAGGTAAGCTCGTACCGGCGTCACCCATTCAGCCCGCTTCCGGCCCCAGTAATGGACCAGGCTTGGGGCGGCAACATATAGGTGATCCTGTGCNGAAATCAGCACTCCGAGTTCTCTTATCCGATCGAACTGATCGGAACGAGGCACGAAGGCATGCTCAATGACCCAACGCCGGCCGGTAATCGNACGGTCGGCATTAGCAGCACCGTAGGCCTCAAGAACGAGATCGATCGCCGCGTCACCCACCGCGTGGGTGGCAACACGCCAACCTTTTCGGTTGAGTTCAATTACCGTCCCGACGTACGCGTCNCTCGGTACCGTTTGCAANCCNCGAAAGGTCCCNCCGTCGCCCCAGGGCTCTTCATAAGGTTCTGTCATCCAGCCTCCCTCAAAACCACCGTCGACGCCAAGCTTGATACCGCTCACGCGGACCCAATAATCGCCATCGTCCGGACCTACGCTCCAGCCGGAAAGTATCTCGTCGACCCGTTCAGGTTGTGAAGGCACACGAAATAGAACGCTCGCACGGACCGTGAGCTCACCACGACGCTGTAATTCTCTGAGCTGCTCGTAGACGGCTGGGGACGCACCTGCGTATCGCACGCTGGTCAACCCAGCAGCATTGAGCTCTCGGTGCTCCTCAGCAAGAGCTTGCAGCCTGTCACCACCTGCGGCCCGGCGGCCCCCCGGNGGCCGTGAGACTTGGGCCAATGATTTGGCACGATCGACAAGCTCTCCGTTCAGGCGTCCGTCAGGATACNGGCCAATACGGCCCCCTTCCGGTGCAGGTGTCGACTCGTCGATTCCCCAGAAACGTAGCGCCGAACTGTTGAGCACGTATTCGTGGCCACCACGCACAACCACAACAGGGTGATCGGAAGCTACGGTGTCGAGGTCGTCACGCAAAGGCAATCGTTGCTCTACGAGCTGCCCNTCATGCCAGTCACTGTTGGTCAGGATGACGTCACCGGGTTCGCTATCACTGACGCGGTCGGCGATTTTCAGGAGCACCTCCCGAAGCGTTCGCGCCTCCGAAAGGTCTACCCCGTCCCCACCACCGACACCGTGAAAGTGGTTGTCAGCAAGACCTGGAATGACGCTGCGGCCACCCAAGTCGATCTCCTCAGTTTCGGGGCCACTGAACAACAGGACTTCGGCATCGCTACCAACCGCTACGATACGACCACCGCGCACAGCCACTGCTTCGGCCACCGGTAACCCGGAATCGAGCGTAACAATATTGCCTCCATGCAATATGGTGTCCGCTGGCTGGAGATTTACAGGGTTGCAAGCAACCAANAACAACACGACAACCAGAAGCCCGATCCCACACNGTGCCAAACGTGTCATCTATCTCCCAACTTTATCCAAGAAAGACACGCCCTCCGTCATCCACTCCGGCGCTGGCGCNTCCTTCAGGTAGTGGTTGAAGAACTCGAAGTAGCGGATGGTCAGATCGCGACGGTTGGGCATGCGGCGAAGGCCATGCCCCTCACCCGGATAGGCGAGCATGATCGCGGTCTTGCCGTTGAGGCGCAGGGCATTGTAGAAGCCGAGGCCGTTCTGGAAAGCTACGGTCGGATCGTCGGTGCCGTGCATGATCAGGAACGGCTGCTTGGCGTCGGGGGCATGGGTGATCGCCGACTCGAAGCGGTAGAGTTCGGGGTTCTCCCACGGCGTGACCGCCTCACGACCCTGGCCGAACAGATAGTAGCCGTGGCCGTTGTTGCCGCTGCCGCCGTCGATGTCGTACGTCCAGCCCCAATTCTGGTTGAAATCCGAGTACAGATCGGTCACACCGGCGCCCATGCCGACGGCGGCGAACAGGTCCGAGCGGACGCCGATGAAAGCGGCGCCCTCGCCGCCGTAGCTGTGTCCGGTAACGGCGATACGCTCCGGATCCACGTAGCCCATTTCTATTACCTTGCGCACCGCGGCCTCGACGCACTCAAGCATGTCGGAATGCGAGGCGCCGGTGCGGAAGTGGACGTCGGGCAACATCGTGAGGTAACCCTCGCTCACCGCTTGGATCGGCGATGAGCCCATGCCGCCCATGTACGACGGCGACGAGTAGCGGTGCAGATTCTGCGAGTTTTTCTCGTAGAAGGTGACAATCATCGGGCGCTTCTCGCCCTCTTGGTAATCGTCGGGCAGCGCCAAGATGCCCTGCAGCCGCACGTCGTCGTTGTTCTCGAAGTCGAACAGGATGCGGCGGCCCCAGCTGAACTCGGCCTGCTGCGGGTTGGCGTCGGTGATCGCACGGGAGTCGGCGAAGTCCGGCCCGGAGACACGCAGGTCCGGAAACTCGACGAACGTCTGGCGCGTGAACAGGAACGTTTCGGCGTCGGCGGCGCGACGTGGCGTCGAAAACGACGCGTCCTCGTAGACAATTTCGCTCAAATCGGCGCCGTCGAGCTCGTAAAAGCCTGCCTGCTTTGTCCACTGGCCGTACGCCGACAGAGTGATCGGCTCAGAAAGATCGATCTTNCGGCGCCCACCGCCGCCACGCCCACCACCGCCGGGCTCATCGTCAGGCACGGTCTGAACGTAGCGGAAGCGGATGTCGTTGTCTGCACCGACACCGTTGGTGAGGTTCTGGGCGTCCGATCCATCGTATGGCAGCACCCAGAGGTCGTAGCGGTGCTGCATGATGACGCCGCTGCCGTCCTCGGCATAGCCGGCAACACCGTACGAGGGCCTGGGACCAGCGCGGTCGAACTCCATGTTGCTGAAGCTGGGCGCCGTACCGCCACCTAGCGTGCTGCTTGTTCCAGCATCGAGGTCGTAGGCCTGTACCTCGTCGTTGTCCCAGTACAGGTAGTAGCGGCCATCGGCCGAGATGCCGAACACGTGCGGGCCGATGAGGTGGTTTTCGAGCATCAGCGTGCGATCGCCGGTGATTGTATCGACACGATAAATGTCGGCGGTGGCCGGCATGAAATCGCTAATATAAGCGCGGCCGTCGCGACCGACCGCCCACTTGCCTTCCTGCGCGATCTCGAGGTCGCGCATGGTCTCGTCGGCCAGCTCGATGAAGCTGCCCTCGGCAACATCGAATGCCTGCCGGTAGGTAAAGTTTCGATCGGTGTTGGCCTGCCGCATCTGCCGCGACTGGATGCGCTCGTCGGAGGAGTTCCAGATGTCGACGTTGGCAACGTCGTCGCCTTCTTCTTCGTCGTCGCTTGGGTCGGCAACCTGTTCCTTCATGCCGAAAAAGACCCGCGTGTTGTCGTTGCTCCAGCTCATCGCGCCGCGCTCGCTGACCACCCAACCCTCGGGGAAGCCATCCGCGGCGGAAGGATCGAGAACAACGGGAGCCGCCAGCGCCCCATCAGCGGCACCAGCACCGATCGCCGCGCCGACGTCGGGAAACGCGATCAGGACGTTGGCGCGCTCTCGAATGTCGCCAACCGCTTCACCCTTGAGCACCGCCAGTGCGGTGCCCTCCTCGTTCCACGTCAGCCGGCTGTAGGTCGCCGCTCCATTGTCGAGTGGGTTTATCCGCCCGTTGGCAAGATCGAGGACGAACAGGCCGTTGCTGTCCTGCACCACGGCGTCGACGGTGTAAGCGAGCAGATCACCGTCTCTATTAAAAGAGATGTGACCAACGCTGCCAAGGAGTTGGTCGCGCCCCGTCGTCAGATCATGAACGACTACGTCGACGCCGCCCGGGACTTCGGGCCTATTGTCACCGGTTCCCCCTCCCTGGCCTTCAACGACAACCAATGTCTGGGTACCGCGCGGGTTCCGGCGAAGAATCAAATGCGTTGAGTCAGCCGAGAAAGTGAACGACTGAATATCCTGCCACGAGCGCACATCACCAGTAGAGAGATTGCGCAGCTCTGTGCGCCGCCGCTCGTCTTCGCTGTCATCTCGGCCACGGCCCTGGCCGAACCGATGCCCTTGCGCTTCCTCGATTTCGCCGCCCCGACCGCGTCCACCACGGCCCCCACCTCCACCGCTCGGGTCAATGTTGTACGCGATCCACAGCGAGTCCTTAGAGAACTCGCCGCCGGTGGCGTTCTCGACCTCGACCTCGTTNCCGCTCTCAAGATTGAGAATGAACAGCACAGGCTTGGCCTCATTGGCCCGCGTGTTGTCGAACCGCAATCCATAGACCACCCACTTGCCATCGTCCGAGATTTGCTGGCCCCTGATGCTGCGCCAGCTCGTGTAGTCGTCGGCGGTGAGGGCGCGCTTTTCAGCCGTCTCGGCGTCCTGTGAATTCGCCGCCTGCAGAACCACGGTGGCCGGGGAGCCACCCGTCGCTTGCAGCACCGGCAACGCGTAGGCGGCACCGAACATCGCCACCAGGGCAACGGTGAAAACGATCAACTGAAAGCGCCTGCCGGATCCGACGGTGTCGTGGTTCACGGATGATCTCCTCTCGAACGAGCGTGGGGATGTTTGCTAAACATGGATATTACATCCGGGGTGCGGGGTTCGCCCCGCATGCCGTCGCCGACGACCTGGTCTGAGTGACCCGGCAAACCTCGAGCGGCGGGATCAAGGTGCGCTCGCGAAACCTGATGGTTCGCGAGATCGGCTAGTTACTCGGGCGACCGAAAGCACCACCGATTTCACTGCGGGCTCCGGCTAAGAGGCTCGCCCTCTGGTCACCGCCACCATCGCCGCCTAGAGTTGCCGGAGCCACAATTCCCTAAGGAGCGTACCGATGATCAATAAAGCCTCTTTCCTTTTGTGTTTAGGTCTCGTTATCGCCGCGCCGGTGCTACCCAGCGCGTCCGGCGCCACCCAGTCCACCCAACTCGACGAATCCCTCCTCGAAAACTTCAGCTGGCGCTCTGTCGGCCCGCCTGGAGCCGGCGGTCGTATCATCGACGTCGACGTAGCCGGTGAGTTCCCGTACACGATCTTCATCGCCGGAGCGACGGGAGGCCTCTGGCGGTCCGTGAACAATGGCGTCACCTTCGAGCCGCTCTTCGATCACGAAGGCACCAATTCCATCGGCGCCATCGCCATCCATCCGACCAACCCCGACATCATCTGGGTGGGCACGGGTGAGAACAACGCGCGCAACAGCGTTTCGTGGGGCGACGGCGTCTACAAGTCGACTGATGGTGGCGAGAGCTGGACGAACCTCGGGCTCCGTGACTCCCACCACATTGGCGACATCCTTGTAGATCCGACCGATCCGGAGACCGTGTACGTGGCCGCGCTCGGCCATTTCTGGGGCGCCAGCGAGGAGCGCGGCGTCTACAAGACAAGCGACGGAGGCGAAAGCTGGGAACGCGTGCTCTTCATCGACGAGAACAGCGGTGTGGTGGATCTGGCGATGGACGCGCGAGACTCAGGGACGCTGTACGCTGCCGCCTACCAGGTGCAGCGCGACGGTTTTTCAGGCGGCAACCCGGAGACGATGTACGGCCCCGGCAGCGGCATCTACAAGACAAGCGACGGAGGCCGCAGCTGGAAGGAACTGACCCGCGGCCTACCGCCGGGCGAGAAGGGCCGCATCGGCCTGGCGGTGTCGCAGACCGATCCAGAGATCGTCTACGCGATTGTGCAGACGGCCACCAGCGTCGGCGCGCCGCGCGATCCCGATATACCGGCGGATCCCGACCCTGCCCCACCGCGCACAATGCGTGACGGCGGCGTGTTTCGCTCGTCCGATCGCGGCGAGAGCTTCGAGTGGGTCAACGGCATTAACCCGCGACCCTTCTACTACAGCCAGATCCGCGTCGATCCGTCCGATCCCGACCGCGTCTACGTGCTGGGCGGCTCTGTGGCCGTCTCAGATGACGGCGGCGAGAACTTCGAGAACCTACGCATGAACGTCCACGTCGATCACCACGATCTATGGATCGACCCGGCCAACCCCGACCACCTGGTGCTCGGCAACGATGGTGGCCTGTACTTCAGCTACGACCGCGGCGTGACCTGGGACTTTCTCAACCAGATGGCGCTGGGGCANTTCTACGCGATCGACGTCGACATGCGGGATCCCTACTACATCTACGGCGGTGTGCAGGACTACATGTCGTGGGCCGGCCCGTCGGCGACGNGCAACAGCATCGGCATCACAACCTCCGACTGGTACAAGGTGATGACCGGCGACGGCTTCCAAGTGCGCATCGATCCCACCGACCCNAACATCGTCTACGCCGANTCCCAGGGNGGAGGCCTCATTCGCCACGACCAGCGNTCCGGGCAAAACACCCGCATCCAACCACANGCGCCGAACGGCGATGACCGCTACCGCTTCAACTGGGACACTCCGATCCACATCTCGTATCACGACCCAGCGACGCTCTACATGGGCGGCAACCACCTGTTCCGGTCGCGCAATCGTGGTAATGAGTGGGAGGCAATCAGCCCGGATCTGACCACCTACACGCGTTCACGGCCCGACTTTCGCGACGGCGAGCCACAGAAGGTCGGATCGGCAAGCGCGTTTGCTGAGTCCCCGATCAATCCCGACCTGCTGTTCGTCGGTACCGACGACGGTAATGTCTGGATGACGCGGGACGGCGGGACGAACTGGACGGATCTAACCGAGTACTTTCCCGGGCTCGAGGGCAAACGCTGGGTCTCGCGAATCATCGCCTCGCGGTTTGACGAGGACCGCGCCTACGCAGCCTTCGACGGGCACCGCAACGACGACTTCGCCCCGCACGTTTACATGGCGAGCGATGGGGGCGAGCACTGGGTGAGCATCGCGGCGAATCTCCCCGACGATGCGCCGGTTCGGGTGATCCGCGAGGACGTGAAGAACCCGGATCTGCTGTTCTTGGGCACCGAGTTTGCCGCCTACGTATCGTTCGATCGTGGCGAGAGCTGGATGCGCCTGATGAACGGCATGCCGACCGTGGCGGTTGCAGATCTTGTGGTTCATCCCAGAGAGGGCGACTTGATCGCCGGCACGCACGGCCGCAGCGCGTTCGTGATGGACATCTCGCCGTTACAAGAGCTGACGCCCGAGGTCGCCGAGAAGGACCTGCACCTGTTTTCGGTAGAGGACGCAGTGCCCTTTCGTTACCGGGTGTACACAGACGATCAGTTCCTCGGCGAAAAGCGCTGGGTGGCGGAAAACCCGCCCTACGGGGCGACGATCAGTTATTTGGTCGGGGCCACGTTGGCGGCACAACTAGAGGACCCGGCGAGTGACGCTGAAACCGAACCCGTCATAGCTGACACGGGCGACGAGGCCAGCGCCGCCGCCCCAGGCGATCGCGGCAACACCCGCGCCACCATCACGATCCGCGATGTCGATGGAGACTTGGTGCGTGAGTTACGTGGGCCGGCACGCGAAGGCCTGCATCGGGTGCAGTGGGATCTTCGACATGGGCCGTTGGAGCAGGGGAATGCGGGTGGGCGCGGTGGTGGCAGGGGCAGAGGACGCGGAGGCGGACGAGCCCCCCTTGCCCAACCCGGCGCCTACCAGGTAACCGTTAAAGTCGGCGACAACGAAGCGGTAACCACCCTCATGGTCGACCCGGACGCCGACCTCGTCCGTACCGAGGAAGAGCGCCTCGCCCGCTGGGACGCCATCGTGCGCATTCGCGCCCTGCAGGTCCAATTCGGCGCCAGCGGCCGTGCCATCGGCGAGCTGCGGTCGGAACTCGAGGCGCTCGAGGCATCCATGGAGGATGTCGAAGCGTTCGACGACAGCCTGCATGAAAAGCTCACCCAGCTCCTCGACGAGACCCGCATAGTCGCCTTCCAGCACGACCACGCCAACGGCCTGCTGTCCGGCGCCTACAACAACATCGAAGGCTCCCCGTTCGCCCCTACCGCGACGCACCTTCGCCAGGTCGACGAGGCGACCTCGGCCCACGCCGAGCACGTCCAGACCTACGACGCACTGATCGACGAACGCGTCCTGGCCCTCGAGCGAGAGATGAACGAGAAGGGAATTCCAAGGATTGTGATACGGAGATAGATAGAAATGCCCGCCTCGTGTACAGCAAGGTTGTTGAAACCAATTCGTCGGCCTCCCGTTGTGAAAGCAAAGCCGCCGCCAGATTAGCGGGAGCTCGACGTTCGGATCAACAGGCCGGGATAAGCATCGCGAACGACTTGTCGTTCGGTTTCGTAGGTTAGCTGCTCCAGAGCGTCGGCCGGCGTCAACCACACAACCTGCGCGACCTCGGATGAATCGAACTCACCTGCCTCGGCTATGAACTCCATCCGAAAGAACGAAACCAACTTGCGCATACCACCCACCGAATACTCCGTAAGATAGCTCGGCCCGGCCAATTGGGCGGTGCAACCGGTTTCCTCCTCGACCTCGCGAAGAGCTGCCTCTTCGAGCGTCTCTCCAGGTTCCATCTTGCCCTTAGGCAACACCCAGTCCCCCGGTTGACCATCGCGATCCTCGTAGAGCGTGCGGTGGACCACAGCTATACGTAAACCCTCAGGCGTTTGCCGTTCAACTACACCCCCAGCTGCCCAAACACATGGTGTCATCCGTTCAAAACACTCCTCGTGCTGCGCTATATGCTCTTGCCTTGTCACATGCGGCGAGTAGAGTACATGCTTGACTGGCGCTGATATTCGAGCATCATCGTTATCAGGGCTTCACATCGCCATGATCTTCCATGCCTGCGTGGAGTCATACATGTGGTATGCGCATAATAACCAGGGAATGCGTGCCGCGACACGCAGCTCATTACTGCTGCTGCTGAGTTTTAACGCTTTCCTGCCATCCGAAACCATTGCTTGGTCACCTCAGCCGCCACAAGTACGCGGTGGCGGCTTCAATGCCTCAGTCGAGATGGTACGAGTGCCGGTCGTAGCCATTGACGAGGAGGGTGTTTTCGTGACCGGCCTGGACAAGGGGAGTTTCGAGATTAAAGACGGAGGCAAGGATCACTCAGTGGAGTTTTTTGTCTCGGACGCAGACCCGGTAGCAATCGGTATTCTCGTCGACATCAGTGAAGGGATGGAACCGTATGCGGAAGGCGTCCGGTTGGCAATCGAACAAGCCTCGAACAGCTTGCGGCCAGACGATGAAATCTTCTTGGCTACTTATGGCTCAAAAGTAACGATGCTCACTAAACCTACCGTCGACAAGCTCCAAGTGGTCTCAACCTTCACCTCCGCCGACAGCACCTACTGGCAAGCTACCGACCGGGCCCTTTACGATGCCGTCGAGCTTGGATTGTCGACGCTTGAACGTTCTACCTACGAGAAGCGTTCACTGCTGGTCATCGGGGCAGATGGCGACACCGCCAGCAATGCAGGCGAACTGATGGTGCAGCAGCATATTCATCGTGTCGGCGTAACGATCCACGCTGTTGTTCTTTCCCAGCGAAAAACCCAGATCCGCAATACCCCCTCGCGAGTTAACCGCTTACAAACACTTCCGGAGATTGTGCGCTATACAGGCGGTCTGCTCGCCCAACGGCCACGTCAGTGGGGCCGTTACGTTGACGCNACGGGCTGGATCCAGGCCTCAGCCACCGATATTACGACATACGTGAAGCACCAATACCTGCTGCACTACGCGCCTCAGAACCCACCACGGCCCGGCACGTGGCGTTCAATCCGAGTTGCCATCGACGGCAATCCCAAGAAAGTCCGGGCCCGCAGCGGGTACATACGGTAACCAACGACGATTTGTAATTCCGTTCTGGCAACGCTTTCACCCAAAGATATGACAACGGGTTGCCACTTCCCTGTTGACAGACATCCCCCATTCGAAAGAGGATGCTCCAGTAGANTGANTTGAATCTTGTCGACAACGTTGAAACTGGAGAGCCTCATGGAAGTTGATCGTAGATTGTTCTTGGCGACCCTGGGCGTGGGTGCTCTGGAACTTATGTCTCCCGAGGACAAGGCAGAAGCGCTCGAGCACTACATGGAAGAGAAGCTCGACACAGAAATTGCTGCGCGCGACGGAGCCGAGCCGGTCCTTTATATGCCCGACGGCGAGGCCATTGCCCTGGCAGAGCTTCAGCAGGAAAACCCGAGGCCACCGCGCGGCACCGGTAGTTTATTTATGCCGAGGGCCCGTGAGTTTGCTCCGATGTCTGACAAACCGACTTTGGTAGAGTTTTTCGAGAAACGCTTCGCTCCGGCAAACCACGTTCTACAAAGCGCAACACACGCATTGGAGACGGGACAACCCGAGCGCACGATCATGGCCTGCCTTATGCACGACGTCGTGCTTAACCTGATCAAGGTGGATCACGGTTGGTGGGGTGCGCAGCTCATCGAACCTTACGTCGATGAACGCGTCAGCTGGGGCATTCGCTACCATGCTCCTCTGCGCTTCTACCCCGACGAGTCGGTCGGCTATGAGTATCCCGAAATGTACAACCGCATCTTCGGCGAAGACTACGTGCCGGAGCCCTACATCAAGCAGGCGTACGAGCACGCCAAGGGTCACGCGTACTACATGGAAGCCCGCCTGATTACGGTGAACGACACTTACGCCTTCGAAGAAGGCAAGCGAGTCTCCCTCGATCAGTTCGTCGACATCATTGGCCGCAACTTCAAACAGCCGCCCGAGGGCATCGGCTACGACAACAGCCCATCGGCACACATGTGGCGCACAATCGCGTATCCAAATCGGCCGTTGTAGAGCGCGAAATTAAGCTATATCCAACGAAATCGACTGGTAAATTCGCCGTCTGGAAGATGGCGGCCACCAGGAAAGTGGCCGCCTCTAATATGCCCGAATGGCCCACCGCCTCAAGTCGTGGTTGTGCAGCTACGGGTAGGTCGAGAGGGTGACTCAATAGGACGAAGCATGCCGACATGGCACAGCAATCGACCGTCAATGAAAACCTCTCCTTAGACGCCTGATACCAAGTACGTCCTTTGTTATTCTTCCTTAACATCTATGGAATTCTCGCAGGGACCCCTGCGTTCGAAGTACCCAAGGAGTAAGCCCGTGAACGGCATTGTCCGGATTGCTGAACCCTCCAATGAGAGAGTCCTGAACTACGCACCTGGCTCCCCAGAGCGAAAGAACCTAAAGAAACGCCTCGATCAGATGTTGACCGAGGAGTATGACATTCCCGCAATTATCGGCGGCAAAGAAATCCGTAGCGGTAACACAATCGACGTTGTTTGCCCCCACGATCACGCTCACAAGCTCGGCGTCTGTCACCAGGTCAGCGAAGATAATGTTGCTACAGCAGTGGAAGCAGCACATGAGGCGTGGCAGGAATGGTCGCTGATGCCGTGGGAATCTCGTGCAGCGATCTTCCTAAAGGCCGCCGAGCTTTTGGCTGGTCCTTGGCGCGACACGATCAATGCGGCAACCATGCTCGGACAGAGTAAGACTGCATACCAAGCGGAGATCGATGCCGCTGCGGAGCAATGCGACTTCTGGCGCTTCAATGCTTACTTCATGCAGCAGATTTACGAAGTTCAGCCAAACTCGGACGTTGGCATCTGGGACTACATTGAGTACCGACCGCTCGAAGGTTTCGTATTCGCAGTCACACCTTTCAACTTCACCTCTATTGGTGGCAATTTGCCATCTGCCCCCGCAATCATGGGTAACGCAGTGCTGTGGAAACCTTCATCAACATCGCTACTATCCAACTACTTGATATATCGAGTACTGGAAACCGCTGGCCTGCCCCCAGGCGTCATCAATTTCGTGCCCGGCAAGGGCCGCTCTGTAGGGGATCCGGTATTCGCCAGTTCGAATCTTGCTGGGCTCCACTTCACTGGTTCGACGGCAACCTTCCAGGCAATGTGGCGGACGATGGCCGACAACCTGNCAACGTACGGTAGTTACCCGCGTATCGTTGGTGAGACTGGTGGCAAGGACTTCATTTTTGCTCACCCCTCGGCGGACGCCGACACCGTAACGACCGCGATCATCCGAGCTGGATTCGAATACCAGGGGCAGAAATGCTCCGCTGCTTCCCGCGCCTATATTCCCAAGTCATTGTGGCCGGGGATCTGTTCAGATCTAAAGAACCAGCTCGCTGAGATGAAGCAGGGCTCGCCGCTCGATTTCCGCAATTTTGTGTGCGCTGTCATCGACAAGGACGCTTTCAACGACATTAGTGAGTACATCAATGAAGCTAAGAATGACAGTAATTACGAAGTGGTAGCTGGCGGAGGTTGTGACGATTCGGTTGGTTACTTCATCGAGCCAACTGTGATCACTAGCCAGGATCCAAACTCACGACTGATGACCGAAGAGATCTTTGGACCAGTAATGACCGTGTATATCTATGACGACGGTGATCTGGACGAAACGCTCGAGTTGTGCGACAAGGGAAGTGCTTACGCCTTGACCGGTGCCATCTTTGCCCATGACCGCCGGGACATCGTCAAGATGAGCCAAGCATTGACCCATGCAGCCGGCAATTTCTACATCAATGACAAACCCACTGGTGCCGTAGTTGGCCAGCAGCCCTTTGGTGGCGGCCGTGCATCGGGTACCAATGACAAGGCTGGCTCGATGTCGAACCTGAACCGCTGGATCTCACAGAGAACGGTGAAGGAAACCTTCGACCCGGCACGCGCTTACACTTATCCGTTCATGGGAGCGGAATAACTAGCGTGCTTCCTCTGGCATCAAGGTGATCCGGACTAGGTTGCCAAAGTCGAAATAACTGGTAGCAGCTTCGTGCACCGACCCAACAGAAATCATATCGAGTGACTCTAGGTAGTTGCTTAGGCCAATCGGGTCACGGTCTCCTTGGTAGGTAGAAACGAGACGCTGCAACCAGTAGCCATTTTCACGGCTGTTGGTTTCGTAGGAACGGCGACGCTGCGCCTTCACGTTGGCGATTTCCTGCTCAGTTGGGCCTGCTTCTTTAAGTTCTTCGATCTCCCTGTACACGGAACCAACAAGTTCTTCGACGCGCTCAGGATCACTGCCGAAAGAAATTGAAATAGAGTATTCAGGGTGTGGAATGCGGCTAAGCCGCCCACCGACGCGCACACCATAGGTACCACCGAGGTCTTCGCGCAAGGTTTCGCGCAGACGAACTTCCAGAATCGTGGCCATCGCACTCATCGCCAGAGTGCTTGACGACTGCTCATCGTCAGCAACAGTGTCGGCGAAATCCATCGGTACGCCCGTGAACCAAATATTAGTGAGACTCTTGGGTTCAAGGCCGGCATGAATAGTCTTTTCAATGACACCGGTCGGGTAGCGAACTCCCTCATCGGCCCATGTTTCCTCGCGACTAGTCGACGGCAAAGTGCCTATGTAATCTCGCACCAGTGGCTCCATAGTCTCGAAATCGAAATTGCCGACAAACACGAATGTGAAATCTGAGGCATCCTCAAATCGGTCAACATAGAAATCGTAGGACTTGTCGATGTCCATCTCCCCAATAATTTCGAGACTGAGGCTGCGACGGCGGAAGTGGTCCTGAGTCAGGGTGCGACGAGTCTCTTCCTCAAGCATTTCTTCGGGGGTCTTGGTCTCATTGGTGAAACTAGCGCGCATCTGATCGGTAATCAGACCGAAGGTCGAAGAATCGGCACGTGGAAAATTAAACTTCAGGTAGAGGAGCTCGAAAAGTTTTTGCAGATCTCGCGGAGAGGCCCCGCCAGAGAAACCCTCCCAAAGCTGGTCGATACGTGGTGAGACGTCGACCACCTTATCGGACAGCATGTTGGTAATCTCGCGCGGACTGAAACTGCCGTAACCACTCGCCGAAATCATGTTGACTGCTGACAACGCGGCGATGTGGTCCTCGTCGTCAGCCAGGGAAGTTCCACCCGGGCTAATAGCACGAAAGAGAACCTGGTCCTGACGGAAGTTGGTGGGCTTCAAGACAACTGTGGCTCCGTTGCCGAGCTCCCACTCGGTAACGCCGACATCGGGATATTCTTTCCGCTCAATGATCGCCCCCCCACTGGGGACGACCCGGAGTAGTGGCCGATTAGTTACCGTGTCGACATATGTTTCCAATTCGCCGGTTCCAGCGGTGTCGAGCAAAGCCAAAAGATCCTCTTCACTGGGCAGGGTGTCAGCTGCGCTCTCGGGAGCAGTTACCAACACGACCCGGTTATCACTCGACACCCAACTACTGCCAACAGCGTTGACTTCCTCACGGGTGATCTCCGGCATGAATCTCTGGTACAACGCCCACTCGTAGTCGATGCCTGGCACTGATTCATTTTCAAGAAACGCGCGTTGGAACTCTTCCACAAACATTTCCGACGGCTGCGTTGCCTTCTCGGTATGAATACGCTCGAATGAACGCAATTGAGAACTTTTCTCACGTTCAAACTCGGTCTCGGTAAAACCCTGCTGGGCGATACGGGCGGACTCCTTGAGCAGCGTTTCAAGACCCTTCTCAAGGCCACCGGGTGCGACCGCCGCCCCGATCATGTAGACCTCGCGGGTTGGCACAATCATCCCTTGTGAGGCGCCAGCACCCAGAAACGGGGCTTCGCGAGACTGTGAAAGTTCACGCAGGCGACGATTAAGCATGCTCCCATACAGGTTCTCGACGATTGTCTTTCGGTAAGAACCATGCGTTCCTTGTGGACGCATTGGCATTTTATGAAACACTTGCACTTGCTCGACCTGCATCTCAGGGTCGGTGGCTACACCAAACCGTGTTTCGGCATGCTCGGGGATGTCGTAGGTGAGGCGTGGACGTCCACCGTCAGGATTGGTCAAGCTACTAAAACCGTCGATAATGCGCTGTTCTATGTCGTTTTTATCAAAATCACCCGATGCGATAACCGCCATAAGGTCGGGTCGATACCAATCCTGGTAAAAACGCTTAACCGCAGCGTGGGTGAAGTTCTGTAAACTCTCCTCGGTTCCGATCGGCAGCCGTTCTGCGTACCGTGACCCTCCAAACAAAATTGGNAATTGAATTTCGTTAACGCGGGTGCCGGCGCCGAGCCGTAGGCGCCACTCTTCTATGACGACACCCCGTTCCTTGTCGATCTCTTCATCCTCAAACGCAACGGCACTGGCCCAGTCTTCAAGGATCTCAAAAGCGGTATCAACGATGACATCCTCATCCGCCGGAATCGTCAGCATGTAGACGGTTTCGTCAAAGCTCGTGTACGCATTGATATGAGCACCGAATTGCATTCCAAATGACTCCAGCGCATGAATCAACTCTTGCTTTTCGTAGCGCTCAGTGCCGTTAAACGACATGTGCTCNACAAAATGGGCGATGCCGAGTTGATCATCATCTTCAAGCAGGGAGCCCACCTTAACGACGAGGCGTAGGTCCACNCGGCCCGCNGGATAGGGATTTTCGCGAATGAAATAGCGCATTCCGTTGGGAAGNTCGCCGATGATAATCGACGGGTCCACCGGCATAACCGCGTCNAGTGGCGCAACTGCCGCATCGACCGGATTGGCCGGGAAAGTCCACGCCCCNNCNGGCGGATCAGGGATTCTCCCGGTTTGCGCAAAAGCGCTNGGCCCTANNAGGAGAGTGNAAANCACAAAAAGCGCTGAAATCAGCGCGNTNGNNAGCTTCTTCGAGACAGTCAGGTTCATTTCAANCGCCAANTCGGAGGGGGGGTCGGAAAGACAGTGNAGATCNCAACTATAACAGCTNGGAAACGNCTATCTTANGTCCGAAGCTGGTTGCGACGCCAGGCANATCACAGACTAGAAAGTGACCCTGAGNGGNTTTTTGAGGNCGAACGNNAGAATGATTGNNATGATNATGAACGGGACCANCCAGTGAGTGTCCCAACCGAAAAAGTTNACTTNNCGNTCGGGGTATAGCACCTCAATCGCNCTTACCGCAGCNCCNGAGGGGAAACCAGGCTCNCCAGGNNACAGCAACTGGTCNAGNAAACGGTCGGTGCGAATAGGCGAACGCTTCACTACTTGCGAGCTAACCTCAACGCTCTTGGAATAGACTTGNTCCCCCACCCGNATACCNAGTTCATAGGAACCAGGNTNATCGGCAACTAAGCGCCACTCAGCTTGATTTANTGANCGAATGGTAAGACGCGGTGTTTCGAGGCGGAGTCCNTCNGGAACNTCCAACTCGACAACGCTGCTGCCGNCANCACCTTCTGTTNCCAGGCCNTNACCGNCAGCCCNTTCTCCACTNATCGCCACCTTGACGATCACCGGCTCCCCAACNATCANCCCTTCNTAACCGTAGTGCANCTGTAGCTGTGCAACCATCAACACGAACGGGATGATCATCCACAGCAGCGGAGNNAACGCTAGNCGGAGGTANACNAAGTTGTAACGGAAGATGTCACGCTGTGCCGNGAAGATGGCTNGAATGTCATCGCTGAAGAGTCGAATTTCAAAGATNCCCGCATGAATCTTACGCTTGACNTCCTCAAGNCCTTNTTGNTCGGACGTCCACTTGAAGACGTACAGCATCCCGACNCCCGCNGCGANCGAAAAGCAAGTCAAGCCAATCATNGGCGACATTTCACGAAAGGGAAACAGCGCCAANTCTANGATCACCCCAAAGATACTGTTGATTATCCACATAGTTAGTTCGGGCAGCTAAGCTAATCCNCCAGGNCNCTTATGAGATATAGCCAAGCCCTTGTAGCTTCTTTTTGATCTCTTCTTCAGTGTCAGCNTCTTCAAGGACAGCGAGTTCCTTTTCGAGCGCATGGGAGATGAACTCCTCCACCGACGAGTAACCAGCAATCTCAGTAAACTTCTTGACCCTTGCCAACAAGTCCTTGTTNAGTGTGATCNTGGATCCTCCGAACATAGTCNCCTTTCTCTCTTCAGGTACGACAGCGGGGANCCCCGCNCCAANTTGTCATTGCGTATCCGCNGGCTGNGGGGNTGGNGGAAAGNCTTCGATGCCAAATTCTGCAAGCAACACACCAGCAAGGTTCTGNAACGACGTCACCACCCGTTGCANCGGNCGGCTCGAAAACAGTACNCCAGGNACTGTTTCGTGATCCATTAAGTGGTCGCCACTCCATGGGTGATCGTTGTCAAAAATAATCTCAGTGCTGAATTCACCAAGCGCTGATTCGTTCGAGCCGCGCACACCTTTGGCGAAGCCAACGATCAAGTCNGGNCCGATATCTANATAGCCNCCGNCGGCGAACACTTCGTCNCGGTGATAGACNTTTGTAACAGCNTGTTCNCCAGTGATTGGNTCGATGAACGACAGCAGCTTNTCGGCAATCTCGGCGCTTAGNGTATCCTGATCTNAGGGCATCACGGAGCCATTGGCTTCGCGNCCACGNAGGTTTATATAGACACCGTTGAGTCCNACTGCGTAAGCCTCTGTNCTTTCCCANTCGACGTTGCCGAAATANGNAATCCCAGTAACCCGNCGTGGATTCATCAGGGTGATATANCCATTCTCTAGTAACCAAGTGTTCAGGTTCATCGCCCGNCGCCACGAAGTGAAGCCGTGGTCCGACATCACCACCAGTGTCGTATTNTCCGGCAACTTCCCCAGGGTTTCGCCGATNAANTCGTCGNCATCGACNTAACGATCNATAACCGCNTTNGCGTATGGGGCNTCGGCGATAGGGTCATGTNCTGGGTGCTCNGGGTCCATCGCCCGCCACATCATGTGAGAGACCTGATCGAGGTTGCCAAAGTAGTAGAACAAAAAGCCACCCNGGAACTCNTTCAGAACATANTCGAATTGGTTGCGGATCTCAGTGTGGNCCATCGCCACCTGCGTCATGAANTCGGCGTTGTTGAACACTCCCTCATTGAGAGCGTTAGTGTCTTCGGGCATGCCCTGGGTGTAAAAACGTCCCGTTGCCTCTGCAAGNTCGGTGGCATAGCCAACCGGAGTGCTAATCGGCATCAACGGCGCAACTGGATCAAGGTTGATCGGGGACACNTAGAGTTCGAACTCCGGCCGNATTTCCNTNAGGAAAAAACGTGCANTNGCGTNGATTGACTNCACNTAGGGGATCATTTCGAACTCCACTGGTACCCATTCNCTCCATTCNCCCTGTTGGAGAATGAACTCTTCCTGGCCAACNACGATCTTGGCAACCAAGTANTCATCGTCAACATAGACGGTAAACGGCGCCTTAAGATCCTCGGATTCGATCAGCANCGGGTTNGGTGGACCGNNNAANTCCG
This sequence comes from Acidobacteriota bacterium, assembly GCA_002722645.1. GTDB lineage: Bacteria > Acidobacteriota > UBA890 > UBA890 > UBA890 > UBA890. The sequence continues at coordinate 23,750 of PBML01000011.1, forward strand.
CCTCAACNATGCCATCGCGCNCCNGTACACGCTCGATAAGCGCCTCGGTATTGGCNGTGATGCGCTCCGGCATGGTGGTGTAAAACGAGTAGTAGCCTGGGGTNCCCAAAACATCAGGCGTACCCATGCCAGANAGTTCGCGGTANGCAGAGCCCGAAGGCGGGAAGTTAGCCGGCATACGTATGATCGTCGTCGGGATACCGTGGCCTTCTAGAACTTCCCAGAATGGCGTACCGCGGCGCAACAGTTCCATGCCACCACCAGACAACGGTATGTCCCACTTGCCAAACTTAAGGGTACGGCTGGGCTCGATCGGCTTCGAGGTCGAAAGGTAAGGGTCCATCGTCTCCGGATTGCGGTGGATGAAGTCGTAAATACCATGGCCACCTGAGTCCAGTCCGGTTATGAAATTNGACCAGGCAACCGGGCTTTGCGGAGGCACCGATGTCCCAAGTGCTTGGAAGCCACCCATTTGCTCCAGACGAGCCAAATTGGGCAGGCGGCCTTCATCGATTAGTTTGCGCGACAAGGCGTAATCCATGCCGTCGATGCCGATCACTATCATGCCTTGGTCGTAGCTACGATCGTCGGCGCCGCAAGCGCTTACGCTAATCGCCAGGATCGCAAAAAAACTAATCCATCGCATCTGTAACATCCTTGAACAGTACTTTCCCATCCATGTACTCAGGTGGGGTCAAACCGAATTGCTGCAGCACAGTCGGCGCAATGTCAATCAACGCTGGGTCATTAACGTCAATCTTGTGATTGCAGAACAGCACCCCCGGGACGATGCGCGGGTCGATGCAATGGTCGCCGCTCCATGCCTTGACGTTGTCCTCGAAGATGTTGCCGGCAACCACACCGGTGGCCATGTCCCAGGAACTGCGGTAGCCAGCGTTGTAGCCAACGAGCAAATCCGGCGCGTTCTCCAAGTATGGGCCGTTGTAGAGCTTCTGGGTGTCGAACAGTTCACGTACGCCGATCTCTCCGGTCTCTTCGTCAACCAGGCCGCTGATCTTCATCACTAATTCATTCTTCAACGCCTCAGCCTCGGCACCCGGCTTAACGATACCCTCTCCCTCGCGTCCCTCTATGTTGAGAAAGATTCCGGTCAAGCCGATGGCATAGGCCTTGGTCCTGCTCCAGTCGACGCCACGAAGCCACTCGGCAGTACCTTGGGCCCCTTCCTTAAGATGTAAATAGCCGTTCTCGTGTAACCAGCTGTTGAGGTTCACTCCGCGTCGAAACGAGTTGAAGCCATGGTCCGAGCACACCATCAGCACATCACCATCGCGGATCTTCTCCATCACCCGTCCAACGAGTTTGTCGTTGTGAATGTAGAGCTGTTCGATAGCGTCCTTGTGCTCAGGCTCAGCACCACCATTGGCCAAAGTGGCCTTTTTAGCCGCCGGGTGGCCAGGCTCAAGGTAACGCCAGAACATGTGCTGAATACGGTCAGTAGCATCAAACACGCACACCAGAGCACCTTTGCGCAGCCGCTCCAGAGCCGCGAAGAACATTTCCTCGCGCTCTTTGTCAATGTCGTAGGTCATCTGGAGGAAGGCACCGTCATCGATGATGCCCTCATTGAGCGCCCAGGTATCTTCGGCTAGACCTAGGGTCGAAAACTTACCTATTTTCTTGGCCAGGTAAGTCGAGTAATACGAGGGATGCGACACCGGCATCACCGGTTTTTCTGGGTCGAAGCTGATCGGTGAAATGTAGAGACCAAAATGCTCTTCCATCTCGGTGACCAGCATGCGACAAATACCGTGAATTGTTATGCCGGGGGCGGCTTTAAAACCGATTTCGACCCAGTCGGTAAGCTTACCCAGCTCTAACGTGTACTGCTCGTCATCGACGGAGACGTCAACAGAATTGTTGTCACGATCGATGTCGATAACGATCGGGATCTTCATTGGTGGGCTACCGTCGATGAGGTCATTGTNAGGCCCTGGAATCTCAGTAACAAAATGATTGGAACCGGGCCCATCCGATGGTAGGTACACCCGGATACCACCTTCCTTGATGACCTCGTCNGATTCACGGGTAGTGAAAAATATGAAAGTCCCCTGTGTGCCGAGCAGATCAGGCACNCACATCGCCGATAGCTGCGCCCCCTTGAATCGGTCGGNGGGNAAAGTAATCGGGACCCGCAGTACGGTGCTCCAAATATTGTGCTCGCCGAGAATCTGCCAAAAAGATTTNGACTTGCGCAGTAACCGCACCTCAGGCTTGCCGAGCGGGATCCGATACTTGCCTATCTTTAGCCGCCGATCAACGGAGCCGATCTTCACCGATGACAGAACTGGCAGATAGGTACGTCGATCACGATCAAGGAAATCGTAGATGTTATGGCGAGCTGGGTGGGAGCCTGTCGAAAACGACGACCAAGCCACTGGCGAGATCGACGGAAACGTCGTCCGCAACGGGTGGTAGCAACCTTCCTTTGCCAACGCAGCGAAATTCGGCAGCTTGCCTTCCTTCATGAACCGGTCCGTAAGCTTCGGATCCTGGCCATCGAGTCCTACTACGATGAACCGCCTAATCAGCGATTTGGGAACATTCCGGTACTTGATCGCGCGGATCAGCATCCGGAAAGGCCACGCCAACATAGACAAAAACGAAAGGAAAATCGTTGTCAATATGACCAGAAACGATCCGACGAACGCGATCCCAGCACCCGGACCCACATAAGCATCGGCCACCGACGGCACCGCAAAAACGAGGAGCGTCAGAACCCAGAGAGTTACCTGAGCGCATTGATGCGAGCAGCGATTGCCTTTGGAAGTTTCCACTCGTCGAGCGACAGCTTCGAGCATGAGTGAATCGTACCCGTTTGCCAGTTTCGTCGCACGCCTCAGCTTGAGAAGAACGCCCCGTAGCCGACCACTTCGTCCCGGGGTCCATTGGTATCCCCGGAGTTACGCAGATCGATCAAAGTGATGCTGCGTCCAAGACGCTCCGCGGCAATCATCAGACCCTGGATGGCCAGGTGACCGCAAGCTCTACGCGCGTCAAGATCCTGTGGACGGCCATTGACAACCGCGTCAGCGGTTTCTGCGTCAAGGCGAACAGCGGTGTCATAGTTATGAAAATGGGACAGGTCGGAGCTAACGACGACGATAGTTCTATCGCACCAAAGAGCATCAATAATCTTGGCAACCTGCTCGGCGGTAGAGTGTCCGGTGACCAACGGTACGAGCCCGAAATCGCCAAGAACTGTTTGCAGGAAGGGAAGCTCGACCTCGATCCCATGTTCACGCCGATGCGGCTCGTCCCAGGTAACAATCGGATCAATATTGCGGATACGGTCGATGGCAGCAATGTCGACAGGAATCTTGCCGAGCGGCGTTTCGAAAACCTCAGCTTCTGGTAGAGCCACGCCTGAAAACGGGACAAAGTGTGAAGGGCCAATGACGACGACACGATGTATTGGGCGTGATAACGCTTCGAGTATTTTGAACGCGCTAGCAGCGATCGGACCCGAATAAATGTATCCAGCGTGGGGAGCAATTAGAGCAAGCGGCCCTGGCGTAGCAACGCTTTTGGGTGCCGGAGAAGATTGCGCGCCGGAATCGTCCAGACTGCAGGCTTCCGCGAGCATTGTTTCAACATGATCCCGTAACCGTGCAGGATCGGCCGGATAAAACGTGCCGGCCACCGAAGCCTTCCGCACGTTCGCCATAACTGTCTCCCTATTGCAGCGCTCGCCGAAATTCCGCTACTCCAGCGCCTCCGCCAATACCCGCAAAACCTTGTCAATGTCACTTTCTGTGTGGTCGGCATTCACCTGGCAGCGAATTTCCTCATCACCACGCGGCACCACGGGAAACACCAGGCCGGTAACTAACACACCGTTATCGTACAGATGCTTGACCAGTGCCCGAGTACGATCGGTGTCACGAACCATCAGTGGCACTACGGGATGTTCCCCGGAGATGACCTCGAAGCCAAGATCGACGAGACCGGTTTCAAAACGCATAGTCAACGCGCGTAGCTTGTCGAGCAGCGCCCTGCCCTCTTCCGAATCGAGAATCTCTAACGCCTTGAGCGCAGCGCCCGCCTCGCTTGCAGTGATTGGGTTCGAATAAATATAAAATGGTGCACTCTCACGCAAGAACCGGACCAGAACTCGGTTACCGACAACGTAGCCACCATTAATCCCAAACGCCTTGCCTAAGGTGCCCACCAAAATGTCAACTGGTGGCGAATCCGTGTACTCCTCGGTACCACGACCAGTGGCGCCGAAGGCGCCGACGCCGTGAGAGTCGTCGACGATGACCACGATATTCTCCTCGAAAGCATCATCGTGACGCGTCGCGATCTCCATGATTTCGCCGACCGGGGCATGGTCACCACGCATTGAAAAGATTCCGTCGGTAATTACCAGTACCCGCTTGGCTCGCCCCTTGGCACTCTCGATCTGTTTTTCGAGCGATACGAGATCAAGGTGCGGGTAAATAGCTTTATCTAGCGGTCGTGATAACCGAACGGCGTTGATGATGCAATTGTGGTTCAGTTCATCACTGATGATGACCGTCTCCTTCGTTACCAGCGGCGTAATCGTACCCATGATCGTCGCGTATGCGGCTGAGAAGATCATGCCAGCCTCACGCCCATGGAACGCAGCAAGCTTTGCTTCCAGTTCGACGTGCGGCGAGCAAGTCCCGCTGATGAAGCGCACTGCTCCGGGTCCAGCTCCGAAACGCCCAGCGGCCTCTTCCTCGGCAGCAATAATGTCGGGTCGCAGTGACATACCGAGGTACGAATTCGAGTTCATCCGTATGAACGCACGCTCGCCCTCGCCTGCAAGCTTAAAGCGCGGACCGCTGGAACCTGCGGGCGGGTGGGCGGCAACAACCACGGATTCGGCGCCCTTGGCGGTGCCGTTGTCTTCTAACTGAGTCAGGTGCGCCGCAAGCTCGGCGGACATTCGGTCAATAGGCATAGGCTGATTATGAACATCGCCATCGAGACCGCAACCCCCGGGCAAGGCCTTCCACGACCCACCACCTTGGTGTTCAGCTCACGTTTAGTCGGCAACCTCGAGGACGCAATCAGTAGTTAATTCAAACGGCCCTGATCACCGCAGCACAACAATTCCACACCTAGTTAGCTGCTAGAATTACTCCCGTGTTGCGAATCCTAAAGGATCACGGAAATTTCTTTGTTTCTATTGTCATCGCAGTTATGCCGCTATGCGCGGCATGCTCAGGGGACACCACGACCAGAGCGATTCCCAAAGACACATCAGAACCAGCAGTTCAGGCCGTGACAACCACCGTCTTTCTAGTCCGGCACGCAGAGAAGGCCGGCCCAAGCGATCCGGAATTTGTCGGAGCGTCAGACAGCGATCCGCCACTCAACACTTCCGGCTTAGCGAGAGCCAGGGAACTGGCCAGGACTCTTGGTGACGCCAATGTAACGGCGATTTATTCTTCACCCTACGAACGCACCAGGGCTACCGTGCGGCCTCTGGCAGCACAACTCGGTTTCGAGACCAGGGAACACCCGGCGGCAGACATCATAGGGCTCGTTGGACTCATCGAGGCCAACAACCGAGGTGGTGTTGTCCTCATCGCTGGGCACAGCAACACGGTGCCGGCCCTAATCGAAGCATTCGGCGCCGGCCAAGTGCCCCCAATCGAAGAAGCCTGGGAGTATGACAACCTCTACATTGTCACCGTTGAGATCGCCGGCCGTGCACGTGTCAACAAACTGAAGTACGGAGCATTGAGCAGTCCAGGAGATAGCTCGTGAACGGGGGACCAAAGAACCAGCCCCTTTATCCGCGCGATGGTGAAGAAGAGAAGTAACGCCAAAACCAGGGCGCTCGTCGCATCGCAATGTCGAGCAGGTAGCCAAGAAGCGCTAGGGAGGCAAAAAACGGCCATAACGAGGTGGGCACCGAAGCCGCTTCACCATAGTCGTCGAAAATCTCTTCGGGCTCAGGCAACAATTTCCCGCCGGTCTGCTCGGAAACGGCTATAAGAAGCTCGGTGTTCGGCGGGTAGAGGCGATATTCGTCAGTGTAAGGGTAGAAAAGTTCCCGTGATTGAGCATCGACATCGTCAGCCGAAAGCCGAAACAAATACGGAGAGTCGGGCGAGGTAAGCAGAGGATGCTTCGCCTGGTAAGTTCCTGGCCCAACCTGATTGACTTCGAGCACCACGCCGGACCCACCCGGTTCGATGACTTCGAGGCGCGGCTCCAGACCCACGCGGAATACGCCCTCTTCGGTCACTGTACGCACCGTCACAACCGCTTCGTCACCTGCGCGCTCGATCTCAAAGTCAATCTCTTCAGCACTGTCACGTTGCATCGTCTCGCGCACAAGCTGGGACCAAAACTTGCCGTAGCCTTCCCACTCGATCCAATCAGCCGCCCAACGGTTCTTTACGTCGGATGTGAATATAGCCGCCTTGCCTAAGCCATAGTGCCAACGAGCCAGAATAGGCGCTTCAGCATCGGACTCGAGAAGAACCTCGGCAGTGTCCTTCGCCTGCGTACTGACGTAGCCTTTCAGACTTGGGGCGTCCATCAGGTCGATGCCGGTGAATGCCTCGACTGGACTGGTAATAGTGGTTTCTACGGGTTCTTCGATCAACGTCGACTGCGAGGCAATCTGGGTTTCCTCGATGAAAACCTGCGGTACCCTCGCCGCGTCGCGGATGAAGTAGCTACGGCCGTCACCCCAATCAGCGATATTGCCCAACAGTTCTCGGTCGGCCTCTTCCCCCACCGCAACACTCGAGACCGTGATCTCAGCCTCAGCCATACGCCCCAGTAGAGTCTCGTAGTCGTCCGGGTATGTCTTACCATCCGAGAGAAGGATCACGTGACGCACCTCTGCCTCGGTCTCAACGAGTGTTTCGTAGGCCTTTTCGAGTGCCGGATAGATGTTGGTGTGGGCCGAAGCAATGATGCTGCTGATGTACTCGTTTATGCGATTTTTGTTAGACGCCAGCTGCAGCGGTACAGTCCAGTAGGGGCTGTGATCAAACGTTACGAGCCCAAAACGGTGCGTGGACTCAAGCAGGTCAAGCGCCGCCTTGGCCGCTTCCTTGGATAGTTCAATTTTGGGGCCCACCATGCTGAACGACTTGTCGAGGACAATGACCAGCGCCAAATCCTTACGCTTCTCATTCACCCGGAACCAGACTGGCAAGGTTTCTTCGATTGGGGTATCTGAATAGCCCTCTTCGCCGTAACTCGATTCGCCCCCAGCAAAAATAAATCCACCGCCGGAGTCCCGGACCCAGGTGAGAANCGACAACATCTGGGCATCGTTNAGGCGGCTACGCAAAACGTCACTGATTANNACTAAATCATATTGCTCATAGTCTTCAGGCGACGTCGGTAGGTCACGAACCTGGCCGAGTTTGACCTCCATCCCTTCGCTGGTCAGAGCATCGTACAGGTAATGGGCGCTGGNAGGGCGCCCTTCGACATATAGAACNCGCGGCTGCGGGCCNACGGTGATGGACTGGAGCAGCAGGTCGTTCTGCGGAAACGGGTCGTTGACGGTCTGCAAGCGTCCCGAGATCGTGACTGGACCTTCGCCNATGAGTCTAATTTCGAAGTCAATCGAGTTTAGGCCAGGCTNCAGGTCGACCGCTTTTGTCTCCAGTGNGGCGTTGTCACCAAGCAACTCGATAGTCGCCGTCGTGGCNACCCTTGAAAAGACCTGNACAGTGGCCAATATCGGCTCTTCCTCCCGTATGCCCTGTGGAAGGTCGATGGTTTCGATCCAGCTGTCACCAGCGCCCCGGACTGTCGCTGGCATGGTAAAGATCCGCACGCCTGCCTCCTGGGCGCGGCCAAGGATCTTCATAATGTCACCACTGTTTTCGTTACCGTCGCTGATCAATACGAGTCGTTTGAGGTAACGCGGATCGAACGTGCGCAAGACTTGGGTAACCGCAGTCTCAAGGTTCGTGGCACTGCGATCGATGGAGCGATCAGCACCGTCAGCTGATACCGGAACCGATCGGATTGCTTCAGCGCTTTCGACGCTCCGCGCCGAGCCGCCAAAGGCAACGTAGCCAGCATGCGCAGGGGCACCCCGTGCACTCGATGCTGCGATCCAATCGATCGCGGTATCGACAAAGTCCGGATCTACACTGCTCGAAACGTCTAAAGCGTACACAACCGAGATCCATTTGCCGGAACGGTTCCAGACCGGTTGGGCAAGCGCCAGGGNCAGAAATATGATCACCGNGATGCGCACGANCGTCNCTNCCACCAAATGGGGTGCCGAGAGGCCCANTGCCGTGCGTGTCTTAATCCACCAAANGAACGGGAGCGNTAAAAGCAGTAACAACGGCCAGTAATGGGAGAGGGTAATACTCATACCGTCAACCGTCTGTGGTAAGTGAACCATTCCGCGATAACCAANACGGCCGCGATTGTTAGCAGCAGAACCCAGAGTTCGTCACCCCAGCCGGACGGCTGAACGACCCCGGCGGACTGCGAGATTGAACCGGTTTGTTCGTTCGGCCCGAAGCTTGTGGCATTAACTCCGGAGCGCTCACGGTTGGCCAGGTTCACGGCAACACGCAGCCGGCGAGGGCCTCGGGTTGCGGTGTACAAACCCGGTTCATCAGCCACGAAAACGGTGCGGTCTGCTAACGGCCAGGTGGTGGCCTCATTACCCTCGAGGTCCCGGACACTAGCCGCCGGCAACGGCACTTCTACGCGGCCCGGGATACTGGTAAGTGCGGTCTGCTCGTCCATCATCCAGCTNAGCGCGTTGCTGATAAAAATNGGAAANCCAGGCTGCAGCGGGAGGTTTGAATCCTCGAGTGCAAATGAAACCCTTANAACCTTCTGGGGGTTCTCCGTTGCGATGATAAGTGGCGCGTTTGGACTCCCGACGATGATGTCAACGAGCCCACCGGACCCGTCACTCGAGACCAAAGGCGAGACCCGAGCGGCGCGATCAACGCGCAAGTCTTGAAGGGAAACAAAGTCCAGTAAGGGATGGGTAGCGTNCCAATCATNAACTTCCGGAGAGTTGATGATCTCNAGANTNGGCGTCAACCACGGAACGTCNGGCGGCAANAATAATAATGCTGGCGCCNNNGGCGGCGTTNTCGGCGCGAAACGGTCAAAAATGTACATGTCNGCTGGGACCCCGTCAGCGTATTCCTGTGGTGTCTTGAAATCCAACATAACTCGCGGCTCGATGAGAAGGAGGCTCTCAAGGTAGACACTGCCCGGGCTAACCAAAACGACTACCGTCGGGTTACGCACCGGCAGGAAAGAGAAAGCTTCGTCGTCAACCGGAAAGGCATCAGCATCGCCAGTTACCGTCACCTTAACTGGCCCACGGTTAAAGCTTGACAAGCTGAATTCTCGGGCCTGTGATTCACCTGGCTGCAACGTTATGGAGTCTTGCTGCGTCAGGAGTCCGCCGCCTGACTGAGCATCGCTTTCGTCTTCATTTTTCTGGGCTCGAAGACCACTGAGCTGGATGCTCACATCCTTGGGCTGCAGGGATGCGTTGGTAACCTCAAGGAACGCTTGGTACTCAAGTGGCGAGGCTGGCACAGACCGGATTTCGAAGGCGGTGATCCCCACGTTGGCCGCCTCCTCAAACACCGAAACGACGGTTGCCTCCGGCATTATTTCGTCGACCATCACGCCGTCGGAGATAAAGTAGAGNTCGCCNTCAGATGGCGGAAGCATCGGGAACTGGGATTCCCCACCAAGTGAAACACTCAGCCCATCGAGAATGTCGAGGGCGCTCCCACGATCAGACGCCTCGATTGGCGGTGCCTGGCCAGCTGTGTCAACGACCAGAAACTTCCCGCTGCCACTCCCCCGCCCTAGCAGCTCGCGTGCTTTGGCAACGGCGTGCTGCCAACGTGTATAGCCGTCCGAACTCCGTGTCGCCATAGTGGCCGAGTTATCGATCACCACAGTGATGTCCCGGATTTCGTTGTCCCCGGACCCGATTTCAGGCCGTCCCAAGGCAGTCGCTACGGACAACCCAATGGCGATCGCGATCATCAGTGAAATCCACCAGCGCAATCGGTCGAGAAAAGTCTTCTTTTTCTTTTCCCGCAGCAGGCGGCTCCACAAGAGGCTAGAGGGTACGACGACTCGCTTAGGCGGCGGCTTGAGCCAGTACAATACGATGACGCTCGCCGTCGTCGCGGCAAGTAGCAAACCAGCCATCGCGGGGCTCAGCGACAAAAAGCTCATCCGAGGAACCTTCCCTGCCGGAAGACTCGAAGGATCAGATCTTCGAACGACAACTCGGTATCAGTCCGCACATAGCCGTACCCGTTCTTCCGACAATATCCACTGACTTCCTCGCAGTGCTCTTCAAACATCTCCGAGTAGGCATCAAGTAGGCCTGGCGTCACCTTAATACGTTCAGTTTTGCCGGACTCGGAGTCCTCGAGAAGGACCTCGTCGGGCATGTCTGGACACTCTTCATCGGCACTGTAAACGTGCACCGCGAAGAGNTCCTGCCTGTAATAGCGCAGCATATCGAATGCCTTATTCCAACCGGTCCCGTCCAGGAAATCAGACACGACAACCACCAAGCCTCGACGCCGACGNGCCGAGAAAAAGTTTTGGAACGCCTTGAGCATCGAAGTTTCACCGCCAGCCTGGACTGATTCGAGAAAATTAAAAGCACGCCAGATCTGGGCCGCGCCCTTGCTCGCTGACATTTCTTCGGCGATGCCATCCGCGTAACCGACCAGGCTCACACGATCCTGGTTCAGAAGTCCGATGTAGGCGAGTGCAGCAGCGATCTTACGGGCGAAATCGTACTTAGACGGGTCGCCGTGATCCATCGACTTACTGGAGTCGAAGAAGATATAGATTGGTAGATCTGCATCCTCCTCGAATATCCGGAGAATGAGTTTGTCGAGGCGCAGAAATGTACGCCAATCGACGTTCTTCGTGTCCTCACCCGAGACGTACTGGCGATAGTCAGCAAACTCAATGCCCGAATCGGTCTTTTTCTTCGCCCGGTGCTCACCATGGAGGTGACCGGGAATCATGTGTTTCGAGACGATGTTCAGGTAGTTCAGCTTCTTCATGAACTCGTCGTCGAACAGTATGCTCGATTCAGCCATGACCTATTGCGCTGCGACTCTCCCGGAGCAAGGCGATCATTCGAGAAGTGGGGTCGAGATCTCGTAAGTTACTCAGCAGGCTCCGGCGTGTCCTTCATAATGGCATGGAGGATTTCGTCCGTATCGATGCGCTCAGCCTCCCCCTCGAAGTTCAACATCATTCGGTGGCGTAGTGCTGGGAGCAGCATCGAGCGAATATCCTCACATGAAACGTGGAGGCGTCCGTTAAGGAGCGCGTTTACTTTGCCGCCGACAACCAACGTCTGGGTACCGCGAGGGCTGGCCCCGTAGCGCACATACTGTTTGCTCATTGGATGAGCATGCGACGTGTCCGGGTGCGTAGCCAAAGTCAATCGTATGGCGTAGTCCTGCACCGGGCGCGCAATCGGAATNTCGCGCGCTGTGTCACGCATCGCCAGGATCTCGTCACGGCCAAGNACGGTCTCAGCAATCGGCTCCTCGCGCTTCGTCGTACGGTCCATGATCTCGTGCATATGCTCGGGTTCCGGGTACATGATCCGCAGCTTGTAGAAGAAGCGGTCCATCTGGGCCTCGGGCAACGGGTAGGTGCCTTCCAATTCTATTGGGTTCTGCGTCGCAAGAACGAAGAATGGTGGATCCAGCTTATGGGTCGTGGTTCCAACGGTGACCGTCTGCTCCTGCATCGCCTCAAGTAGCGCCGACTGTGTCTTCGGAGTGGCACGGTTGATTTCGTCTGCAAGCAGGATGTTGGTGTGAATTGGACCCTTCTCGAACTTGAGAACCTTCTCCCCCTGATCGGTCTCGTGCACCACGTTAGATCCCACAATGTCACCAGGCATCAGGTCCGGGGTGAACTGGATTCGAGAGAAATTCAAGTGCAGAACGTCTGCCACGGTAGCAACGATTTTCGTCTTGCCGATCCCGGGGATGCCTTCGAGCAAAACATGGCCCTTGGCGAGCAGGCCAATCAACGTACCATCAATAATCTCCTCCGCACCGACAATAACCTTGCCGATTTCCTCGCGAACACGTGTGAACTGGTCAGTAAACAGAGTTACTCGGTCTTCGATTTCGATCGTCATTGGTTCTCACGCGGCCTTATGGCCAGGAAATATCTCTTCACGAGATTTCGGTAACGCCAGGGAATTTGCTCTACGCCCAATGCCGAACCTTCAGCGTAATTCTGAAGACTCCGAACGTTTCGGTACTCAACTCTGGCCGTTTCTTGTCTACTTGATTCTTGGAAAATATCTTCGGGATCGGGTGCTTCTTCAGGGCTTTCTTCCTCGTCGGCCAGAACTTCCATCTCAAGCTGAACTTCGAGCGTCGTTGGGGCACCAAGTTGCATCTCGGCATCCTCAATTGCATCACTCGTCGCGTGGCCTGCTGGCCCACCCTCTTGCGACGGATTGCCCATGTCACCACTCGCAGCAGTCTTTTGTACTTCATCGGACGGCATCGCCATAGCACCTTCTTGTGATTCGCCCGCCTGGTCAGAAGCCATAGCCTGCTGTGACATCATCTGCTGAGCGAGCTGTTCCTGTGACATTGACTGCTGCATTGCCTGCATCTGCTGCGCCGCCTGGTTCATCATCTCCTGAGCATCCATACGTTGCGACATGCCTTCCATCGCCTCGGCAGCTTCCTGCATCGCCTGCATAGCCTCAGCCACCTGCTCATCCGACATCGCCTCGGCAGCTTCCTGAAGCGCCTGCATGAGCTCTTCCATGCTCGCCTGATCACCTTGCGCCGCCTGCTGCAGTTGTTCAGCCATCTCAGCGAGTTGCTGGCCATCCATTTGCGAAAGCTGCTCAGCAAGCCTCCGCATCATCTCGGCTGCTTCTGCAAGATCTTGGTTCTTCATTGCTTCCGCGAGTTCGGATAATTCACTGGAACCCTCGAGATCCCGGGCAAGATCCTCAAGTGCCTCTTGCATGGCACTCATTTCAAGGTTGCCTTCTTCCAGTAAATTCTGGGCCTCTCGCAACTCACGAAGAAGCTCCTCCATCGTCAGTTGGTCAGCCTCAAGAGCACGCATCGCCTCCTCAAGTCGCTCCTGGGCATCGGCACTGATCTGATCCTCTTCGGCGGTCGTCTCCTCAAGTATTTGCGCTTGGTCAACTAGATTGCGAATCTCCTCGAACTGCTCTTCCTGCGCTTCAGTAAGGCTTGAAGGGTCAACGGATACGTTGGTAAAAGCGAGTAATGGTGGACCGGGAGGAACAAGCTGTAGCGAAACCAAAACGCCGCCTAACATTGCCGCGATCCAGAGGCGCTGCGGAATAATCGTTGGCACCAAACGTTTAGCCTTCAGCCCACGTGCTGTTTGGCTGGCGCGGTGAACCTGAGCATCTGTCCAAATGTTGTTGTGAGTCTGCCGCATGAACCAATAAGCACTCTTAAGCTCATCGTTCAGCCTGCCGGCGTCGTCGGCAACGGCAGCGGCCTGACCAAGGTGTCGGGCTCCGTACTGGGTTCCGATTAGAAAGACGATCAAAAACGCTGCTGACGTCGCAACAACAATTAGTGTCGGTGGCGCCCAGATGTTTACAAGCATGCCAAGGATCTTGACGGTAAGGAGCGTTGCAAACACAAAGCAAACGGCAACCGAGAAATGATCGAGAATNCAGTTCAAGCGAAACTGGCGGTCGACCTTCTCCAGGAGGCTGCTGATAACTAAGCGCTCTGAACTGTTGTTACCAAGTGGCAAATTAAATCCCTTGTTCNACAACGCGGGNGGCCCGCGAGGACGACAGACGCCCGGTACGCACCAGTGGTCGTCACACGGGTCATGGAAACTACAAACAGNCTAAATTACTGACATTCGAGCAGCCCANCCATTGGAGAATTGCAAGGGCCACCAGGAGGGTCACACCTCAATACCTCTGCCGTCAAGGCTGGNAATCAAGGTCTTCCGAGGCCATGAAACATGGGCAGGGCNACNCCGCTGGCANCGATCAAAGGTTCTCATTCTTCACGGTCCTTGACAACGAGGCCTCATAAGTCTCAGCATTCCTGAGGCCTCACCACTGCGTGAGCGTATTTTCAGCAAATTCATAACACCGTCACTAAACTGTGTTTCGACCACTGGAGCCGCACCGATGACGAGCCCACGAGTTCTTAATACCCTATTGATTGCTGTTTTGACCGCTGCACTAGCCTTGGCAGCACTCCCTGGAATGTCGCCCGTGGGCACTGTTCTTGCTCAGGAATCCGAGCAACGAACCGTTCAGTTACAGGACATCATGGATTGGAAGCGCATCGGTGGGGCACGGCTATCTGCGGATGGCTCTTGGTTCGCGTATCGGTTGGCGCCAGCAGAAGGCAACGGAGAAATCATCGTCCGCAGTACTCAAAATGAAACTGAGTATCGCTTCCCTGCAGGCTCTGGTGGCGCGGGGTTCGGGGGCGGCGGGCTGGAAATTTCCGATGATTCACACTGGGTGGGGTTCGCTATTTATCCGGAGTTCAACCAGGACCGCCCCGACAACAACGGTCCGCCACAGCGCAACAAGCTCGGCCTGCTCGATCTGACCACTGGCGAATTGACTGAGATCGAGGAGGTCCGTGGATTCGCTTTTTCGGGCGAAAATGCCGAATGGATTGCCATGCAAAAGTATGCTGCGGGAGGTACTGAGGGTCGGGCCACCGGCGCCGGACCTGGCGGTGGGCGCGGACGCCCCGGCGGTAGCAGAGCGGGAGGCAACAACAATAACGACCGGTCACGCGGGGCTGACCTGATCCTGCAGCAACTCGCCACCGGTACGCAAATGAACATCGGTAACGTCGCCGAGTTCGAGTTCGACGAATCGGGTAGCCGACTGGCCTGGCTGGTCGACACCGAGAGCAACGCAAGCAACGGCGTGCAGATCCGCCTAATGGACAGTGGCGTCGTAATACCCCTGGAAAGCAGCACCGCAAGCTACCAGAGCCTGAATTGGACCGATGAGGGAGACGGCCTCACAACCCTTAAGGGCATCGACGATGAGGACTACGAAGACCCGCTCTACAGCATTGTGGCATTCACCAACATGACCGCCCAGATACCCACCAAGGTCGTCTACGACCCCCTCGAGGACAATTCATTTCCCCAGGGCATGACGATTGCCGCCAACCGGGCCCCGTCATTCACCGACGACCTCTCAAGCCTGGTGTTCGGCATCGTCGAGGCCGAGATGACCGAAAAGGCCGAACAGCGCATGGAGCAAGGCGATGACGAACCTGACGAGGGCAGGCGTGGTGCTGAAGCGAGCGACGCCGGCGGTGATGAGTCCGAGTCCGAGAAACCCGATCTTGTCATCTGGCACTGGCGCGACGATCGGTTGCAGTCGATGCAGCAGGTGCAGGAAAACAGGGATCAAAACTTTAACTACCTGGCCGTGTACCACATCAGCGCAGATCGTTTCGTGCGCCTCGGTGACGACGATGTGCGCAACGTAACGATGGCGCCCAAAGGAAAGTACGCCATCGCCAACGACAACAGCCGCTACAGTTTGATGGGCAATCTCAACGGCCAGCGCTTCCAGGACATCCACGTAATCAACGTCGATACTGGTGACCGCACCATGGCGCTGGAGCAAGTGCGTTGGTACAACGGTATTTCGCCAGACGGAACCCACCTGCTCTACTACGAGGACGGCGACTACTATACCTACGAGCTCGGCACTGGAAACGACTACAACATTACGGAAAACGTCGACACGTCATTCATCAACACACAGGACGACCACAACGTCGTCGATCCGCCGATTCGCCCCATCGGCTGGGTGGCCGGCGGCCAGCATGTGCTTCTGTACGACAACTGGGACATCTGGAAGGTCGCCGTTCACGGCGACAAGGGCATCAACCTGACGGTCAACGGCAAGGAAAACCAGATCCGTTACAGTCGTCGCTTGCGCATCGATCCCGACGAGGAAGGTATCGACCTGGCAGTTGACCAGTATCTGGCACCGTATGGCGAATGGACTAAGAAATCCGGCATCGGGCGCATTGCCGCCAATTCGACCGGTGTGGACATGCTGTTGTGGGACGACGTAGCGTACGCGGGCCTGATGAAGGCAGAGGATGCCAACATATTCGCCTACACACGTGCCGACAACGACAGCTATCCCGACTACTACGTCACAAACTTTTCGTTCGCGACATCCGAGCGGCACACGGACGCTAACCCGCAGCAAGCCGAGCTCGCCTGGTCGGCGGGAGCGCGCCTAGTCGACTACGAGTCTGACAACGGCGATAAGCTGCAGGCGGCGCTCTTCCTACCGGCTGATTACAACCCCGATCGCAAGTATCCGACCATCGTCTATATCTACGAGCGCTTGTCACAGGGTCTGAACCAATTCACCCAACCGTCGGCCAACGGCTTCAACAAGTCCGTGTACACCAGCAACGGCTATGCCGTTCTGATGCCCGACATCACCTACAAGATCAACGATCCAGGCATGTCGGCGGTATGGAGCGTCCTTCCAGCGCTCGATGCCGCCATCGATACCGGCGTCATCGATCCCGACAACGTCGGCTTACACGGCCATTCCTGGGGTGGTTACCAGACATCGTTCCTGGTTACACAAACGGATAAGTTCGCTGCTGCAGTGGCAGGCGCGCCGCTCACCAACATGATCAGCATGTACAGCTCAATCTACTGGAATTCGGGCGGCGGCAATATGGCGATCTTTGAGTCTTCCCAGGGCCGCTTCACCGGCGATTACCTTGAGGCCACTGACGCCTATATCCGTAACTCGCCGGTTTTTTTCGCCGACCGAGTACAGACTCCCCTGATCATCCTACACAATGATCAAGATGGGGCCGTCGACTGGAACCAGGGCATTGAGTACTACAACACGTTGCGACGACTTGGAAAGGATGTCGTCATGTTGCAGTACGTCGGCGAGAACCACGGCCTACGGGTGCCCGCCAACCAGAAGGACTACACGGTCCGCATGCGCGAGTTCTTCGACCATCACTTGAAAGGCGCCGAGGCACCCGCGTGGCTGCTCGAAGGTGTGCCACACCTGAAGATGGACGCGCATCTCGAGGAGCGCGCGCCTCTGGTAGCACCGCGCCGCGGCGGCAAGGGAGGTTCCAGCAATAGACGCAACGGAGGGCGCTAACAAAATGGGGTGTCCTACAAATCAGAGGTTCTTACCGCTGAGTTCACTGTATTTTGTACGAATGTGCTCTAACCATGGGTCGGCGGAGAGTGGGCCGCAATCCAGGTGATCAAGTAACTCCGAGGCAGTGAACTTGCGGCCGTGGCGGTGAATGTTTCCCCGGAGCCAGGTGAGAAGATGGCCGAAACGACCGCCAGCTGTCTGTTCGTCCAGGTCCGGGATGTCCTCGCGGAGGCGAGTGAAGAGCTGGGACGAGATGAGGTTGCCAAGTGTGTAGGTTGGGAAATAGCCAATGGCGCCCATTGACCAATGGATATCCTGTAACACACCGTTAGCGTCGGAGTCTGGAACTATCCCCAGGTATCGCTCCATGCCGTCGTTCCAAACATCCGGCAGGTCTTCGACCGCTACGCGGCCTTCCAGAAGAGCGTTTTCGATCTCGAAGCGCAACATGATGTGGAGATTGTAGGTGACCTCGTCGCTCTCAACGCGAATCAGGGTGGGTCGCACCGCATTAATCGCCCGGTAGAAAGAATCANGGTCGATNCCGTCNAGNGTTTCCGGGAAGCTTTCGCNCAACTTCGGGAAGTAATGNNTCCAAAAGGGNCGACTGCGACCGATCAGGATCTCCCAGAGGCGTGACTGTGACTCGTGTANACCGAGTGAAGCACCGTCGGCAAGCGGTGTGCGGGCAAGTTCAGGGGCNAAACCCTGTTCGTAGAGACCGTGGCCGCATTCGTGCAGGGTACCGAACAGGCCAGCGGGCAGGAAATCCTCGTGGATACGTGTAGTCAGGCGAACGTCAGCGACTGAGAAGGCAGTCGTGAAAGGATGNGCCGAGCGNTNCTGTCGGCCGTGCTCAAAGTCAAAACCAAAGTCCTCCATAACGGCAACGCCAAAATCCCACTGGGCCGCCGCATCAAAACTTTGGTCCAGTGGCGGCAANGCGATCTNGGACTGTGCCGCGGGCGGAGATTCGCAANCTTGATCGNTGATTCCACCAGGGAAGGTTTCCTCGGTCAGCTCCTGGACGATGGGGAGAAGACGTTCCTGAAGTGTCGCGAACAGTGACTCGATTTCTACCGTCGAGATACCGGGCTCGAATTCTGCGAGGAGCGGATCATAGATCCTGTCCTTGTAACCCAGCGCCTCAGCTTTTTCGCAGACCAGTTCAACGATCGCTTGGAGATGGCTTTCAAAGACACAGAAATCAGACGCTTCGCGAGCCTGTTGCCATGCTTGCTGTCCCATCGAGGAGGCGTGCGCAAGTCGGGCGACAAGATCGGCAGGGATCTTGGTGGCCCTCTTCCAGTCGCGCGTGGCAACACGCACAAGACTGGCGTCGTCACCACCAAAGTCTGGATGTTGAACGTCAAACGGANCGNCGCCGAGTTCTCTAGCGGCGGCCTCGAGAAGCCGTCCGATTGCCTCGCTTGTAAACTTTTCGTGCGACAACCGTGCCAACGTTGTCAGCTGCTCCGCCCGAGCTTCGATCGAACCGGGTGGCATGTAGGTCTCCTGGTCCCACTCCAAAACAGCTGTGGCCGCATGCAGGTCCGAGACGATACCAAGTTGTTGTTTTAAATCTCCGACGGCACTCATTCACCCGTTCTCAGATCAAAGTGGTGGAACGCAGCGATGACCAAAGAATGGCAAATTGNCCCTGATCGGATCAGGTCAGGGACATCCACCAGCGGTACAAGTTTGGTATGAATGTCTTCGTAACCTTCAAGCTGNGGGGGCCCAACCACCTNGACACCGCGAACCAGAACGGTATGACAACGGTTGTTGATGATGGCGGGGTTCGGTGCCACAACGCCNATGATGCGANCGTCGACCCCATCGTAGCCAGTCTCTTCCCGCAATTCNCTTAGGCCACCATGGAGCGGCGCTTCGCCNGGATCGACACTACCACCAGGAATTTCCAGNGTNANTTCTTNGATGCCATGACGGAACTGCTCGATNAGCACNACACGATCGTCCGCCGTCAATGCGATGACGTTTACCCAATCAGGCGCATCCAGGTAGACAAATTCGCCGCATCGACTNGGGTCGTTAGACGATGNNACCCACTTCCGATGNAANGAAAAGACTTTAGTTTCAGCTAAGNTTTCNGGGTCGCTAGCCTGCCAGCTANCAATGTTGNGNGTNGGGNCTTCGGGACTCATGATGCGGTTCTCCGGGTTGCCGGGTACCGGGGCAGAAAAANCTCAGAAAGCTAGTATCAGCTCCCTNNNAAGCCTCTGCNCCNNACCCCGNAGACGCAAGCTNNCCCGNAACTTGCNNTTNAGCNNCNGGANAANCTTACNAAGGCAAGTNATTCCCAAACTAGCGGACGCGTTAAGCAGGTTGGGCCNCCCTCACCCTTTCTAGAGATNTCTGTGCCGTCGTACACCAGCACCTCAATGCCNGCCTTCTCAAGCCGCGNCCGAGTAACCGGGTTGCCCTCGAGTGCGATGCACTTNTCTGGCGCCACNGAAAGCACATTNGAAGCCATTGANGCGAATTCCTCGTCNGGAACCTCGATAAGTCTTAACTCNCGNTCAAGNAGCCAAAGACGAAANGCCACTGGNAGCAANGGTGCATAGACCANCACAGCGTTNTNACCCACCGGGCTAAGAATNGACATCAGATGGAANACNTCGTNNGGACCATGCCAGTGTGGCAAAGAAACTTGAACGATTTCTTCAACNACNTCTTGCGTCAGNTTGCGGAGCTGACGNAATCCCTCGTCGTTTGANCTNTAGCNTCGTCCAACAGCAAGCCGATTGCCTGGGAGCCAAACAACATCNCCGCCCTCAAGAAGNCCTTGACCCNAGATTGAACCCAGCAACGCGATNCCNTCCCCTGCGAATATNGGCTGAAGNTACTGAGGCTCNTTGCTACGCTGCGGTTTGCCCATCGCGCAAAGCACAGCNCCATTGTCTGTGATAATTGCCGCATCACGTGCGTAGATCGAATCCAGAGTTGCNCCAACTTCCCCCGGGGCGAAAATAACGTTGNCACCTTCACTCTGAAGGAGCTCAACAAAATGATCGAATTCGTCAACGGCCCGATCGAAATCTGGAGNTGCATGGTAATCGAGCTCGTTCCATTCCGCGGCGATTTTTTNCGCACTGCCAAANGCATCGCGNGCGTGTCTGACCAGCACCGNGCGNAGANTCCCNGTTTCGGANTGGGCTGTNNTCACCATCATCNAAAGGATANANCAANANGCCAAGNCCAANGATTCGGGTACAATNCCGNCTNNCAAGCTTGACTTATATTCGCGGAATAATGACCGACCCGACGCAAAGCGACCGCAGTCCATCTGTGCTCTGGATGTCAGCACCTTTGATGGTGTCGTTCGTTATGCGATCGGCGTTTACTTTTGTCGACACAATCTACGCGGCGATAATCGGTGATGCTGCAGTGGCTGCGATCGGCTTAACTTTCA
Organism: Acidobacteriota bacterium; assembly: GCA_002722645.1. Lineage (GTDB taxonomy): Bacteria > Acidobacteriota > UBA890 > UBA890 > UBA890 > UBA890. The sequence continues at coordinate 44,377 of PBML01000011.1, forward strand.
CTTTCGAATTCGTGATGGTCGCCTTCTGGATCGGCCTCTCGACCGGCCTTACATCAGTTCTATCACGCAGCATCGGTGCGCACGAAGGCAAGAAGATTGAACAGTATCTGAGCGCAGCATGGCGATTGGTTTGGTTCGTTTCTCCAATGTTCCTATTCGCTGGGATCGCCATCTGGATTGTCACACCACGGCTCAATGAGTGGTTTCCAGGGATTCAGCTTGATACGGAGACACTGCAGGCGTTTCGCATCTACGGGACGGTTTTGATTGGCGGCTCGGCATTTACGCAGTTTTGGTCGGTAATACCTGATTCGATCATCAAAGCGCACCAGGACACGCGCTCGACTATGTGGGCTGGAATCTGGTCAAACGTTGCGAATCTGGCGCTTAACACACTTTTCTTATTTGTCTTCGGCTGGGGCATCTTCGGCATAGCATTCTCGACCGTCATCGGGCGCATTGCCGGGCTCGTGTACGCAATGAAAAAGGCGAGTGACCACGAAGCCCGTCGCCTTGCCGAGGGTAGTGACATCAACCTTGACCAAGACCCCAACCCATACAAACCAATCCTGGCACTGGCTGTCCCAGCATCTATCACTTTCATCCTGATGGCAGGCGAGACAGCCGTCGTCAACGGCTTCCTCGCTGGCAGCCCCGATTCAACATCGGCCATTGCCGCTTACTCTATTTACTACCGAATCATGACGTTCGCAGCTATGCCGATGATCGCAATTAGTGTTGCTATGTTGCCGTTTGCCGCTAAACGCATCGGCGAGCGCGACGGTGCCGGGCTAAACCAAGGCCTGAAACAATCCGCAGTCGTCGCCATCATCTACGCTATAGGCATCATGACGCCTGCCGTATGGTTGTGGGGAGACCGGTTGGCCGCCTGGCTCTCGGAATCTCCATTGACGGCAGAATACGCTGCTTTTGGCTTACAGGTGGTACCGATTGCTTCGCTGATGTTCGCACCCTTTTTGCTGTGTCGGCCGGTGTTCGAGGCAATGGGCAGAGGGCGTCCTGGCCTCTATATCGCAATACTTCGTTACGTAGTTCTTACTTGGCCAGCCGCCTACATTGGCATCCAAGTAGCGCGAAACATGGGGCAGCCGGACTTGTACGGAATCCTGATCGCTCTGGTCGGAATTGCTGGTGTATCGTCGGCTATGTTAGCGGCTTGGCTGCGCATCGTTCTTCCTCAAGCAGCCACCACAGCACTCGAGGAATCGCCGAATTCTTAAACCTACTCAACGGTGCCAATCTGGACGCTGGCGAGACCAGGGCGACTTAACGAGCGAACATAGGCGACCAGAGCCACAAGCTCATCGTGGTTCACATGCGGAAACGCGGGCATGTTCGGGAAACCGCGGTCGATTCCACCGAAGCGAATCGTCTCGGCAATGGTGAGGTCGGTAATCGCGTTCATCACCTCGGCGTCCGTATAGTCGCGGGGGGGTGGGTCGAAAGCAGTCGCCGACGTACCGTCACCCTTACCGCTGTACCCATGGCACTGGACACAATACTTGCGGTACGCAGTGCGCCCCATGTGCAACACCTCCGGTGTTACCAACACTTCAGCCACCTCGGTGACCGCTAAGTCGTTCTCCGGGGCTCCTTTGATGCAACCGGCAACAGCACAAACAAACATCCCCATGGACACGGCCGTGATTCGCCTCATGGCGAGACTAAATCCGGGTCTGCCGCACTGGTCAAGTCTCTTCGACACTGTTACGACCGGTGCCCCTAAGGAGACCGGTGCCATCGTCAAGCCTCCTTTCCGGAAGCACTGACCTAGCGTCGTCAGCCCACCGCAAGATCTGCGAGCCAGGCGTGTCAGGGTTGCACCATGGCCTGCTAGCGAGCGCAGGTTAAATGTCGGCCCCCATCAAGACTCAATGTAACCCCAGTTACCCATCCTGCCTGACTGGAAGCCAAGTAGATAATCGCTTCGGCAATATCTTTTGGTTGCCCCACCCGGCCTAGTGGATGGGTGGTCTTACTATGCTCGAGAAACTCCTCGTAAGCATTCTCCTGCATGCCACTACGCCGGTGAAGGTTACTCACCACCACACCCGGATTCACGGCATTAACCCGGACACCCGACTCCGCCAGCTCAAGCGCCGCGCATCGGGTTAGCTGGTCGAGCCCGGCCTTGCTAACACAGTAGGCGAGGACCCCCGGAAAAGCTCGGAGCCCAGTAACACTGGAGACATTCACAATGTTGCCGGCCGTGGTTTGCAAGTACGGAAGGGCCGCTTGCATCAGAACGAAAACGCAGTCGAGATTGATCCGCATCATCTCCGCCCACCCTTCCTCCGTGGTCGAAGCGAGATCACCGCTGGCAATGATACCGGCGACGTTAACCAGAACGTCTAGCCGGCCCTTGAATGCAACCGCCTCATCAACGGCCGCCCGACATTGGGCACTTTCGTTTAAGTCAGCGACTACCATGACTGAACTAGCCCCGAGATCCTCAACCGCAGCCGAAGTCTCTTCCAGAGCACCGCGGTCACGACCCAAAAGCGCCACTGCAGCTCCCTCTTCGGCAAAGCGCAACGCGGTGGCACGACCGATACCACTTGAAGCCCCTGTAACCAGGGCGACACGCTCGTCGAAGAGCTTGCTCATCTATGCCACCTCCTCCGTTTGGTACGCAAACCGACGCCAGTGAGCCCCGCGCCACACCCCAGGTTGCAAGAAAATCAGTACCGCCATGACCTCTAATCGACCAACCCACATGTTTACAAACAGTACCCACTTACTAAACGAATTGAATTCGGCGTACGTCTCCATCGGCCCAACCTTGCCGAAGCCCGGTCCGATGTTGCCCAACGTCGCGATGCTTGCCGTGATCCCGGTCATCATGTCGATTTTTGCGTCCTCGTAAACGCCGAAGCCAACTAGAACAACGACGCTAGAGGAAAAAATTACCAAATACATTAGAAAAAAAGCCATGATCGACTGCATGACGTCGGTCGAAACAACCCGTTTCCCCAAACACACGGGACGCACACCGTGCGGGTGCAAAACCTTGAATAGCTCCACATAGGTAAACTTCGCCACCAACCACAAGCGGATCAACTTCGGCCCACCGGCGGCAGAACCGGCACATCCACCGAGAAACATCAGTACCAGCAAAACCATCTTCGAACTATCGTTCCATAGGTTGAAATCGTCGGTCGCAAACCCCGCGGTGGTCACAATCGTCAGTACCTGAAAGATCGACTGCCTTGCAATCGTTTCGATGTTGGCCTGATTGAGAACCGCATCCCCTGGCGCGCCCTCGAGGTAAGCCTGGCTAGGCGCCTGCGAAAACTGGTGCAAGAACCCGCCGAGTAACAACGAAGCGGCGAGTACAACCACCACGTAGACCCGGAATTCTTCGTCGCGAAGAAGTGGTCTTGGATCCGGGATACGAAACTTAAAGACCGCCAGGGACAGCGACTTGCCGCGAAACAACTGGTACCACAACAAGTAGTTGGCCCCGGCAATGAAAATGAAGCCGATAAGGACCCACTCTGCCGCGTGGTTTCCATATCCGGCGATGCTCTCCGAATTCGGCGAGAAGCCACCCGCCGACATGGTGGTGAAGGCGTTGCAAAAGGCGTCGAACAGAGGCATCTCGAACCACCAGAGCATGGTGATTTCCACCCCGGTAAGTGCAACGTACAATCCCCACAGCCGCAGGGCCGTGCCCCGGATGCGGGGTGTGAGCCGTTCTTCGTCAGGGCCCGGCGCTTCTGCGAAGAATAGCTGGCGTCCAGCGATAGCGAGAGCCGGAAGGATGGCGATAAACAACGCGATGACTCCCATTCCACCAAGCCACTGGGTCATGCTTCGCCAGAAAAACAGCCCTTCGGAATAGAGGCTGAAGTCCTTAAAGATCGTCGCTCCCGTGGTCGTCAATCCGGACATCGACTCAAATGCACCATCAACGAATGACATATCGCTCCGCACAACAAAAGGTGCCTGTTTAGTACCTTTCAGCAGATACGGGATGGCGGCGAAGAACGACACCACGAGCCACGAAAATGCCACCACCGCAAGGCCTTCAACGCGGCTGAGTTCACGCTCACCGCGATGCAGCCGGCGCGCGAGTTCTCCAACGATTGCGGCACAGACTCCAGCGATGGCAAAGCTGACGGCTTGTTCATGGTTGCCGTAGTACAGATCGACAACAAGCGGAGCTACCAGCAAGATTCCGAACAATCGGAGTATCAGGCCGATCGTATGGGCAACTACTGCTAGGCGCATACTGGCACCAGGCGATACCCTACTGGGCCGCCTTTAACCGAAATATTTCTCGACCTTCTTCTTGGCATCTTTTGTGGCAACCACCAACAGATGGTCCCCCGGCTCCAATAGGTCATCCCCGTGCGGCACGATTTTCCGTTTCTCGCTCACCACCGCACCGACAATGGCACCCGGCACCTTATCCAGATCCTTAACTTTCTTTCCAACTGGCCAGTCTTCAGGAACCTCGATTTCAATCACCGCTGCTTTGCCCTGCTCGAGCGTTGCGTGAAGGCTAGACTTGGGGGCCCGGAGCATAGTCTGTACCGCATCGACCGCGGTGCTCAACGCGTTGATCGCTACGTCGATGCCTACTCCCTCAAACAAGCCGATGTTGGTTGGGTTATTGACACGCGTGATGATCTTGGGGATACCCATTTGCTTGGCGAGCAGCGAACCTAGCAGGTTTTTTTCATCATCACTGGTCACCGACACGAGCACATCGCTCTTTGCAATTTCTTCCTCGCGCAGAAGCGACAGGTCACTACCGTTGCCGTAAAGCACCATGCAATCGAGCTCACTCGCGATCTCACCGCAGCGTTCCTGATCTACCTCGATCAGCTTCAGCTCTACCCCTTTATCGTGCTGGAGCTCTTTCGCAACCATCACCCCGACCGTTCCCCCGCCGATCACCGTAACTGTGTTGACCTTAGTCTTGCCCTTTTGAAACACCGATCGGGCAAACTTAGTAAGCGGCTCGTGCTCACCCATAAAGATAACTTTGTCGCCGGGATCGAACAGGGTGTCGGCACGCGGAATAGAGACCCGACCATCACTGATCAGAGCGACCGCGAGGACGCGCTTTGGCAGGCCGGCCTCCGTGACACGCTTACCTACCAGTGAAGAATCCTCGTCGATACGGTACTCCATTAAATCAATCTTGCCGCCGGCAAAATGCTCAACATCGATTGCTTCGGGCTCTCGAGCGATGAGAGCAATCTCTTTAGCAAGCCTCTGTTGCGGCCAGATCACCTTATCGATGTCGAAGATATCGTCATCCGTCTCACGACGGAAAGACTTGTAGTACTCCTCCTTGGAGACAAAACAGAACGTGAACAGGCCCTCCTCACCGAGGCGCTTGGCAGCCATGCAGGCGAGAATGTTCTGTTCGTCCGAATCGGAGCAGGCGACGAACTTATCCCTTGCGCTTAGCTCAAGGTCTTGCAGCGTTGCAATGTGGGTGGGTTTGCCGCGCGCAATCTGAACATCCAAGACCTCAAAGGGCCTTAAAATCTCCGGATCGTCTTCGATGACTACAACGTCATAATCGGCAGACAATTCACGGGCGAACTGCAAGCTGATTTCGCCCCCACCCCCGATGACAATTCGCATCCGTTACGCCTCTTGTCGGTACCGAGGCCGCACCCTAACAGTTGCCTTACCAAAAAGCTTAACTTTACAAGCAGTTCAAAGCTATCCATCCACGTCGGGAGTTAGAAGCGGTGGAACGGCCATTGCCGCCGTGTCGCGCAGAGAAACTTCACACATCGGCGTCAGCAGTGTTTCATTGGGGTTCACCTCAATAATCACACCACCAGCCTGGTGTGTAACCATGGCGACATTAGCGGCCGGTTGTACAACCGCGCTAGTGCCAACAATCAGGCAAGCATCAGATCGTGACGCGCAGTCGAAGGCACGCTCAATGACCACTCCAAGAGGCTCGCCAAACCAAACAACGTCGGGCCGCATCAAACTGCCGCAATCATCACAGTGTGGCAGAGTCTCTTTTGAACTCACATCGATTAAGTCGCGGTGTTCACGGCAAAGTCCACAGGAGGTGCAGCGGACGTTGTAAAAGGTCCCGTGGAGTTCTAAAGGAAGAGCACGGTTGGCGTCACCACCATCGGTGAACGACACGCGTGGTTGTTTAGAATATTTATCCCCCATTACCGCTTCTCGGGCAGCAAGGGTGTGGAGACCATCGACGTTTTGCGTCGCGATGACGACATCATCGCGACGCAAAGCAAATTCAGCGATCGCGCGGTGGGCATCATTGGGTCGGGACTTAGCGGCAGCGCGGCGGCGCTCTTCGTACCATTCCCAAACGAGGCGTGGATCGCGGTGAAAAGCCTCAGGCGTTGCCAAGTCTTCGGGGCGGTGCTTCTTCCAATGTCCCCCCGAACCCCGGAAGGTCATAAGACCTGAGTCAACACTTAACCCAGCCCCGGTAAGTACAATGACTCCTCGCGAATCGCGCAAGATGTCACGCCCATGATCAATTTCGCTCACGTTAGCAGCGACAGCCACCGATCAACCCGTATCGCTACCAAACCGCTGCTCGACCCAATCGACCGCCCTGTTGAGGTCAGCAACTTCTACGGTTGGTAAAGGACAGTCGTCTGTAACTGTCTCAGACAAGCGGTTCACCCAAACAGTATTGATTCCCATACACACCGCTGGATGTATGTCATGGAAGTAACTCTGCGCAATGTGCAGTATCGCCGCTTGGTCTTCTTCATACATCTCAAGGGCATATTCAAAATGTCGCGTTGCCGGCTTGTAGCTACGCAGCTGCTGGGCCGTAACCAACAGATCAAAGTCGACGGTGAAATGCCGCCGGGTGCCAGCAAGAAGCTCATCGTCGATATTAGACAAGATACCGAGTTCAAACCCCATGGCACCAAGCCGCTCCAAAGACCGATTTGAGTCAACGAATGGTTGCCAACTCGGAAGGCTGTCGGCGAGGTAGCCGGGCGATGCTGAGACTTCCCAGCCAAGTTGCGTCGAGATTTCCTTCTCCAGCAACTCCAGAATCTCGCGATAGGTGCGATAGTGTCCCGATTGAACCCGCATCTCGGCATCATGGTAAACGTTGAGAATTGTTTCTCGGTCCGTATGAAAGCCTTGCCGCTCGCCTTCGGCAATCAATGCCTGAGAGATCCCCGCATTCCAATCGATGAGCGTCCCATAGCAATCAAAGGTGATAATTCGCGGGCGGTTCATGGTCAAAGCCTAGCAGGCGCTACGGCTCGGATGCCCAGTGACTGCTGCGATCGTGCTACTCGCGACCTAGCCTGCTAGTGTACGCGGCGCGATGACTTCTATGATTGGTTCTTTTGCAGCCAGATTGGCAATAGGTGGGACGGTCCGACGACACACCACCGAGTTCACTGATTACGACGTCATGAGGGACCATCAACACAGGGTCTGCCCCACTTACGCATTCGGCATCGAGACACTCACGTGATCGGTCTCTGGCTCGAGAACGGACAACTAACCCTAAACACCACCCTGCCCGACCCAGTGCCTCTCGTTAACGAGGCACTCGTCCGCGTAGTGGGGGCGGGGATTTGCAATACTGATCTCGAATTGATTCGTGGCTACTATCCTTATACGGGTGTTCTTGGCCATGAGTTCGTCGGAGTTGTTGAGCAGGCGCCAACTGGATTCGAACACTTGGAAGGCCAACGGGTGGTCGGCGAAATCAACGCGACTTGCGCCAATTGCAACGCTTGCCACGCAGGGCGAGAAACTCATTGCGAAAACCGCACAGTGCTTGGCATCCTGGCACGCAATGGCGCCTTCGCAGAATACCTAACCTTGCCGGCCAGAAATCTGCACGCCCTGCCGGATAGTCTCCCCAATGAGGTGGCAGTGTTCACGGAGCCACTCGCCGCAGCGCTCCAGATCCAGGAACAGATAACCGTGCACCCAGCAAACCGGGTGCTCGTCGTTGGCGACGGCAAGCTTGGCCAGCTTATAGCTCGCAGCCTTCAGCAAACCGGTTGTTACCTCTGTGTCGCCGGCCGGCATAAAAACAAGCTAGCAATGCTCTCCAACCTGGCCATCAACACATTTTTGGTCGACCGCCAGACTTCGGTCAATCCCGACCCGATTAATCAGCTGCTCAATTTCGACGTCGCAATCGAGTGCACTGGAAACACTGAAGGATTCGAGTTCGCGCTGCGCGCGCTGCGCCCACGGGGCACGTTGGTACTCAAAAGCACCTATGCTGACCGACTGACCCTAGATATCTCCAGTCTCGTCGTCGATGAGATCACCTTAGTAGGATCGCGCTGTGGGCCTTTCAAATCGGCGATCAAACTGCTGCGCGACGGCACCGTGCCCGTCAAGGAGCTAATTACCGACCGCTATCCCCTCGCTGCTGCGCGTACCGCTTTCGATCGCGCCCAGCAACCAGGGACTCTCAAGGTGTTATTACAGATCTCCTGAATGCAGGCGGGTCCATGGTGACCAAAGCAAGCCCTAAGTGACAGCAGCCGGGATGATCGCCGGATATTAGGAAATAATCGCGACCGGGCCGGCTGCCTTGATATTTTCCGATGCTACTTCGGCAAACTGTTCGAAGTTTTCGGAAAACATATCGGCTAGCTTCCGCGCTTGCTCATCGTACGCCGACCCGTCGCTCCAGGTGTTCCTTGGAATGAGGACTTCATCAGGCACGTTAGGGCAATTCAACGGCACGGCGATGCCAAAAATTGGATCTTCGGTAAACTCCGAATCTCCGAGCGAACCATCAAGCGCAGCGTGAACCATGGCTCGTGTGTAGCCGATCTTCATACGCTCACCGACGCCATAGGGCCCTCCGGTCCAGCCAGTGTTAATCAGCCAGCAATCAACAGAATGATCGGCGATCTTTTGGCCGAGAAGCTTAGCGTAGACTTTAGGATGTTGTGGCATGAACGGAGCTCCGAAACAGGCGCTAAAAGTTGCCTGCGGCTCGGTGATGCCACGTTCCGTTCCAGCAACCTTCGCGGTATACCCGGAAATGAAGTGGTACATCGCCTGCTCTGGCGTCAACTTAGAGACCGGAGGCAACACACCAAACGCGTCGGCCGTCAGAAAGATAATGTTCTTCGGGTGGCCAGCGTTCCCAGTGGGTGATGCATTCGGGATGTGCGATATCGGGTACGCGGCGCGAGTGTTTTCAGTGTAGGTATCGTCGTCGAGGTTCACCTTGCGGCTTACGGGATCGATAACTACGTTCTCAAGAACGCTGCCAAACATCTCGGTGGTGTCATAGATCTCGGGCTCAGCCTCTCTAGAGAGACGGATGACCTTCGCATAGCATCCACCTTCAAAATTAAACACGCCGTTACTACTCCAACCGTGCTCGTCATCCCCGATCAGGGTTCGTGACGCGTCCGCGGACAGTGTTGTTTTGCCAGTTCCGGACAGCCCAAAAAACAGCGCAACATCTCCGTCCGGTCCGACATTCGCCGAACAATGCATCGGCATGACGTCGCGGAACGGCAGATAGTAATTCATCGCCGAGAATGCCGACTTTTTCATCTCACCTGCGTATTCAGTACCGGCTATCAGAACCAACTTCTTGGTGAAGTTCACTAGTATGAACACATCCGAGTTGAGTTCGTCGTGACGCGGAGAGGCGTGAAATCCCGGACAGTCGATTATCACGAACTCTGGATCATGCACTGCGAGTTCTTGGTCGGTAGCCTTGATGAACATGTTACGAACGAAGAGGTTGTGCCAGGCGTATTCTGTGATCACCCGCACCGACATACGGTAATCCGGATCAGCCCCACACCAGCAGTCCTGTACAAAGACATCCTTGCCACGCAAGTGGAGCGCCATACGACGGTGCAACTCTTCGAAGCGCTCTTCACTGTAAGCCTTGTTCTCAGGGCCCCACCAAATGTGGTCGCGACTCAAGTCTTCCTCTACGAGATATTTGTCGCCAGGCGAGCGTCCGGTGAAGCCGCCGGTGCGCACAACGAGCGGTCCACCGTGGGCGAGCACACTCTCATGGCGGCGGAGTGCCGCCTCGTATAGACGAGCCGTGGTTTGATTCCAATAGATCCTTTTTAGGCCCGTCAGGCCCTGCTCCGAAAGATCTACTGGGCTGCGGTTGGGGGGATCGGATTCCTTCATGAAACTCTCCCTGAGAGAAACGTGGGGTCACTTTGAAATTAGAGTGGGGGGCACCTTCAGGGAGAGTCTACATAAAATTTTGGCGGCTGCTGACCCACCCCGCCGGCTGTCATTACCCAACGGGTGGTAACAAATCGGGAGGACCCAAGATCAGCCAACGAGGGTCGCTACTAGCACCGCTTTAATCGTGTGGAGGCGGTTTTCTGCCTGGTCAAACACGATTGAGTAGTCTGACTCGAAGACCTCATCTGAGACCTCCATCCCGTCAAGCCCATACTTCTGGAAGATTTCCTCCCCAACCACCGTCTCGCGATCGTGAAAGGCTGGCAAACAATGGAGGAACTTAACGTTGGGGTTTCCGGTCGCCTCAATGAGGTCACGGTTGACCTGGTATGGCGTTAATAGTTCGATGCGATCTTTCCACACCGATACGTCTTCCCCCATCGAAACCCAGACGTCTGTGTAAAGAAAGTCGGCTCCGAGAGCACCCTGGACAGGGTCAGCGGTTAAAGTCACGCGGGCACCGCTCGTCTCGGCGTAGCTGACACAGCGATCTTGCAAATCAACAGTAGGCCACAACGCCTCGGGGGCTGCTAAACGAACTTCCATGCCAAGCTTGGAGCCACCGACTAGCAAAGAGTTACCCATGTTACTGCGCGCATCGCCCAGGTAGCAGTAGCAGATCTCGTTCAACGGCTTGTCGCAATGCTCGGTCATGGTCAACACGTCAGCCAGAATCTGCGTTGGGTGATACTCGTCGGTAAGACCGTTGTACACGGGTACTCCGGCGTGCTCAGCAAGAGCCTCGACCCGATCTTGCGCGTAACCTCGATATTCGATGGCGTCGTACATTCGACCCAGGACCCGCGCCGTGTCCTTCATCGATTCCTTGTAACCAATCTGCGATCCGGACGGGCCAAGATAGGTAGCTTGGGCACCTTGGTCGTAGGCGGCCACTTCGAAGGCACAGCGGGTTCGGGTCGAGGCTTTCTCGAAAATTAGGGCGATGTTTTTACCTCTAAGACGCGGCTCTTCGTGACCTGAATGCTTGGCTGCTTTAAGTTCACGAGACAGTTCCAAAAGGCCGCAAATCTCTTCGGCACTAAGATCCTCTAGGGTCAAAAGACTTCTGTTCTTCAAATTCACAGGCAGGTCACTCTCTAAAGTACAGAAATCATCGGAACATTCTAGGTAGCCGTACCTTCTTCTGTCTGGAATTCCAGATCTACAGGCTTGGAAAGGAAACGGTGAATACCTATAAGAATGCCCGCACTAATCGGCAGGGCCAGCCACCACGGTAGGCCGAAGCCGGTGGGGATGGTGCCAATCATGACCCCGACGGACCCTACTAGAAGAGCATACGGCAACTGCGTACGAACATGGTCAATGTGGTCAGAGCCACTGGCCATCGACGACAGGATCGTGGTGTCTGAGATTGGCGAGCAATGATCTCCCCACACCGAACCAGCGAGTACACAAGCAACGGTCGAGTAGATGATGCCGTAGTTCTCTGGCGTCGCCATATTACTTGCCTGCATCACGGCCCAGCAGAGCGGCAAAACAAGCGGCATCAGGATGCCCATGGTTCCCCAGCTCGATCCAGTAGCAAAGGCGGTCGCCGCCGACAGGATGAAGACGAGCGCCGGTACAAACCCAGGGTGCAGTGCATCACCGAGGACGGAGACCAAATAGCCAGCAGTGTTCAGCACTTCGGTAACCGCCGACAGTGACCATGCCAGCACCAAGATGATCATTGCGATCATCATCGCCTTAAGGCCAGCGTACCAAGCGTCAACCGTTTCAGCGATCGTTAAGATGCGCTGGCCTATAGACAAAGCGGCGGCGGTGAAAGCCCCAAGCAAAGATGCCCACATCAACGCTTTGTAGGAGTCCGCCGAGCCTATGATCTCGCGCAAGCCATTGCCTTCCCCTGTCACGTAGAGCCCCACAAGCACTCCACTAATAAGCACCGAGATCGGGNNCATCGCGTTGACCGCACGCTGTGGCTGCCCTTCCTTCGGCACCAGTTCACGGGCGCCGCCCGCCGATTCGTCGACGNGGGCAGTGGGTGAAAGAACCTGCCCCNTNGTCCGGGCNCGAATCTCGGCATGATACATGGGCCCGAAATCACGCCCCGAAAGTGCGACGANGAAAACAAAGAACATCGCCAAAATAGGATAGAAGCTGTAGGGAATCGATTTCAGAAAAACGGTATAGGCAGCCTCGCTATATCCGTCCATTTGCTGCATGCCGGTCGCGATCTGTCCCACCTCGAAGCCNATCCAGGTGGTCACAAACGCCACGCAGGCAACAGGTGCGGCGGTGGAATCGACGATGTAGGCAAGCTTCTCACGGGATACGCGCAGCTTGTCAGTAACCTGCCGCATCGTGTTGCCAACGACCAGNACGTTGGCATAGTCGTCAAAGAAGATGACGAGACCGAGNACACCAGTCGCCNCCTGTNCCCTCTCAGGCGTACGCGCAAANGGAACGATCTTGTTGACCACCCCTTGCATGCCGCCGTTCNTAGAAACGATTCCTACCATGCCACCAATCATNAAGGTGAAAAGGATNATCGCCGCGTGGTCGGGATTAGTTATCGCCTCAAGCACGTACACCTGAAAAGCGTTAAGTAAACCCCAGCCCACACCAACGATGGAGAATNCGTGGACTGCAAACGCTCCGAACCAAAGACCCAGGAAGAGTGCCGGGATGACGTTCTTGGTAATCAGAGCGACACCAATCGCGATCAGGGGTGGCAGGATCGAAACCCATCCCGGAATCACCCGTACCGAAGCCTCCGCCATGATCGAGCCATTGATCAGCAGCTCGATCTCCGCCGGCCCGGTCGACGAAACAACTATATCGGCAACGATGAAGCTTCCATTTTCTTCCACCTCAGCNATTAGGGTCTCGCCCCCGACTCGTACCGCAAGCACATCCGAACCAGAGACTTTGCCCGTGACNGAGACGTCAAAAGGAACGCCNGCTAGAGCTAGCACNGGCTCAATCTCGTAATCCTGTGCCCANGCTGGGCTCACGNANAAGCAGAGCAACGCAGCTATCGCCCANACCGGTATTGCCCATCGTGTATACATGGCTNCTCAGTCGCCTTNCAGGGTGCNCTCGGCGCGTGACTTAAANGACATCGANGCTCCGAATACGCCCGACCAAACGAAATCCTCAAGNNCCTTACGTTGACGNGGCTCCNTTTCTGCCGCTTGTAGNTCCGACGGCAGTTTCTCGGTGTCACCNGGGTAACCGAGAGCGATCCCGGCGACTGGATCATAGTCATCGGGAATNTTCAGCGTCGCACGTGCCTTGTCTTGGTTGAAACCACCCATCTGGNGCGCCACCAGTCCTAGGNCAGTCGCCTGNACCAGCATCAATGCCACAGCCTGNCCGAGGTCATGGTAGGCATGGCGATTCGGTCGGCCGTTGTGGTCGAGGGTCAACTTGGCNACTGANATCATCAGCACCGGAGCTAACTCGGCCCAATGGCGGTTCCCTTCAACNAGGCAATCCGCAATAGAACGGTGGGCATCCAAGTCGTTCTTGGTAGCGACAATGAAACCCCAAGGCTGCATATTGAATGATGAAGGCGCCCAGCGGGCTGCCTCAAAAATACGGTAGAGATTGTCAGTTTCAACTGGCCGTGGCGCAAAAGCACGCGGGCTCCAACGTGCTGCAATGAGCTCGTGAATCGAGTGNNTTGTGTCCGCAGGCTTGTCCATGATGAAGNCNGTAGAATACCGCGAANCGTGNCAGGCACATGNCAATCTNCCAAACAAGNNGGGNCGNANTGNCTANCAAGATCTGTGCCGACAACNTAAGACGTTNCCAAACAGGGGATCANGACAACAGAANGAGCGATGCAGNAATCGGTNAGTATCCAATCGCCATCCCATCTTTTCGCGGGTCGCTCCCCCCATGCAACATGCCCGTAATGAAATTAATCAGAATCGCTTGGTAACCGCCCATCGAGCCGCCTCCGGACCGACGTACAGTGTGACCACGGCGCTCGAGCTCCGCCACTACTTCGTCGGGAATACCCCACTCAAGGGCTATTGTGCCACCCTGGGCACGGGCCACACCCTCCGACGAATCTGGAGAATGGCGAAATCTGGCCGAGTCACCGGCCTCCTGCAGGTTCATCCCGAAGTCGATAATGTTAGAGAGCACCTGAGAGTGNCCTTGCGGCTGCATGTTCCCNCCCATGACTCCATATGAAAGCCACGGAACCCCGTNCTTGGTGACCATTCCCGGCATGTTGGTGTGCAGCGATCGCTTGTGGGGTCCGATTTCGTTGAAATGTCCCGGCTCCATCGAAAAGCCACTTGCACGATTCTGCATTGCGAAACCGACGTCTCCCGGCACAACCTTGGAACCGAATGCCGAGAAGATGCTCTCGATCATCGAAATGGCATTGCGATCCTTGTCAACAACGGTGAAATAGACCGTGTCACCGTGCTCGAGAGGATCGTCCATTGTGGCCCGAAACGGTGAAACCTCGACCAGTGCCCGTTCCATGTCAATTAGCGAGGCACGTTTTTCGCCGTATTCCTTCGAGATCAGATACTCCACTGGCAACGTCCCGAACTCAGGGTCGGCGACGTACTCACCACGATCAGCAAAAGCAAGCTTCTTGGCCTCGACCATCACGTGCAAAGCATCGGCAGAGTTCTGTCCAGCGGATGCNAGNTCGAACTGTTCCATGATGTTAAGCATCATCAGTGCTGTGATGCCGTGGCTGTTCGGTGGTAGCTGCCAAACGTCGTAGCCACGGTAATTCGTCGACACCGGATCGACCCATTTGGAGCTGTGCTCGGCAAAGTCCTGCATGGTCAAAACGGCGCCGTTCTCTTGTCCCCAGGTTACGATCCGNTCGGCGATCGCGCCCTTATAGAAACCGTCCCTTCCCTGCTCGGCAATCAGCTCGTAGCTGCGCGCCAAGTTAGGGTTACGAAATACTTCGCCCGCACGTGGTGCCCGGCCCTCGGGCAGNTAAGTTGCCGCCGAATCGGGCCATCGGCTAAGTGCCTCCTCCGCAGCACGCCAGTTACCTGAGATAACGTCGGTGACAGGAAATCCGTTGCGAGCGTAGGCAATCGCCGGGGCTAGAACCTCTTCGAAACTCAGGTTGCCAAAGCGTCCGAGTAACTCGGCCCAACCATCAACCGCTCCTGGGACCATCCACGAGAGGGTTCCAGAGCCCGGNTTCCTCTCAAGTCCCCGTTCTTCTAGAAGCTCGCGAGTAAAACCGTAGCCTGAACGCCCAGTGGCGTTGAGCGCATACATCTGTTCAGTCTCGGCGTCCCAAACTATCGCAAACATGTCACCGCCGATGCCGTTCATGTGAGGTTCCACCAGGCCAAGCATGGCGTTTACAGCAACTGCAGCATCAATAGCGTTGCCACCAGACTTGAGAATGTCGATGCCAACCTGTGCGGCTAGTGGCTGNCTTGCCGCCACCATGCCATGAGGTGCGATTACTTCGGAGCGACTGCCGCGTCGGGCACGCGCCGGCCGTCCGTATCCGTAGCCCATTTCTTGCTCCACTGTCTGCTGCTGGAAAGCCCCTGCCGAGATGATGTACCCGGAGAAGGGGCCCGCCTGTCTGGTCAGCGCCGTGAGGGCGATCAATGTGAGAACCACTAAGGGCACCTTGACGCGACGGGTCATGGTCTTTACTCCGGAAACAGAAAGCGGACCAGCTCAAGCCACGATCTGCATAGTCGAGGATGTTGGAAATCGGGGCGAAGTTTAGCAGGGCCAGCTGATAATCACGCGGGCAGCGACAATCGGATGAAATGAATATCGATACAACGGCCTAAACGTTACAACGCCGTCGGCAGGAAAAGGGCAGGACACATTCAACGATTTGAGTTTAAGGCACGGTGGCGCTGGCGAAGCACTTCATACAAAACCACCGCGACAGTGTTGGCAAGATTAAGCGAACGTAGTTGTGGNTCGACCATAGGCAACCGCAACATGTGGTCATTGTGAGATTGACGAATTCCAAGAGGCAACCCATCACTCTCGCGACCGAACACCAGAACGGTACGCGGCGGGAACAGCACGTCCCAGTAGTCACGGGTCCCTTCCGACGAGAAAAAGAACGGTTCTCCGAACTCTGGNAGCTTCTTCTCGAGGAGTTTCCAATCAGGCCAGATGAGAGGGTTCACGCGCGGCCAGTGGTCAAGGCCAGCGCGCTTCACACGTGCATCATCAAGTGAAAAGCCGAGCGGCTCAACCAGGTGCAGTTGGGCCCCAGCAGCTAAGCAGGTGCGCCCGGAACTGCCCGTGTTGCCATGGATTTCTGGTTCCACCAGGACAACGTGCAGGTCAGCCTCAAGTGTCTCACGAGTGGCGGTTACTAAATCACTCATCTGCACGGTTCCCAAGTGCTTTGCGCCTCACGCAGCAGACTTCGACTGGCCCAACTTAAGGTGGCCGCGCGCGAGACCATCCATAGGGTCATAGCTAACCAAAGAATGTGGTTGTCGCCCCGGGCAACTGCAACCCAGGCCACGGACCCGAAGATCAGGATAGTTGAGAACAACATCGAGTTGCGCAGCACACGGCCCGCCGTCAAACCAAGAAAAAACCCATCGTAGATATACGCAGCGGAGCCGAAAAGCAGTACCGGAATCAACCAATATCCAAATCGTGTTGCCACCTCAACGACCTCCTGGTGCGACGTTAACAATGGGTACAAGAATCCTGGCGCTATCACTACGAGCACAGCGAAACCGAGCGCGCAGGCAAAACCAACTACAAGGGATAGCCTCAAAAGCTTAAGCAACCCTTTGGGATCACCCTGGCCACGGAAGGTACCCGCCAAGCTTTCAGTCGCAAAGGCAGCCCCATCAATGAAGTGCGAGGCTAGGTACTGCACCCTTAACAGGATCGCATTGGCAGCTAGTACTGTCGTCCCGAGCACAGAACTAAGATTGGTGAACAGACTCAAGGCGGTAATTAAGCCTAACGTGCGGAACAAGATGTCACGGTTCAGGCGCATCAAGCTCGTCAGCCCATGGCGATCGAGGATTTCACCCCACAGCCAAGGCCTCGATTCACGTGACTTCCAGAACAGAATCAGCCCTATGACTACCGCCAGATATTGGCTAATCATCGTTGCCAACCCAGCACCGAACGCCGCCAGGCCAAAACCCAAAACAAATACGTAATCGAGAATGATGTTGCTGACGTTGGCTCCCACAGTGATCAGCAATACCCGACCACTCTCTTCGCGGCCGAGAAACCAACCGATTAGAACAAAGGAACAAAGTGTTGCTGGGGCTCCCCAAACACGAGCGTTGAAATAGGCAACTCCTGCAGCCTCTACGCCTTCAGCCCCCGAAAGCACAGCGAAGCCCCCGATACGAATCGGTACCTGGAGAACAACCAGCGCGGTCCCAATCGAGAGCGCAAGGAACAGCCCACGGTACAACGTCAAGTAGACGGCCTTTATATCGCCTCCACCCATAGCCTGAGCAGTTGTTCCAGTCGTTCCCATGCGCAAAAAACCGAATGTCCAATAGACGTAGTCAAAAACGATCGAGCCTAGCGCCACACCAGCGAGAAAGCGGATGTCCTCAAGGTGTCCGAGGATCGCGGTATCAACCAAGCCTGCTAAGGGTACGCTTACGGTTGCCATGATGTTGATCGTAGCGAGGCGCAAGTAGCGTCGGCGCAGTGATCGCGGGTGCCTTTCTGACATCCGCGGAGTCTAGCCCGATAGAGTCACGACCGCTCTAATCCTTCTGGCAAAACCACACCAACAAAAAAAACGGGAGCATCAAGCAACCACGCTCCTCTGGCTATAACAAATTCTTGCCAATACCAATTCAATGAATTAAATAGTGGCCCAATAGCCTGGAGACGAACCGATTCATGCTGGCTTATGTACTCGAATCTTCGCTGGGGATATTTGCGCTAGGTGCAAACAGCCCCAACTGGCGTGGACTGCCATCATCTGGACAACTGGTCTGCTCTCCCGGACGAATCAAGTTCGAACCACCCAATCCAACCAGACGAATGCGCCGGCCATCCAGCGGAACTCGGTCCACCAACTTGCGAGCAACTCTCATTATCTCATCGGCCTGGCGCACCGGCACCATTGGGGTATGCGATCGAGTGATCGTGGTGAAGTCCTGGAAGCGAACCTTCAGGGTCACGGTTCGGGCGCTGAGACTCCAGCGCTCAAGCCCGTGTTCCATGTCGACAACGAACTGCTTGATATTGGGCCAGACCGCCTCCCATGAAGGCTGGTCGTGTTCATAGGTTGTCTCAGAAGAAATCGACTTGGGCCGACTGGGGGGTTCGACCCGCCGACGATCTCGGCCGTGAGCAAACTCCCACAACTGCCTTCCCCACCTTTCTCCAAAGAGACGCTGAAGATCCTCGAGAGAGCTGGCAGCAAGTTCGCCAATTTGCTTGAAACCATTGGTACGCAACCGCTCAGCGTTGGCCGGACCAACTCCCCAAAGCCTCTCGACCGGCAGGGGAGCAAGAAAGTCCTGTGCCTCCTCGGGTCGGATAACAGTCAGGCCATTCGGCTTGTCGATATCGGAAGCCAGCTTAGCGAGGAATTTGTTGGTCGAAACACCTGCAGAGCCAGTCAACCCGGTTTTGCGATGGATCGAAGCACGAATCGACTTGGCGATGTCGACCGGCGAGCTGATGTGTGCGGTTACGTCCAGGTAGGCTTCGTCCAAAGATGGTTTTTCAACTCTCTTGGTCCAGGCCTCGTAAATAGAGAACACCTGTTCAGAAAGTTCGCGATAACGACCAAATCTTGGTCGCAGAAAAACTGCATTGGGACACGACCGTCGAGCCCGTTCCATGGGCATGGCCGAGTGAACGCCATTCTTGCGGGCTTCGTAGGAAGCGGTAGCGACCACACCGCGACGACCGAGACCACCGACAATGATCGGCTGACCGACAAGATCGGGATTGTCTAGCGCCTCAACGCTCGCGTAGAACGCATCAAGATCGATATGGAGAATCTTACGAGGCCAATTGGTGCCGATCAGATTCGCTGGTGTGGACACGCGGCCATGCTAACAGAAGGTCAGCGACCATTGTCTGAGTCTTTCCGTTCTGGCGAATCTGGTGCGTCCTTTCCTCCAGGCGTTGGGCTTTCAGCCATGATCAGCATCGCAAGTAATGCGCAACGCTCGACCGACTTCGCCACATTGATGCACTCGTGGTTGGCGTGGGCTCCATCCCCTACCGCTCCGAGTCCATCTAGCGTCGCCGCGAATGGGCTAGTCAGGTTACCGTCTGAGCCTCCCCCGGCGATGCCCTGCTCAATTTCCAGGCCCAGATCTCTGGCCGCCTCCAACGCCAGTTGCCAGAGTGCTTGGTTGCGTGNTGTTCGCTCCAGAGGAGCTCGCTCCAACGATTTCTCGACCTTGAGACTTACCCCCTTGGTGGCAGGCTCAAGCCCGTGGATAGCCGCCGTAATTCTTTCTGCCTCGATTGAGTCCGGCACTCGAACGTCGACGATCGCCTGNCTTTCCGGGGCAATCACGTTGGGCCGCAGACCACCATCGATGATGCCAACATTGACGCTTACACCCTTAAGCGGATCATTCAGATCGAATAGTCGCTGAACCTGATGTGAAAGCTCGAGGATGGCGCTCGCACCAGCTCCAGGATCAAGCCCAGCGTGTGCTGCTTTTCCCGTGAAATTGACAACGAACTGACTAACGCCCTTCCTGCCAGTCTTTAGCTTGCCCGACAGCCCCAAAGCCGGTTCCATCACAAACACACGTGATGCGAACTGAGCTAGGCGAACTATATTGGCAGCTGACTCATTACTGCCAATNTCCTCGTCCGAGTTGATGAACACCAGAGGCATGAGGGCCGGTTCAATGTCTAACCGGTGCAGAGTCTGCAAAGCAAAGACCGTTTGTGCCAACCCTGCTTTCATGTCGAACACTCCCGGACCGCGCATGATCAAATCGTCAATCTGCACTGGCATTTTCTTCAGGGTGCCAATCGGCCACACAGTGTCACAATGGCCTATGAGGAGCTGCACGGGGCTAAAAGAACCGCTATCGGGCGCGGAAGCAGCAAGGTCAACACCGCCGAAGTCGCTACCGCTTGGCGCCGCTAGCAATTGTCCACCGGACTCGTTGCCAGAGATACGACGTATCTCGTATCCAATCGCGTCGAGCGCCTCCGCAATGAGNTCGAAAATTGGCTCTTGTGACTCGGGAACCAACGACGGGCTTTCATGAACAACGAGCTTCTCTAGGAAGTCCAAGAACTCGTCGCGCTGCGCTCGCACCGCATTGAGGATCGCGGCTGCAATATCGCTCATCAGAATCGCAGTAGGTACGTCGCCTTAAAGAGGACCGCTCGATCGACCAGACCTGATCCCTCCACAACCTGAGTTTCATTGTAGACGAGGTACAGATCGGATCCCGGAGTATAGATGTAACGGAGCCTGACATTGGCGAGCATCATGTCTTGCTGGCTGTTGTACTGGATCAAGCTACGCATCGACATTTCCGTGGTGAAGTCGAGGTCAGCCCTAAGGCTCGCCAGATCGGTTTCGAACGCCCCCTCTGGAAGATCGATTTCGTTGTGATTCAACGAGAGCGCGAAGCTCAACCTGGAGCCTGGACGCCAACCTGCCTGAACGCGAATTTCGCTCCGGTCGCCGCTCCAAAAACCACCTGTTGTGTAGTTAAAGCTGCCGTCAACTGAACGGCCCGCATCGGACTGAAACTCCAGGTTGACCTCGCTCCATTCGTAGACGCCAGGAGGAATGATGACTCCTGCACTGATCTGGAAAGGGAGTTCAAGTAACTCGTAGGAACGATTGTGCGCCACGCTCACTTTGTCCCCGTATCTCAAGAACATGTCCCAATCGAGGTGCGCATACTTACTCAACAATTCGCCGCCGCGATCGATGGTATGACGGTACATGACGTGCGGACTAAGGTTACGAACGTAACGCGAGTCAGGGAAAAACGGCGTCCAATAGAAACTCGAATCGATAGCCCGGATCCCAGTCCGGGTTACGAAACCCATCTCTGGATTGAAGTTGTCACCAACATCGAGATAGGCGCCACGGACCTGGAAACGCGGTGAGCCCCAGTCGAATTGAATCTGGCCCGCAAAATCGTCTCCGTCGAGGTGCGGCGACTCGGTCTTCATAATCCAAGCGTCAACCGTCGTCTGGTCGTTGATCCCCCAGCGACCATCGAAACCAAGTTCTCGGTTGTAGTCTGTGCTGCTCGCTTGCCGGTTAGTGAACAACACACCAGCGCGCGACCTTTCCCCAACGTCGTAGCTGGCACGGCCTACGATGTAGTTGTTCGAAGGTGATACTTCGCTGCCAGCAGCCGATTCCAAACTCCCACTCTGCATGATTAGTGTGCCTATCGACCACTTGCCCACCTTGCCAGTCAAGCGACCACCGCCGTATAACGGCACCTGCTGGTTGTTGGCGTTAATACCGATTGTGCGGGAGTGGAACCCCTGTACGGTGCTCCCCCCTCCCATCCGAGAGCCTCCCCGGCCGGACGAACCACCACCGAAAGAAAAGAACCCAGCGTTCTCTAGGAAAAAGTCACGCTTCTCCGGAAAAAACAAAGAGAACCGTGTGAGGTTGATCCTCTGATCATCCGCTTCGACCTGGGAGAAGTCGGTGTTGACCGTCAAGTCCAGTGTTAGGTTCGGACTGACGCTCCACTTCACATCGCCGCCGATATCGCCGATGTAATCATCCTCGTACTCATAAACATAAGACGGGCCATCGGCGAGCTTGCGATTAAACCCACCGACCACATAGGGCCGCATTTGTAAATTTCGTGGTTGAGACAATTGAAGGCCCTGGACCATGCCAGACGATGACAGNCGAGTCTCATCGAACTGACGCTCCACCGGGGCCCAATACGCTGCCTCAGTCTTGCGGCGGATAATGCGGCGGAAGTTGATGCCCCAATCACTCCGGTCGATATTGAAGCGCAGTTCTGAAAACGGAATCGCGATTTCGACCATCCAACCTTCTTCAGTAATACGAGCACGAGTTTCCCAAATAGCATCCCAGTCCCTGTTGAGGCTCTGGCTGGGAAACCTCCCCCCAAAAGCCCCACTTCCTTCACCGACGATCTGCGCATCGTAGCGAACCCCTAATGGGTTTGTAGCAAAAAGGAAGCCGTTTCGATGATCGTGGTAAGTGTCGAGCGTCACTAAAAACGAATCGTTGTTGTGTGGAGATTCGTCGCGGCGTCGGACGTTAGCGATGATCCGGTCCGGCTGGCTGTCATAGTTCGTGGCCGCGATGTAGATNGCCNCGTCGTCGTAGATAACGCGCACCTCTGTGCGCTCACTCACCGGCTGCCCCTCGTTCGGCTCCTCCTGAACGAAACCGCTCAAGACAACCGCACGCGACCAAACTTCCTCGTCGATGAAGCCGTCGATATCGGGCGCAACCGAAACGCGCGTAGCAGAGAAGTTGAACAACCGGTCGGCCTCGGTGATCGCACCAAGAGGTGTGGTTCCCGCATCACTCTGCTGGCCGTTCGATTGCTCTTGTGCCGCACCTGCCACGCGTGTGACAGCTAGAAAAAAAAAGGCAAGGAAAAGTAGNGCAGAGGGAGATTTTCGCATAGGTGGCAAATCTAGGAGGGGAACCAGAGAGTATCGCAGGGGCTAGCGACTGGATAGCCGAGTAATCGACCGCAGGAGCCTCAATGCACCAACATTATTGATCATACAGCGAGTACCTAAGTGCTCGGGTNCACCGGCATAGCCTGGNACAAGGTGCCTCCTCCCAACACGGTGTTTTCCGTCAGGTTGGCAAGTTCGGTGTTCGGGTCAGAGTTGGACTTTAAAGGCATCCATCGCTGTCTTCTTAACAACACGCAAATCAGTCTTCCCGGTACCCAGGATGGGCAGTTTGTCGACTTCTATGAAATCATCCTTCTTGGGGATGAACAGATTCGGCAATCCCATCGTCTGCAGGCGCTCAAGCACACCGGGCAGCTCCTCCGGGTCGATCGTGTGGAGGACGACGATGCGCTCGCCGCGCCGGTTGTCAGGCACCGAGGTCACGGCGAAAACCTTCTCCTCTTGGACGATGGCCTCGTGGAGCTTCTCTTCGATGACTCCGTGCGGCACCATCTCGCCACCAATTTTCGAGAACCGCGCCAGTCGATCGGTAATCGTCAGGAAACCGTCCTCGTCGACCATGCCGATGTCACCGGTGACATACCACGCGCCGTCCATCGCCTTTTCGGTCAGGTCCGGACGCTTTAGGTAGCCAGCCATGATGTTGGGCCCGTTGACCAAGATCATCCCCGGCTCGCCGGGCTCGAGGAGTTGGCCGCTCTCCGAATCGA
Source organism: Acidobacteriota bacterium (assembly GCA_002722645.1). Lineage (GTDB taxonomy): Bacteria > Acidobacteriota > UBA890 > UBA890 > UBA890 > UBA890. Next base: position 67,887 of record PBML01000011.1, read on the forward strand.
CGATACGCACCGACACACCTGGCANCGGCTGCCCGACGGTTCCGCGTCGTGNGCCGGGCTGATAGTAGCCAGTAGCGCGGTAGCCGGGNAAATTGAGNGCAATNCCGGGAGAAGCTTCAGTAGCACCGTAACCTTCGTATNCAGGTAATCCGAAGGTGTCTTCGAACATCTGGGCAAGCGCTGCCGGCAGCTTCTCAGCNCCGCCGATAACCAGGCGTAACGAGCCAAACTGTCGCGGCTCGCAGCGACGAGCGTACAGCTGCAAGAGTGTCGGCGTAGCGATCAGGATGGTGGCCTTATAACTTTGCNCCAGTGCGCCGACGCCACCCGCATCCATCGGATTCGNATGGTAAACCACGCCTAAGCCATTGTGGNCNGGGAGCCAAAGCGTTGCCATNTAGCCAAACGAGTGNAAAAACGGCAGNATGCCGAGCATCACGTCGCCCGGACCGCACTGGATCACCTGCGCNGCGGCCTCGACNTTGCTCTCCAGATTGAACTGNGTTAGCTGCACGCCCTTGGGATCCCCGGTGCTGCCGCTCGAAAAAATGATCGTAGCCACATCATCGGGACNNGGCCGGCCGATGCTTCCGCAGACCTTCTCGATNGTNCGCAGTGGANCGAAAAGGGCGACCANNGCGGCGACCATCTTAGTGCGACCATTGATTTCCGTTTCCAAGTCTTCGATCCAAATAGGTTNGATATTCTCGGGCAACTCNAGGTTGGCGTTGGTGATGAACCTNCGACTGGTGACCACCGTTTTCAGTTCAGCCTGNTCACAGGCTGACTCGAGCCCCANCTTGCCACTCGTGTAATTGAGATTGACGCTAGTGCGCCCNGCGATCGCGGCAGCAAAGTTCACCAGGGCGCCACCGATGCTGGGCGGCAGCAGGATGCCGACGCGTTGCTGCNCTTCCCAANGACTCTTNAGGACNCGCCCTAGGGCGATCGAACCAACCACAGTCGCAAANCGTGACACTTTCGGCCGGCTAGCGTCAGCCATTGAAAAGTACCAAGGGCGGCGNCGGGCTGTGCGAATGAAACGCGCNTACAGGGGNNGNCTATCCGGCTTGCGCAGCTTCCATGCCTCGGTAGCAAGCTCTCGCACNGCCGCTCGCGCCTTGTNGATCTCCATCCCAGCCGGGAGCGGCTCGCCAAATGCTACGGTGATTGGGTACGGCACCTGGCGCGGCATCTTGGTCACGAAGCGGCCGCCCGAGCGGCTAAAGATACTGCCCCAGACGCGATCAATCGCCACCGGGATGATGGGCACGTCGCGGTCGCCAACGATGCGCTGGAAGCCGCGCTGGAAGGACCCGAGCATGCCTGTCCGTGTGATCTGGCCCTCTGGGAAGATGCACACGACCTCGCCTTCATCGAGAAGCTTGCCGGCGTCACGTAACGCCCGCAACAATGGCTTCGGACCGGCACCGAGAGGCATCGGGATCGCCCGCAACAAGGTCAGAAACGGGTTCAGCAGCCGCATATTGTAATAGCGGGCGTCTATAACAAACCTGATCGGTCGGTCTGAGCTCGCCAGCATGATAAGCCCGTCGATAAATGAGACATGGTTCGGAATTAGAAGGGCAGGTCCATCATGGGGTACGCGCTCGGGGTGGACCACCCTCAGTTTGTAAACCGTGTGGCTCACGAGCACGAATCCCAACCGGAGGAACGCCTCGGGCAACAAGTGCAAAGACCAGTAAGTTCCAGCAGCTACAACAAGCCCGGCGACTAGCATGATGCCTCTTGGTGAGACCCCAGCAACAGCGAGTCCGAAGGCGCCCAGCGATCCGGCCAGAATGGCTGCGCTAATCAGGATGTTGGCCAGCGCGATGACCGCACCGCGTCTCTCTGAAGGTGCGTGCCACTGGATAAGGGCATGGATCGGAACGATGATCAATCCGCCTGAAACACCAAGCAGGATCATCACAATGAGCGTGCCGACGATCTGTGGCGCCCATATCGCCATCGCCAAGGTGACCAGCGCCATGCCAACGGCGCCTGCCGGAATCAACCCAAGTTCCACTTTGCCGGCCGACAGTTTCCCAGCCAGGACACTGCCGATTGCTATACCGATACCTAGCACGGCAAGCGGCAAGCTCGACAGTGTGTCAGAGAGCTCCAGAGTTGCCTTTGCGTAGACCAGTATGTTCTGTCCAAGCAAACTAGCGATACCCCACAAGTAGGCCGCTCCCATGATCACAAGCCGCAAGGTACGGTCCTCGCGAATTGCCTTGCCGGCTCCACGGAACGTGCCACCTTTGTCACTTTTGAAACGCGCTGCGGGAACACGGGGCACGGTGAGGGAAGCCACAAAGCCGATCAAGGCCAAGACCGCCAGGATACTGCCCACTATCCACGGGCGCGTGGCACCAAATAAGTCTGAAAATGGCCCAGCGGCCGCAGTTCCGATGATGATCGCCAACATCGTCCACATCTGCAAAAGACCATTGCCCACCGATAGCCTTTCTTCCGGCAACACCTCGGGCAGAATACCCATCTTGGCCGGGCTAAACAGGGCGCTCTGCGCCCCCATACAGGCGAGGATCATGAACGGGAGGTTGGCATCCTCAGGATATCGATACAGGCTGTAGCCGACTGCGCCCATTAGTAAGATTTCAAGGAACTTCATGCCAACGATAACGGTGCGCTTGCTAAAGCGATCGGCGACCATAGCTGCCGGCAACGACACCAGCATGAGAGGCAGTGTTAAGGCAACAAAAGCCTTTGTAGCCTCAACTTGTGATGCTGCTGCAAATGCGACGGTTCCCGGCGTCAATGCTAGGTTTCTCATCGCCATCAGGGCAACAAAGACCTTCAATGCATTGTCGTTGAACGCACCGAGGAACTGGGCTAAAAGTAGCCCACGCAGCGGATGTTTGGCTCGGGTATTGCCTTCCATGTCACCCACTCAAACGGTCGCGGCTACCGGTTAGCAAGCCTTTGGTCGATCAATTCAACCGGATGACGGGCCTCGCACCCTCCGATATCAGCTATTTGCGCCCGACATGAGGTGCCGCAGGCAAGGTATCCGCAGGTCACTTGCACACCTCTTGCTTGATTTGCCGCGCCAGCCAGTTCGTCGAGTTCAGTCATCAAGCGCCGTCCTAACTCCGCGCTAATAGGATAGTAATCGCCTTTATAACCGAAAGATCCCGCCATGCCACAGCATTCGGCTGATGTCACCTGGACCTCCATCCCGGGGATTGAGCCCAACAGCTTTACCGCAGCGGGAAGCCACCCCAGGGTTTTTTGTTGGCAATGGCCGTGCAGCACCACTGGCGTGGGTCGGCCATCAGGGACTGGGGTCCAGGCCGAAGTCATCCCCTCATCCATTGGATCACCAGCGTCGCTAAGCTCGGCAAGTAAGAATTCCAGGACTTCAAAGGTTCCGGCCGCGACCTCGTCAGCGTCGCTTCCGGGCAACAACTTGGCGTGATCGTCAACCACCGCGCTCAGACAGGAAGGCTCGATACCAACGACAGCGTGCCCTGTCTTTACTGCCGGAGCCAGCAGTTCCTGCAGCCCCTTGGCCTGCCTGCTCGCTGTTTCCAACAGGCCCTGCGAGAGGGCACCTCGCCCACAACATTGCCCTGCGACGAGGACTACCCCTTTACCGCATTTCTCCAGGCATGAAATTGTCGCCTTACCGACATCCGTGTCGACATGCTCCGTGTGGCAATCTACAAACAGGAACACCGTCGAGCCACGGCGGTCGTTGCTGATTCGCTGCACCTGATATCGGGTTTTCACCACGCGACCCCCGCGTCGACGGTGCCACTCAGCCAGGGTCTCCGAGTTGGGCAACGGCAAAGTACGCGCGGGAGAGAGGCCGACAAAACGCGACAAGACAGCACGAGCCGAGCGAAATCGAATGAGGTTGCTCCAAACGCCCTGGCGGCTCATGCCATAGACTCTCGCCGGATCCGAGAACAGGCGCTTCGCAAGGCTCACTGATCCATCCTCCTGGACGGGCAGAACACGGTCGTAGACAAGGCGTTCTATCAAGCCGCGTCGGGGGGATCGCCGGAGAGCGATACGTTCGCGGATCACGGTGTTGATCCACGGTATATCGATTTTCACGGGGCAAATATCCTGGCAGCGAGAGCAGGTTGTACATAAGTCATTGAAGTCAGCAGCCGTGTCAAGGCCACGAACGCCAGCCTCCCAAGCGTTACCGATCCCCGAGTGATACGTGGGGCCGCCGTACACGTGTCCACCAACTACCTGGTAGGGCGGACACACGGTCATGCAACCACCACAGCGAATGCAATAGAGCGCTTCAGACAAAAGCTTGTCGTCACGCATCGCCATACGGCCATTATCGAGTAAGACCACATGAAACGAGCGTGTCGCACCGTTAATCATCGGCGACGCTCCCCACCCCGGGCCCGAGATAAACGACAGGTACGACGTCAGTAACTGCCCCGTCGCAGTGCGCGGCAGAAGCTGCAGAAACGGCAGCAAGTCCGCAGCGCGAGGCAGGATCTTCTCGATGCCAGCGATTACCACGTGGACCGGCGGCACCTGTGTCGTCATGCGGGCGTTGCCCTCGTTCTCGACGATGACCACAGTACCGGTATCGGCCAACAAGAAGTTGGCGCCGGTGATCCCAAGGTCAGCGGAAAGAAAATCAGCACGCAGTTTTTGTCTCGCTAACTGAGTAAGTTCGGCAGGTTCTTCGGGAGGATCTTCAACACCGAGTTTCTCTCGAAACACGCAGCGCACATCGTCGACTGACATATGGATGATTGGCGCTACGATGTGCGAGGGGCGATCATTGGCAAGCTGCACGATGTACTCGCCGAGGTCAGTTTCGCGAACGTAGAGCCCAGCCGTCTCCAGCGCCGCATTGAGGTGAATCTCTTCGCTAGTCATCGACTTCGATTTAGTAATTCGCCGGGCGCCACTACTTTTCGCGATCTCAGTGATAATACGGCAGGCTTCTTCACCATTTTCAGCACGATGCAGGTAACCACCCTGTTGTTTCACCGATTTGGTTAACTGCTCAATGATGGCTGGCAGGTCAGCGATCGCTTCTTCCTTGATGTCCCGCGCCGCTTCGCAAGCTTGTTCATAGCCGGGAAAGCGACCAATGACTTCACGGCGTTTTTCGTTGACACCGGAGACAGCGTGAAACAGCGCATCCTTGAGATTCTGATCGCCAACCGCCACCTTGATCTCGGCCGCCAGGTCTCGGCCTCGGCGCGAACTGCTCATCCGACCACCACAACGTGTAGTGCGTTAGGTCCGTGGGCCCCCATTACAAGGGTGTGACCGATGTCCGCTGTTCGCGACGGGCCGGTGATCCATACCCAATCACGATCCCCGGCGCTCATGCGATTCTCCAAAACTTGGAAGGCGGTGGGCAGGTCGGCAAAAATCGCCTCGGCCGACAGAAGAACAACGTGCACCCACGGCAAAATGCTGGCAAGGCCCCAACCACCAGGTTGCCCGCCAAGAACCAAGGTACCAGTCTCTGCAATGCCCAGTTCGGCGCCAGTCAATGACACGCGGAACCCGGCCGCCTTCTCTCCAGCGTTCTCGACCGGCACCAGGTCAATGCCGTAGGCAGTAAGTAAGAGCTTGAGGTTCATCTCCTCTGCCATGTCTGTCATCTCGTAGAGAACCTCGCGGGCACCCTGCCCTTGCACTATTTTCGCGATAGCACTCGCCACCTGGCGCGGTTCATTAATCCGTTCGATTTTCCCGCCCGTAGTCTCAAGGACAGCAGTGAACAGATCAACAGGATGCGGAACTGTAGCTTGCATGATCTTAAGAGGGTCGCTCAGCGACGATGCCGGTGCAACGTTGCAGTGATAACCTTCGACGTTATCAGACCACGACGACCCTCCGTCCGCTGCACATATGCGCTACGCCTTCGTCATTGACCAGAGCCGTTGCATCGGTTGTCACGCCTGCTCGCTCGCCTGCAAGGCGGAACACGATGTACCCATCGGCTCTTACCGAACATGGGTAAAATATGTAGAGAAGGGAGCCTTCCCTGATGTTCGGCGATTCTTTTCCGTCTTGCGTTGTAACCACTGCGACGACGCTCCGTGTATGACAATTTGCCCAGTGACCGCCTTGTTTCGGCGCGAAAACGGCATAGTCGACTTCGACCGTGAAGCATGTATCGGCTGCAAGGCCTGCATGCAAGCCTGCCCCTACGATGCGCTGTACATTCATCCCGACCACGGCACGGCAGAGAAATGCAATTTCTGTGCTCACCGGGTCGAAAATGAAATGGAACCTCCCTGCGCAACAGTATGTCCAACGGAATCCATTATCGTTGGTGACATGGACGACCCCGCTTCACGGGTATCGCATCTGATTTCCACCAGGCAGGTCAGCGTGCGCAAGCCAGAAAAGGGCACACGTCCAAAAGTCTTCTATATTGAGGGAGAACCGGCCGCGTTAACACCGGGAATGGCGGACCCAAGCGGTGGCTACCTGTGGGCCGACCGGCGAGGCGTTGAGAAGACCAACTACATAACCTCGAGATTCGATCCCAACAACGGGGTGCCGACATCAACCGAGTCAGCGGAGAAGCATTCGAACGGGTCAACGATCAGACGCAAAGAGCCAGCCGGGGACCACGATCCAGGTGACATTTCTTCTGCATCCGGTACCCCACCGGTTGGCTGGTTGTCCTCTAACCTGCCGCCAGCCGCCGCCGCACAAGCACTCGCCACTGCCGCAATGCAAGGCGAAGCAGATTTCTATACGGGTGCTTGGGAGGGGCTGACACCAACCCGAACCGTGTACGACGTGTACCACGACGAGGCGGTGTGGGGTTGGAGAGTCTCAGCCTACTTGTGGACGAAATCACTTGCAGCTGGAGCTCTTCTAATAGCCACGCTGGCACCATGGATAGGCATTAACGAAGGGGCAATAACACTTGTGGCACCCTTGGTCGGCCTGTTTTTCCTGGCAATCACAGGCGCGCTTCTTGTCGCGGACCTCAAACGGCCATCCCGCTTCTGGACGATCCTGACGCGGCCCAATTGGGATTCTTGGCTAGCTCGGGGCGCCTTCATCATTGCAGCCTTCGGCGCCCTGGCGATGGCGTGGAGCGGCGCGGTGTTAGCTGCCCGCATGGGCTACGAGCACAGTCCCTTAGTATTGCGCTTAATCCGCTGGCCGCTTGTCGCAGCAGCACTGGCAACTGCAGGCTACAGTGGCTACCTCTTCGCCCAAGCCAAGGCTCGGGATTTCTGGCA
>PBML01000012.1 GCA_002722645.1 Acidobacteriota bacterium
TGTTTTCTGGCCCCGTTTTTGTCAAAGGCGGATTGGGTTGTCTCAGTGACGCGTTGTCGGCGGCGGCACAGTCCGCTGGCGCAGAGGTGCGCGCCGAGGCTGAAGTTGAACGGATTGAAGTTGCCACCGGACGGTTGCAGGGGGTGACGCTTTGCAACGGCGACCACGTCGAAGCCTCCATTGTGGTCTCGGACGTAGATCCACAGAGGACGCTATTGACACTGGTTGATCCAGGGCAACTCGACCCGGAGTTCACGACGGCCGTGTCCAACATCCGGGCACGTGGTGGGGTCGGTGTCGTGAGCTTCGCCCTCGACGGAATACCGGACCCACCTGAGGGNTCTGCGGAGGTTTCACTCAGCGGNCGAGTTCAGATCGGAGCCTCGGTTGTTGAGCAGGAGCGTGCCTTTGACGCTATGCAATGCGGTGNNNTNGCNGANANGCCGTTTNTNCAGCTAACCNTTCCCACGTTGGCNNATNCTGNCTCNAGCNCCTGATGGCAAGCACGTNGCGACGGCCTGGGTTTTGGGAGTTCCCGATAATTTGGATTCTCTGGAGGAATCGGTTGCAAGTGGAATCGAGACGGTTCTTCCGGGATTCACGTCTCGGGTGGTTGGCTGNGCCGTGGCAACGCCTAGTGANATCGAGGAGCGTTATGGGGCAACAAACGGCTGCTTGTTCGGTGTCGATGTTAGNCTTGACCAGGCGCTGTTCTTGCGGCCATTGCCGGGTTGGTATCGATACAACACACCGCTTCGTGGCCTGTATCTCTGTGGTTCGAGTACCCACGCGGGTGGTGGTATTACTGGACTCCCGGGACGCAACGCGGCAAGACGGATCATCGAGGATCTGAAAGCAGGGAAGGTGGGCTGATGGCCGTCGGGACCCCGTTTCATCCTCGCACCTCGGTCCTTAACAAGAGTCTGAACTGGCGCCATTGGTCGGGATACTTTAGCGCTGGATGCTACGACGACTTCGTGCAACCCGAATACGCCGCGATTCGCAATAAGGCCGCACTGATCGACGTATCACCACTTTACAAATACTGGGTCGAAGGGACTGGCGCGACCGATCTGATTCAGCGGGTTTTCACACGCGACATCACCAAGTGCTCGCCGATGCAGGCGATTTACACTCCGTGGTGCGACTCTGATGGAAAGGTGATGCAGGAGGGCACAGTCTTCCGGCTCGATACCGATGTTTATCAGGTCAACGCTGCCGAGCCGGCTATGCGCTGGCTGCAACTGAACAGTGAGGGGCTCGCCGTGACGATCTCCGATCGTTCGGCGACGGTCGCTGCCCTGGCTCTGCAAGGTCCCACCTCACGTAAGATCCTGAACGAGTGTTTCAAAGGTGATGCTAGCGGCCTCCGATTCTTCCATCTCACCGAGGGAACGATCGGTGGCATGCCCGTCACGATCTCTCGCACGGGGTACACCGGGGACCTTGGCTATGAAATATGGATTTCCGCGGATTGTGCGATCACCGTCTGGGACACACTGCTCGACGTCGGTCGGCGCCTGGGGATCACTCCGTGCGGCATTTTGGCGATGGATGTGGCTCGCGTCGAGGCTGGGTTTATCCTTATCGATGTTGACTACATAAGCGCTGAGCGGGCCCTCATACCGGAGCACAGAGCATCGCCCTATGAACTCGGTCTCGGTTGGGCGGTGGATTTCGACAAGGAGGATTTCGTTGGCCGCGAAGCTCTCGTGGCTGAGAGCGAGCGCGGTAGCGTCCGTAGTGTTGTCGGTATCTGCATCGACTGGGAGCCGCTCGACGAGATCCACGCTGGTGACAATCTCATGCCTGATCTTCCGCAGCTTGCCTGCCGGGAGCCGGTCCCGGTGTATGCAGGTAAGGACCAGGTCGGCCGGGTCACCACCCGGTGTTGGTCAACGTTGTTGAAGAAGTACATCGGGATCGCCACGGTCCAGGCGCGCTATGCGAGCTACGGTACCGCTGTCGAGATGGAGCTAACCGTCAATTTCCGACGCGAGCGCGTGCCAGCGGAGATGGTTCAGCTGCCCCATTTTCGTCCAGAGCGGATGAGAGCGTAGATGCCGGCCTTGACGCTGCCGATGTGTGACGGACGGAGCTCTTTTTGGAAGTCAGGAGAGCCCCAGGCGGCTACAATTCCCCCGTGAACAAGATTCGCAATTTTTGTGTCATCGCCCATATCGACCACGGCAAGTCAACGCTCGCCGATCGCCTCATCCAGCTCTGTGGAGGCGTCTCCGACCGGGAGTTCCAAGACCAGCTGCTGGACACGATGGACCTGGAACGCGAGCGAGGCATCACGATCAAGAGCAACACAATTACGCTTGCTTACGAAGCCGAGGACGGTGAGACGTACACGTTCAACCTAATCGACACACCGGGGCACGTTGACTTCGCTCACGAAGTTCGCCGTTCATTGATGTCGTGCGAGGGTGCGCTGCTGTTGGTGGATGCCACACAGGGCGTTGAGGCACAGACGTTGGCTAACGTCTATCTGGCCCTCGAACAGGAGCTTGAGATCCTACCGGTGATCAACAAGATTGACATGGAGGCCGCCGATGTCGATCGGGTTCTTGAGGAAATCGACGAGGAACTAGGTCTCGATCCGTTCGAGGCTATCCCGGTGTCCGCGAAGGTGGGTGACGGCATCGAAGAGTTGCTCGAAGCCATCGTCGAGAAATTACCGGCACCCAAAGTCGACCTCGAAGCGCCGCTGAAGGCGTTGATATTCGATGCTGAATACAATGCTTACCGGGGTGTGGTGTTGTTCGTTCGGGTAGTAGATGGGTTGATTTCTCCAGGACAGACCATCCGTCTGATGCATAACGGTGCGGAGTATGAGGTCGAAGAAGTCGGCCTTCTTCAGCTTCAGCGGGTGCAGCAGAAGCAACTCGGATCGGGGTCCGTTGGCTACGTGATTGCTGGCATAAGAGCGATCGACGATATCGACATTGGTGACACCATTACCGACGCGACTAATCCTACAACCGAACCCTTTGCGGGCTACGTTGAAGCCAAGCCGGTGGTCTTTTCTTCGGTTTTCCCAGTCTCAAATGATGATTATGAGGATCTTGCTCGTGCACTTGACAAGCTAAAGCTCAATGACGCAGCGCTGACCTTCCAGAAGGACTCATCCAGCGCCCTGGGGTTCGGTTTCCGCTGTGGGTTTCTCGGAATGTTGCACCTCGACGTTGTGCAAGAGCGCCTGAGCCGGGAGTTTGATCTTTCCTTGCTACTGACAGCACCGTCGGTCGAGTTTCGAGTGACCACTGCCGACCGACAGACTCATATCATCGAAAACCCCGCCGAGTATCCCGATCCGGCTATGATCGAGCTTGCCGAGGAGCCTTACATCAAGGGATCGATCCTGATGCCAGATCGTTACGTTGGCACAGTAATGGAATTGCTACGTGAGAAACGAGGTGCCGATATCAAGTTTAACTACCTTGCAGCTGGTCGCATTGATATGACCGCTGACCTGCCTCTCGCTGAGGTCCTATTCGATTTCTATGATCGACTGAAGACGATCACTCAAGGATACGGATCGTTTGACTACGAGCTTCTGGATTACCGACCGACCGATCTGGCAAAAGTCGACATCATGGTCAACGGCGAGAAGGTTGATGCGCTCGCCATGCTGGTACATCACGATAAAGCTCGTGCACGTGCTTTGCACGCTTGCAAGCAACTTGAACGCACTATCCCTAAGCAGAACTTCAAGATCGCGATCCAGGGTGCGATTGGCCGCGATATCATCGCGCGCCGCACCATAAATGCTCACCGTAAGGACGTCACCGCGAAGTGCTACGGTGGGGATGTCACGCGTAAGCGCAAGTTGCTTGAAAAACAGAAGGAAGGCAAGAAGCGGGCTCGTGCTTTCGGTAACGTCGAGGTCCCTCAGGAGGCCTTTCTGGCGGTGTTGCGGGCCGACCCGGACGAGTCTTAAAACTCAATGAGTGAACCGTCGGGCCATCCCACTAAACGCCTGACGAACTTCCCGCAGACTACCTCCAGTACGATTCTGCCCTCCCATACACCTGGGCTTTATGTCCACGTTCCCTTCTGCAGCCGAGTTTGCCCGTATTGTGACTTCGCGGTGCAGACCGGTGGGCCGAAGAAGCAATTCGCATACGTGGATTCGCTAGTGCAGGAGATCCGTAGTTGGGGTGCGCAGGTTCGGGGTCAGGGTCATGCTCTTGGCGCGTTGGCGCTTGAGACAGGCCAGAGCGCGCCAGCTTGGTCGTGCGTGGAACCGTTCGACAGCGTCTACCTTGGTGGTGGCACGCCATCGTCGTTAACCCTGGATGCCCTGGAGACTGTGTTTGCTGCACTTTCCAAAGCGTTTCGGTTTGCTGGCGATCGCACAGTTACTCTGGAGGCCAACCCGGAGGACGTAACCAAGGCAAACCTTGCCGCTTGGCGCGACCTTGGAATCAACCGACTCAGTCTAGGTGTTCAGTCCTTCGATGACGACGCCCTCTGTTTTTTGGGGCGAAAGCACACCTCGGGGGATGCGATCTCTGCGGTGAGAGCAGCGCTCGCCGCCGCTTTCGACGTGGTCTCGCTAGACTTGATTTACAGTGTTCCAGGGCAGTCTGCGGACAGCTGGCTGTCAACGCTTGAGCAGGCGGTTGGCCTGGAGCCGCACCATATCTCTTGCTACGAGCTCACGGTGCATGAGGCGACACCGTTTTTTAATGCACGGAAACATGGCCAGCTCGTCGAGGTTGATGACGACACCAAAGCCGACCTCTTCTTCGCCACTCACCGATTTTTGGCGGAGGCCGGCTATTTTGCTTATGAGGTGTCGAACTTTGCGCGCGAGCCGGCAAGTCGGTCTCGCCACAACCAGAAGTATTGGGACCACAGCCCTTATCTGGGCCTTGGTCCATCCGCCCATTCTTTCGACGGACAGAGCGTGAGATGGTGGAACGAACGCCGTCTCGACGATTGGGCCGGTGTGCTGGATGAGGGGCGCTTACCGATTGCGGACGCAGAATCGCTAACCCGTGAGCAGCTCGCTCTTGAGGAGGTTGCCCTGAAGCTTCGGACGACGGCGGGGCTTGACTTCGAAGGCATCGAACGGCGGTTTGGTGTCGAACTCGCGAGTCTCAACATCGAGGCTATAAAGCACCTGCGGAAATCCGGCCTGGTTGAGGCCGATGCTGTGGCCGAACGGCTCGTACCAACGTTGGAAGGTCTCGCGGTCGCCGATACCCTGGCAGCTTCCCTGGAAATCACTTCAGGTTGATCACGCGTGTGCAGGAGGGCTGAGCCGTGTTATACAGCGCGGGGTTCGAGGCGTTCTTCGAGGATTCCTTGCCGCAGCGTGTTTGCCCAGATTATGCGNGGACGCCAATCGCCGTTATTGCGGTTCCCTGATCCAACGGACNGAATCTGGCGGGGCATCGTCACAGGCAATGCGCTCGGTCATTCCGCTGGCNATACTGGCACAAGCGATTCGGGCGCCGGCGGAGAGTGCTTGCTCACGGGTGGCTCCTGCTGCCGTCCCACAGTTCGTGCGGCCCTTGTAGGTGATGCAGATCTCGGCTTCGTAAGGATGGATGCCGACCGAGCTATAAATGATGATTGNCAGCATNGCNGCGACGAACACCACAACGAGNATGANTAATCCGGCGCGTGACTTGTTCATGTTGATCCTCCNCGTTCGAGTCGACGTTAGCCTTNGCAGNTCAAGANTTCTCTTCGCACCACTCGCGAGCGTTNTGGAACATTTGGAGCCAGGGGGAAGCTTCCAACTTCCAGTCGCCNGGCATCCAGCCCCACTGCCAAGGCAGAAAAGTGCGCTCNGGGTGGGGCATCAGGGCNAGGTGNCGACCGTNAGGCGAGCATAGTGCGGCGATNCCATTAGCNGATCCGTTCGGATTGAAGGGGTAGCGNTTAGTNACCTGGTTGTCGTCGTCGACGNACCGNATTGGGGCCAAACNATNNGCTTCGACGCGCTCAAGAATTTCGAGGTCGGGAAAAAAAGCGCGTCCCTCACCATGTTGGAGCCAAATGCCAAGTGTCGAGCCTTCCATGCCTCGCAGCATGATCGCTGGGCTTTCGTCGATGCGAACACTAACGAAGCGCGATTCGAAACGACCTGAGGCGTTACGGATAAAGCGTGGTTGGATCTCATCGGCAATACCTGCCCACGGTACCCATCCGAGCAAGGCATGGAGCTGGCAGCCGTTGCAGACTCCGAGGCTAAATGTGTCGATACGCTCATAGAATGACTGAAATTGCTCATAGACACGCGTGTGGAAGCGAATTACGCCGGCCCAACCTTTGGCTGAATCCAGCACGTCGGCATAGCTGAAGCCACCAACGAATACGACACCTTTAAACCTCTCCAGCGTGACCCTCGCTTGGAGCAGGTCGGACATCGTCACGTCCCAGGGCTCGAAACCAGCCGCGTAGAAGGCCGAGGCCATCTCTCGGTCGCCATTGCTACCTTCCTCGCGGACGATGGCCACCGGGATCTTATCCTCTGCCGCAAGGACCTCGGGCGCAGTGGGCTTGGCAGTGTACGTCAACTGGAACGGTGGGGCGCTTCGAGATCTTAGGCCACTTTGTTCCTGGCTGACGTGCTCAGGATTGGCCTGTAAGCGATCGATCTCGAAGCTGGTAGATTCCCAGACGTCACGCAAGTCTCGCATGTCAGCGTTGAGGACTTCATTAGCGCCTTGGTGTATGTGGACTTTCGGCTCGACAAGTGAGCTGCCGATCACTACACATGGTATTTCGGCTTTGTGGAATGCGACCTTAACTTCCTCTGCGGCAGCTTCTGCGACCTCGATCACCAGCCCGAGCTCCTCACAGAAGAGAAAGGCAATAGGGTCGATGTCGGCTGGAAGCGAAACCTCAATACCGCTATTGCCCGCGAACGCCATCTCAAGAAGAGTTGTCACTAAGCCGCCGTCACTGCGGTCATGTCCGGCGCTGATCAGTCCGTCGGCAATAAAGTGCTGCACGATATCGAACGCGCGGGCCAGTGTTCCAGCGTCCTCGAGGTTTGGGCATTGCGTGCCTAGTTGATCAAAAACTTGTGCCAGCGCCGAGCCGCCGAGCCTTGTGTTTCCATTTCCTAGATCGATGTAAAGAAGCTGGCCGTTGCCAGGAAGCTTTAGGTCGGGGGTCACTGTTTTAGTGATATCGGGGCAGGGCACGTATGCTGAGATCACCAAGGCACCAGGGGCTTTCACCAACTCATCTTCGCCGTCGTTCGGCCCATTCGCGATCGCTGCCATCGACAAGCTATCTTTACCCCCGTCTATGGCGATGCCCAGATCTAGCAATACCTCGCTCAAGGCAACTGCCGCATCGTATAGCCTAGCTCCCTCTCCAGGGAGCTTGGCCGCCCACATCCAGTTACCCGAGCATTTCACCTCACTGAGATTGCTAGTGAGCGCCCAAACCAGGTTCGTAAGCGCCTCGCCGACGCACATCCGCGCCATAGCAGCTGGATCGAGCAGGCCCTTGATCGGTTGCTCACCAATGGCTGTGGCGGCTCCGCTGATGCCGAAGTGACTTTGTGCGATCACTGCAACGTCTGCGACTGTTAGCTGCAGTGGGCCGACACACTGCTGTTGTGCTACCAGACCTGTGACCGCGCGGTCGACCTTTGTAGTTAGGAAGCGCTTTGAACCGACCGACAACAAGCGTAAAACTCGATCGAGCGCATTCGCCACCGAAAGGTCTACGGGGAGCTCTAAGGGCGCTGATGGGGTTGGAATCCGGTCTAGTTCGAACGTCTTCTGCGGCATGTTGCCGAGCACCGCCTGCAATTCCAAGTTCACCGGCTTCGAGTCATCGTGTTCATCCCACAAAATAATCTGGCCGTCTCCGGTAACTTTGCCGACGAAGCCCACGGGGGCCATTTCGCGGGCACAGAGATCTCGAAAGAGCCCCTCGTGTTCAGGGCGAAGCAATAGAGCATCCTGCTCTTGGGACTCAGCTCCCCAAATCTCAAGTACCGAAAGTGTCGCGTCGCCCACGGGGAAATCGCGCACGTTGATCTGTGCACCTTGGGGTTCAACGATTTCCTTCAACACGTTGCAGTTTCCGCCGGCACCCTGATCATGAATTGATACGATGGGGTTGGCGTCCCCCAGTTCCACACAGGCACGCAATACTCGATTGACTTTCTGCTCCATTTCAGCGTCGCCGCGTTGTACGGCGTTGAAGTCGAGTTCGGCAACGTTTTCACCTTGAACCATGCTCGACGCGGCCCCTCCGCCCATTCCGATCCTATAGGCCGGCCCACCAATCTTGACGACCCACATTCCTTTTGTGGGCATATCCTTCTCAGTGTGCCGGGCGTCGATCTGCCCGATACCGCCTGAAAACATGATTGGTTTGATCCACTCACGTCGCTCACCGCTCGGTAGGCGCATACCGAACGAGCGCGTATAACCTTGGATTACCGGTTCGCCGAACTTGTTGCCATAGTCAGAAGCACCGTTGGATGCTTCAATTTCAATTTCCAGAGGAGCAGCCAAATTGTCGGGGTAGTCGAAGCTGCTGTTTTCCCATGGGAGGGGATAGCCTGGGATCTGCAGATTCCCGACACAGTAGGCAGCTGTTCCCGCAACAACGAGTGACCCGCGTCCGGTGGCGTGTACATCGCGGATCCGCCCTCCAGTTCCCGTTTCAGCCCCAGGAAAAGGAGCGACCCCAGAAGGAAAGTTATGCGTTTCGGCAGTGAAGATAATGTCGTAGTCGAGTTCGTTGAGAAAGAAGGGGCTTGGCGCGCCAGGTTGTTGGGGCACAACCGTCTCTATCCGACAACCTCGGATAGCACTTGAGTTGTCATGGAAGGCGATGACGCTGTTATTTGGGTTCGCGTCAAGCGGCGCCCGAATCAATGCCATTAGGTGGTTGGGCATTTCTTCACCGTCGATCAGGAGCCGGCCTTTGAAAAACCAGTGTCGTGAGTGCTCGCTGTTGGACTGGGCGACGTCGAAGCATTCGACATTGGTGGGGTTCCGCTTGACGTGATCACAGAAAAGTGTCGTGTAGTAATCGAGGTCCCAATCGTCAAAGGCGAGGCCCATCTCCGCATCGATGCGCTCAAGCGCAGCGCGACCTTCCTCAAGTACCGGGACTTCAAGCACGGACTCCGGCGCGATTCCGGTCGCAAAACTGGCGAGTGGTTCTGGGTAGGGACATTCGGTCATACGGTCATGCACAAGTGACAGGAGCTCGGAGAGCTGGCGCTCGTCAAGTGGCGTGTCACTGTGTACAAGATAGCGTCGTGAGCGCTCGATCCGTTCGATTTTTTCGAGTCCACAAGCCTTGCAAACCGAGACGGCGTTGGTCGACCAGGCTGTTGAGAAATTAAGGCGTGGGCCAACTTCAACTAGTGCCCGCCTATCATTCACTTCAAGGAAACTCTTGGGGCTGAACTGATTTGGCTGGAAAGTCTCGCTTAGCAGCCAGCTAAGCACACTAATTTCCTTCGTAGTGAGATTGTCGGCAGACTTGATGTTGAAGCAGAATTCGGAGTCGATGGCCTGAATGTTAGCCGAAACTTTTTCGCGGGCTTGTCGCAGAAGGGTGTTGGCTGCGGCTGCAGAAGCACCGGGAGTGCGGAAAAAGTGAATCAACCCCATGAACGATTTCGGTGCGTTGACGCCAGGAAACCAGAGTTTTGATATTTGGCAAGGATGAACGACCCGACGTCCGGAAGATACCGCATCTGAAGGTCGCGGGCTGACCGTTTTAGCCTAATTTCGAGGAACGGGTCTCGATGTGGTCTCACGATTTTCCGATCATCGGCCGATTGCTTCAGTCAAAGTGGAAGTATTTGCCGATGTTTCCAGTGTACAGTGGCTAATGTGACCCTGTGCCGTTTTGCAGCTGTTGACATCGTTTCTAGGGCACGGAAAACCTCGGAGGAACTGGGTTTCTCAGGAGGTAATTGTAGTTGCCTTGAGTCGGAATCCCTGAACATGCTGAGGTGAGTCGATGATGTTAAAAACTGTGGCAGCGTTATTCTTTCTGATTATTTCCGGCGGGTCTGGAGCGGGTGAGGCTGCAGGCCTCAATGCCGAAGAAGTCCTTCCGGGTGAGAATCCCTCCACTCCAGAAGAACAGCAGGAAGATCCAACTACTGCGGTGCCTGGGCGTTTGGAGCCCTTGCATTTCTCGAACCTGAAGTGGCGCAGTATTGGCCCGGCGGTCAGAAGCGGTCGTATTTCGGACATTGCCGTAGTCGAGAGTGATCCTGACATCATCTACGTCGGTACAGCTGGAGGTGGCGCTTTTAAATCCGTGGACGGTGGGATCACCTGGGATCCGGTGTTTGAGAAGGAAGGAAGCTCTGCAATTGGCGGCATTGCCGTGGCACAGTCAAATCCAAACGTTGTGTGGATTGCCACCGGAGAGTCAAGCGGACGAAACTTGGTTAGCACATCCTGGGGTGACGGTGTCTACAAATCGGAAGATGCCGGCAAGAGCTGGACTCACATGGGGTTGCGTGCTTGCCAACAGATGGGGCGTGTCGCCATTCACGCGAATGACCCACAAACTGTATTTGTCAGTTGCATTGGATCGTTGTGGGACACGGCTGAAGACAATGAGAGCCGAGGCCTTTACCGAACCATAGACGGCGGTGGCACATGGCAAAAAGTGCTCTCAGCCGGTTCGCGGGCAGGGGTCGTCGAGGTGGTGATCAACCCGGACGATCCAGATTTTCTCTACGCCGGTGCGTGGCAGCGTGAGCGCCGTGATTGGAGTTGGTTGCCTGTAGGTCCCGAAAGCGGCGTGTTTCGCTCGATTGACGGTGGTGGGACATGGGACCGGCTTAGCAACGGACTTCCCTCTGGAGATACTGGGCGTGTTGGTCTGTCGATATGCCGAAGCCAGTCTGACACCATCTATGCCGTTACCGAGGGGGATGGCGGCGGCATTTATCGCACCAATGATCGAGGAGCGAGCTGGGAGCTTCTCAATACGGAGGTCGGATCCTCTCAGTGGTATGGGCAGGTGCGTTGCGATCCTAACGATCCTGACAGGGTCTATGTCCTTTCCACCCAGTTTTACGTCTCCGAAGATGGTGGCGAGACCTTCCGTACCGACCTGTTGGGCAATAGCGTTCATGTCGATCATCACGCACTGTGGATCGATCCCGCCGACTCAGATCATCTCGTGCTCGGCAACGATGGGGGCGTATATTTCTCGAACGATGGTGGAATGCATTGGCGCCACGTCGGGAATTTGCCAATCATGCAGTTTTTTGAAATCGGTGTCGACATGCAGGAGCCCTTCTATCATGTCTACGGGGGCACCCAGGACGACATGTCATGGGGTGGCCCGAGTGAGACGCGTCATAATGACGGCATCGTCAACGACGATTGGTATATGACAGTGGGCGGGGACGGGTTTTACGCTCGTGTCGATCCCAGTGATCCCACCATCGTCTACTCCGAATCACAGAATGGTGGAATAGTGCGCTTTGATACCCGAACGGGGGAACGTAAGCGAATCAAGCCCATGGATCCTGAGGAAGGGGAAGGATATCGCTGGAACTGGAGTGCCCCTATTTTGATATCACAACACGATCCGACAACCGTGTTTTTCGCTGCTGAGGTGCTATTCCGTAGCCCGAACCGTGGCGATACCTGGGAGGTAATCAGCCCCGACTTGACGCGAAGACTCACTTACGAGAACCAGATGAACGACTACGGGACCATCCGTGTTATTGCCGAATCCCCACATCGGAGTGGGGTCCTCGCGGTAGGTACTGACGATGGCTTAGTCCAGGTAACACAGGACGGCGGCGAGACATGGCAGACAACGGAATCTCTCCCGGGTGTACCAGATCTAGCCTTGGTGCGCCGCGTCATTTTGTCGGTGCACGATGGCGACACGATCTATGTTGCATCGTCGAACCACGAATACAACGATTTCAGTCCGTATCTCATGAAAAGCATCGATTTCGGCCGCAGCTGGATCTCGATCACTGGAAACCTTCCCAAGGATCAACATGTCCGTGCATTGGCAGAGCACCCACGTAATCCGGATCTTCTGTTTATCGGTACCGAGCGCGGTGTCTGGGTCTCTATCGATGGCGGTGGTTACTGGGTACCGCTGAAGAACAATCTGCCCACCGTGCCCATACACGATATGGTCGTCCATCCACGCGAGAATGATTTGATAGTCGGGACCCATGGCCGCAGTATCTGGATCCTCGATGACATCAACATGCTCGAGGAACTGTCAGCTACGGTCGCCACTTCTGAAGTACGCCTGTTTAGAGTCTCGCCTGCACTGCAGTTCAATTCATTCAATCGTGGCCGGCAGTTCAACGGAGACAGCTATTATCGGGCGCCAAATCCACCAAGAGGGGCAATACTCGACTACTGGCTAGACCCTGCTGTGATGGTTGTTCCAGACAGTGAGCAGCCCCCTCCGATATCGCTTGAGATTTTCGATCTGGACGGTGCACGGGTTCGATCCCTGGATTTGCCTCAGGGCGCAGAGAGTCCAGGTAGTCACCGCGTCGTCTGGGACATGCGGTATGGACCATCCTATGTACCGCCGGAGGGTGAGGGCGGAACCGTCAGAGGGCCTTGGGTGCTGCCCGGAGAGTATGAAGCTCGCCTCACTGTTGGCGGGATGGTCAGCAGTCAACCAGTGGTTGTCGAACCTGACCCCTCAGTTTCCATCTCAAATGAAGATCGACTCTACTGGCACGACACCCAATTGGCAGTGAGTCAGCTCCTCGGGACCGCCCGTTCAGCGTTGGCGAATGCGAAGATGCTAGATACGCTGGTGAGCTCGGCAGAGAAGGCGGTGGACGCTAATTGGGGCGAGGCTCAGGATGCGCGGAACGAGGTAAAAAGTATGCGATCCGAGGTCGACGTCGTAACGGAAGATCTAGGGCAGATCGCGAGCCGACTTGCAAGCGCCTACTCAGGAATGCAGGCGTCGACGTCATTGCCAACGGACGATCAAATCAAGGCTGGCCAACTCGGTTACGAGCAGCTAACAGAGCGACTCAATACCCTGAACTGGTTGGTTGCCGAAGGGCTCTCGTTGCTCAACGAGAGGCTCGATGCCGAGGGGATTCCCTGGAGCATGGGACGCTCAGTCATTATGCAAGTTACCGCTTTGCCAAGACCGCCAACTAGGCGGTGAGGCCGAAATAATGCTCGCTTCCGGAGCCCACTAGACCATAAGAATCCAAGTCCTGCATATCCCATGACTTGGCTGATGATGCCTACGTTCTAGCGTCGAGATTCGTCGCCTGTCAGAACGTTGCGATGGGGTTCAGAGGCGAACCGGTTCCGCCGCCCACAGGGATTGGCGCTGCTGTAAGAAGGAATTCCCACCGGTTCAGGCGAGCGGCCGTTTCACTCAAGGTCTCAAGGTCGGCATTGTCGAAAATCGGCATACCCATAGCAACCAGGGCCAGTTGGTGAACAGGATGGGTGGACCCCTCTACGCCGGACGGAAACACGTCGCTCGCGGCATCACTCCCTAACACCGCTACGTCACGTTCCTTGAGCCATCTCGCCACCGAAGCATGCAGCCCTGCTGATGTTCTCGACACTGCCCATGGTCCTTCGCTGCGTCGCCGGGCCCATCGCCCCGTTCGGATGAACACAGCGTCCCCACTCTCCACTTGAATACTGACCCTCTTCTCCCAGGCTTCGAGGTCTGTGGCATGGATCTGCGTACCCGGTTCGAGGTACTCGACGCCCTTGAGCCGAGGTATGTCGATAAGAATTCCCCTGGTGAAGATGCCTTGCTTGAAGCCATCGATCCCTAACTTCTGGCAGCCTCCCTCCGTAACCGTGTCCTGAGGAAACCCGTTATACATTTCACCCTCAGCGGACATATGGCAAAGAGCGTCCAGGTGTGTGTGCGCATAGCCGTGATACCGGACACTGTAACTGTCTAGAACGAATTGCCCAGGGTTGTTCATTCCTATTTCGAGCATCCGATGCTCAAACGGCGCAGGGTTGTCCACGGCCCGGGTTTTTAGGGGATCGTGAGCGAGTGATATCGATTCGCCGTCAAAAACTAAGGCTGCTGCCTCCTTGCGCTTCTGGGGTGTAATTAAGTTGAGCGTACCCAGTTGGTCTTCGTTGCCCCAGCGTCCCCAGTTGGATAACTCCGTCATCCACGTCTCAAGGGTCTCCCGGGTCACGCTATCAGGAGCTTGGGCGAAGGTTGGACTCGCGAGGATCGATGCAGCAAGAAATGCACATACAGCAGCCAAGTACAGAACAAGGCAAAGTCGAGAGGGATGCATGATGTTTCTCCTTAGGCGGGCTAGCCTTTCCATTCTGGCCAACATACAAACTCACGGCATGAGACCGAGGCAAGGGAACATTCCGCTTAAGCGCGTGGATGTCGTTGATGAACTGGTCCCGTATGTTTCTAGTGAAACACTTTTTCCTTAGGAAAATAGCGGCGGCCGTTGCTTATCGAAGCCTGTTGCTTCGAGTAGGCGCTGGGCGACACTGAGGACCTCCCCCTCCCGATAAAGATGACCCAGAAGCGTGACCCCCAAAGGTTCCCCGTTTGACCCCAGGCCTGTGGGCACTGCGACTACTGGATGACCGGTAAGGCTAGTAAGGGGGCTTGGACTTAGGTGTGGATGCCACCAGATGCCGTGGGGAGAAAGCACAACGTCTACCTCGCTTAAGGCTTGGTGCGTTTCCTCCATGAGTTTTTGTCGCATGCGGTTGGCCTGGAGGTATTGCACCGCTGGCACGAGATGATGGGTGCGGAGCTCTGTGCCGTGCCGGGGCCTGACGAGTTCAGTGTCTAGTCCATCCTGAAGAAACTCCGTGAACCCTGCTGCCCTCTCCACGTATTCAACGAAAAAATTGAGATTGCTCGCCGGGAGTTCCACTGGATGGAGTTCGCCCCATTGATCGTTGAGGAGTTCAATGATGTGGCTATGGTGGGCTCGGTACTCGGGGTCTTCTTCAGCTTCAACGACGTAAGCTAGATAGCCTAGGCGGAGATCTGTGGCATCCATCCCGGCGTCCCAATTTACCGGGATATTTGGCACCGAGAAGTCCAAGTCGTCGGGCCCGGCAATCGTATGTAATACAAGGGCCGCCCCCTCCGCCGACCGGCACATGGGACCAATTTTGTCGAGTGTTGTGCCGGCTGCCATCACACCGTGTCGACTGACCCGCCCGAAGGTTGGCCGCAGGCCTACGACACCGCATTGCTGGGATGGCCCAAGAATGGAACCTCCTGTGTCAGTGCCGATAGCAAACCCCACCAAACCTGCCGCCGTAGCGGCACCGGATCCCGCAGAGGATCCACTGGAGCCTACTTCCAGGTTCCATGGGCTATTGGTTCTGCCCCCGAACCAACGGTCGCCGAAAGCCAGTTCACCAGTTGTGAGCTTGGCTACGAGTACCGCTCCGGCCTCGTCAAGACGCTGGACTACAGTTGCATCTTCGTCGATTACCCGGTCCGCAAAAGGTGCGGCACCCCAGGTTGTCGGATAGCCACGTACGGCGATGATGTCCTTTACACCGTAGGGAATGCCATGGAGGGGCCCGCGGTAGAGGCCGGCCTCAATTTCTTCGTCCGCCTTTGATGCCTGTGTGCGAGCACGATCTTCGGTGAGGGTAACCACGCAGTTCAAGGTAGGCCCATGGCGCTTTAGTCGACTCAAATACAGATCTGTGAGCTCCGTGCTACTCACTTGGCGAGTTTCCAGCAGACGGGCCAGGTGGGTAAGGGGCCAGAATGCAATATCTTCCAGATTGGCTGGCCGCTCCACGGTCGGTTTGCTGATCTGGATCGGCCGAGGGGTGCGATCTACTTCAACCCCGGGGACTTGGGGATTGAAATGCAGAGGGAGAGGCACCTCGTTTCCTAGAGGTTCCTCTTGGAGTTCCCGGTATCGAGCCAGGTTCTCAGTTGTCTCCTCCACCATTGCCGCCGCCTTGTCCTCGGTCATTTCCAGGTTTGCTAATTGAGCCGCGTTCAAAATCATTTCCGAAGTAATTTCTGCCAATTCGGCTTCCTGAAGCTTCGTCCAGAGAATTTCTGGGAAGGCAAGGGCCGGCGTGATTACGCCCGCTCCGGCGAGCTGGGCAAGGAAACGGCGACGGGGAACGGTGGACATTACGCGCTCCTTTCAGCGTTAAGGTCTATATGAGGTCGTTAGGCCATCACTACCTGCGGACAGTTCGACGACTACCCGCTAACTTCATTGCCAGAGCTTTTCCACCTCGTCTGTAAGGCCGGTCATCTCCCAGCGAATCAGTGCCACTGGTATCTGTCCTGCGGCGAAAAACTCGTCCATAAAATCGCGCATAACGAAATCTTTACCGAGTTGGTTCGCGCGGTCAGCTAAGAGCTTGTAGAACTGAGTGAATCCCGTTAGGTAAGCTAGTTCATATCCGGGTCCGTGCACGGCGTCTTTCTTATGGTCCCAGGTGTTGTAGTTCGCCCCGGCGTTCCACCACTCGCTGTCATCCAAGGTGATGGAACCGTAGATGCTCATATCGGCTTCAAATTGGTTCCATCCGGCGTAATCAAGTTCGTTGGCTTGAAACTTTAAATCTCCCATCGCACGCACGCTGGTATTGGCTGACCTCATCGCAAGTTCTTCCCTCATCCTTGGTTGGTTATCGAAGATGCCGGCTTGCATTAGCATCTCGCCCAGCCCATTTGCGACTCCCTCACGACGAGGGTGGGTCATCTCATGGAGGCGCCGTGTTGCCCGTATTGGCGAAAGGTTAGTTATCGGTCGTATGGCATCGAGCTGGTGCCCCAAGTGTTCGTGAATGATTCCTGCTAAAAAGTTGCGGGGTTGGGATGGAGCTTCATAGACCTGATTGACGCTCTTCGCTGGGCGCGCTGGATACGCAGCATATGCTGCGGCAAGATCATCAGCAGACACGGTTAGAAATTCACCTTCAAGTAGGAATCGTCGCAAGTGATCCTCTGCTTCTTGATGACGGCGAAGGTACTCCTCTTCAGTTGCTGCCGGCTCCAATGGTGGTAAGTCGCGGTTGCGATACTCCTCTAGCTTGAGTGTTGCCAATCCCCGATCGTATTCGCTGCTTGCATGTGTCCAGATCTCATCCCAATCGTAAGGAAGCAGCCAGACATTCTTTAGCCACCAGTTGAGATTCTCAGTTCCAACACCTGTCGGTGCCGTCATTTTGTCCAGGTTCTCGTCAATCCAGTCTCGATAATCCTGCACAGCAGCCCATGCAGCTTCCGTGTCGGCAACTAGTTCCGGATGGTGTTCCTTCATCGGGGCTATCATCTCGCCTAGGAGTTCACCTTCCACGGCCAGTGCCCGGCGGGAGATCAACGCCATATCATGCTTGGCTTCAGTGACGCTGATATTGGCCTTTCCCTGCGCCAATATTCTTGGCAATGCGCGCAGTCGAACCCCGTAGGCGTCTACCTCCTCACTACTTAGCGGGAAACTTGGTTTACCGTCGAAACCGAGTTCGCCCCATCCTGGTCCTTCGGGAACGGCAGGCCGGTCTGAAAATCCGTAGTATGGGCGGCTTGTGGAGGTTGACGATCCCCAATAGACGTACGGGTCCGTTGACCATGGCTTCATAACTCGATGGAAGAATTCCAGCCCGTTCATCTCTGCTCTAACCAGGTGATAGTCAATCTGTTCTGAAATTGGCCAGTCATTGATATCGAACTCTGCTAGCTGAGCTTGTAGGTTCCTCAGTTCGCTGTACTGTCGCTCGATTGTTGGGGCTGTGTAGTCCGGCACTCCGTCGACTGGTTCTGGGCGTTCGAGCTCACGAAATTCATTAAAAAGAGCTACCAGATCATCGTAGCTACCACCCCGGGATTCGTTGTTGTTAGTTCCTGGTGTGCCGTCCTGGGGCACACCGCAAGCGACAGGTAGCATTGCAAGAACAACGATTGCGATAGTTAGTACGGATCGCGTGTACATGATGGGCCTCCCTTGGTTAGTAAAACGTAAGCTGACTACTCACTTTATTCCTTTGGTCAATTGAGCCGGCGCCGCCAAACGAACTAGTGAATACTCAAACATTTTCGTGCCCAGTATCAGTGGATCAGGAATATTTCTTCATTTGGTGGCTGTATGAATTCGACTCCCTTGCTGGTCACAACTTGAGGGTTGGAAATATTAAAAGCCAATGGATAACCTGGCCTTTCATCAATGTTCATGTGAACCATGTATTCAAAGGCAAAAATATGATTTTCCTGAATTCTTAAATTGTGTGTGTTCACACGAAATGCGGCCATAGATGGTCCTTCAACCCTGACATCGCCTCCAGTGTTACCCATAGCATGATTATCGATGGAGAATCCAGGTTTATCAGTATTGGAGAGAGCCTCCTGGATCATCTCGTAATCTTCTGTGCCGTTATCGATAAACGGCGTATAGATATAACCGGCGTCTTCCATTGCCTTGACCATTGCAGCCAATGATTCCCCGCCCGTCATACCTACTTTCATGTGGTCACGCATAATCCATTGACCTGCTATCGCCTTATCAAAGACTTCTTGCAGGAAATCTGGGACGCGTGTTTCATCTTCTCTCAAGATGTATGCATGAATCTTGGTATCCACAGCAAAGCCCATATAGGTCCCAGGGTCGCCTTCGCCTCGACTTCCTCCGACGAACAGATCTCCTGGCTGTAAGACATAATCCGGGTTGGGCAGGAAATACCTCACATCCGGTGGGAATTCGTTCACCGTATCTTCAGGTTTGCTCGTTGCTGAGTAGTAGACACGAGCTCCTATATCCCTGACTGTCGTCACCCCCGGGATGACTTGTGCCAGGTTTTGTTTCGCCCGCTGGCGAGCCAGCGCCAGCACTTCGGTTTGTGCAGCAATTTCCCTGGCGGTTCTTCTTGTCAGGAAATCTGTGATAACTGCTTCTGCCGAAATAATCCGGCTGGAATATTCAGGTCCCAAGATATTTTCCAGCCTCAAAAATTGAGCATGAGAAATTCCGTCAGCAACAGGGAGCCAATCCGAGAAATTTACGGCGATGACCTGAGGATCTCTTTCAGCAACGTAGTCTGATATTTCGTCATAGACGTTAGGTACTGAGAAACCCTGTCGAGGATCTGAATTGTTGTAGTTATACCCGTGAAAAGCCCGGGCAAGATTCGTGGACCCTCGAACGTCAATGTCTTCAACAGTGCCTGCACTTCCTCCAAAAACAGCGCGTTCAACCGTTTCGCCAAGATCAGCAAAAATCAAATACCCGCCCGGCGACCCAAAATATTGCTCCATCAGGTCCCCGGGGCGACTGACGTGAATCCACATGTCTACGTTGTTGTCCCGCATGGCGCCGGGTAAGACTAGGGCAAGCTTTTCGTTTCTCATCAAGCGGAGAGCTTCTCTATCAGTCTCTACCGTGCGCTGCGGTAGGGGGCGAATAGAAGGGTCTACCCGTTGTGGGTAGGCACTAGGAACTGTGAACATCACGGTAATTAAAAGTATTGCTCCACGAGTTATCACGGTGTTTACCTCGTTCGGTGCAGGGGGATCGTTGTCCAGGTTGTGTCGCTCAGGCGGAGAGCAGGTTATCAGGGCAGCGGAGTTGGAAAAAAAGCTACATGAAGATGCAGTGTGGTGGTTTGGACTATCCAAGAACCATTGTGCCCCTTACTTTGGATTGGCCTAAAGGCAAACGGAGGTACTTATGCCAAAGAATAATTTAATTCCTATTTTGCTCGGGACACTGCTTTTGTTGTCATGTACCGGTGCTGATTCTGCATCCGGACAGGTAGTTACCTTGCCCGATATCGATATCTCTGGTTCTCCCAACGGCATTGTTCCGTTGCCCTCCAACACGCCTGCGGTATTTAGGGAAGTATTCTCAAAGTACACGAAGTTGATTGCGCCCAACGGTAAGCCGATTCATTTCCTAGTACAGGACGCGTGGTCGGACGACAAAATCCTAAAAGCAAGAAACGTTATGGAACACCAGTTGGCCAGTTACCCAGGTTCCAGGTACGGGGATGACAAGGCGGTGGTCGCGAACGCGATGGCGGATGTTAAAGCGACGATGACTTTATTCAACACCTCTGAAGATGCGAATGTGGCAAGGGCGGGCAGCTTAGGCAGAGGGGTAACTGACTTGGCGATGCAAAGTTTGTGGGAAAACGAAACTACCGTTGAAGGTAGTTATGACTACATGAATCACATCACACGAGATGCATCCTACGAGGAAGTTCTGCACCTTGTGCAAGTCAGAGGCATCATGAACGCACTACCGGAATTTCAAGCCGAAATCGAAACAGCGCATACGGCTGCTGCGGCAAAAGGATGGTCAAAGGATCACGACAACGGTAGCAATTCAGTTGAGTATTTTGCGCAGGAATTTGACGTTTACTTCGACCTATGGGTAGTGCAGCCGAAGCGGTGGGAGGGTAGGGACCTAGAACCCGGAGAAATGCCCGAAGGTACGGCCCATTGGGGACAAAATGCAGCAAATACACGTCTTCGTTTGTTGGAAATCGACCCAGCAGCGTATGAAGTGGTGACGAGTTTCTTTCACCCCTACCTGACGTACACACCGCAATTACCCCTGGATTTTGAGGGCACATTCTCGATTAAGCTTGATGAGTCCCAGGCATATACGCACAAATCACAGCACTTGCGGAACGTAACTCTGACAGGAAGCAATGACGCAAACCTTACTGGGAATCGACATTCAAATACATTGATTGGAAATTCTGGAGATAACATCCTAACAGGGGGCGAAGGAGATGACCGGATCAACGGGAACGCGGGAAGTGACACAGCGGTTTTTTCCGGTGCTTATGCGGACTATGAGGTGACCACTCACGAGGGATTCGTGACAGTGCGTGACCTTCGTCTGAACAGGGATGGGACCGACTCTCTGATGAGCGTTGAATCCCTACAATTCAGGGATCGCACAATTGAACTGTAAGTAGGCAAGCCTCTCGTAAGCTAGCCTGTCTAGGTTGCCACAGCGAGTGAAGGCAGGTCTTGTTGTCGAGCAACCGCGTACCGCGATAGCGTGCACTGTCTTTTGTGTGCAATCAGCCATTCTTAAATTAACGTCTCTGATAGAAGCTCAAAGATGAAGAATCAATCCAGTCGAAGCTTAATCTCCTTGCCAATATTGCAAGGCACCGAAGGCCAAGCTTCTGAAGGACGAACGCTGATGCGGATCCAGCAGAGTCACTATAGGCCTCGCAGCCGTAACGGTTGGATAGCGGTGGTGTCATTTCTTGGTCTCATGGGGTTGGCTCAACCACCCATCGTTCACAGCCTGGCCAACCGAATTGAGCCGTGGATACTCGGCGTACCATTTTTGTATGCATACCTGTTGGTGGTTTACATAGCCATGATCGGGGTTTTGGTGTGGGTTCAGCGACGTGGTTTGTGATGGTTGCCTTCACTAGCAGGGAGTTGTGATGGAACCCTGGGTTGTAGCCACCACACTAATCTTTCTTTACTTAGTGTTGGCTCTGGTGATTGGTCTCATCGCGAATCGCCGTTCGAAGGACGACCTCGAAGATTTTCTGCTTATGGGCCGTAAAGCAGGCTTCGTAATGCTCTATTTGACCGTAGTCGCCACCTACCACTCGGCCTTTGCTTTTTTGGGTTCAGGTGGGTTCTTCTATACGCACGGCATTGGATTCTGGGTTGCCGGGACTTGGACGGTCCTCGTCGGGGGGATCACTTATGTTCTTGGCAGTCGCATTTGGGCGCTCGGCAAACGCTTTCGCTATATCACGCCAGCGGACCTGATGGCCGACTTCTATGAGAGTGATGCCGTACGAATCGTCGTGGCAATAGTCTCGGTGCTTTTCACGATTCTCTATATTCAGGTACAGGCCCAGGGGCTCGGCTACATCCTCTCGGCAGCTTCCGGTGACCGTATNTCCTTCGAACTTGGTACGTTGATTCTTCTCGTCGTGGCCGCCGGGTATCTGGCTTTAGGGGGGCTACGTGCTGTTTATTGGACCGATGTCTTGCAGGGGGTCTGGATGTACGCCGCGGTGTGGATCGGAGCTCTNGTGCTTACCTATAAGCTNTTCGGCGGGCCGCTAGCGTTGTGGCGCAGGCTTGCTGCCGAACGCCCCGACTTGCTCACGGTACCTGGGCCTCAAGAATATTTTGGCCCTGGGATGTGGTTCGGCATGACCATTNCGTTGTCATTCGGCATCGTCCTGCAGCCACACATCATGATCCGNTACTATTCGGCCACTTCGGGACGCGTTATTAAATGGCTCGGTGCAACGACGCCCATCTATCTAATGACGTTGTACATTCCGGCGGCGCTTGTGGGGCTTGGTGGTGCGCTCGTGATGCCGGGTCTTGAGCGTCCCGACAGGATCTTCCCTCTCATGCTCATCGAGTATGCNCCNCCGCTGTTAGCCGGGCTCGTCCTTGCCGGTGCTACTGCAGCTGCCATGTCGACNCTCGATTCCATCCTGCATTCCAACATGACGGTGCTCACCCGCGATGTGTACCAACGCTACATCAAGCCGGGGGCCACTGATCGGCACTATGTTTGGGTCGGCCGCGCANTAATCGCCGTTCTGCTCGTTGTTGGCTATGTTCTGTCCGTGCGCACCTATGANTCCCTCGTCNTACTGGTNATGCTGTCGGGCTCTGGCGCCCTGCANCTCCTGCCTGGCATCCTCGGAGTCTGCATGCCCNGCAAGCGNCTAACAACACGCATCGGTGTTCTTGCTGGCATCGCCGTTGGTCTGGTTANCCTCTACNTCATGTTGTTCGTGAAACCGAATTGGCTCGGTGTGCACCATGGCGTTTGGGCGTTGGGCGCCAACTTTCTGACGACATACGCTGTGTCACGCTTCACGGCTCCNCCTTCCGTTGNCACCGTGGAGCGTATCCACGGCGAGATCGANANTTTCGTNTATGCTGATCGGAGTTGATACNGGCGGAACGTTCACTGACTTCGTTGTCGTTACNGAGAACGGCTTGGTGATCCATAAGCAGCCGTCGACACCAGAAGACCCTTCTTTGGCCGTGTCCGCTGGCCTCGCACACCTGGAAGNGGCTACCGGTGNTTCACTTGTCCATGGCTCGACAGTNGCTACCAATGCCCTCCTGGAACGGCGCGGTGCACGCGCCGNNCTCATCACTACTAGTGGTTTCGAGGATGTNCTTGAGATTGGNCGACAGACGCGACCNGAAATCTANGATCTCAACGTNACCCGGCCAGCTCCGTTAGTTCCGGTNGAACGACGACTCGGGGTNCCNGAACGCATCGGTCCAGACGGCAGTGTTCTTCTGCNGTTGACACGGGAAGCAATTGAAGAAGTTGTAGTAACTCTCAGGTCCCTGAACGCAGATTCGGTTGCTGTGTGTTTGCTGCATTCATATGCGAACGAGGAACANGANGCAGCGATCCTCGAAGCNCTNGAAGGACACTTTGAGGGTTTCTGNACTGCATCGCACGAGATCTTGCCCGAGTTTCGAGAATTTGAACGTTGTAGCACGACTGCAGTGAATGCTTACGTAGGGCCAGTCATGGCGGGTTACCTAGGNCGNCTCTCGGATCAGCTTGCTACCGAGGAAGTGCGGATTATGCAGTCGAACGGTGGCACGATCTCCCTTGACACCGCTATCGAACACGCTGTGCAAACCGTTTTGTCCGGTCCTGCTGGCGGTGTCGTTGGTGGATTTGAAATCGGCTCACGTGNTGGATTCGAAAACGTAATCACCTTCGACATGGGTGGCACTAGTACGGATGTTTGCCTCTGTCCAGGGCATGTGAGCCGAACGGCCGAGGCNGCCGTCGGTGACATTCCCATTCGGGTACCGACAATTGATATTCATACGGTCGGAGCCGGGGGCGGTTCGNTTGCCGCCCCCGACGAAGGTGGTTCGCTGCGGGTTGGTCCACGCAGCGCCGGTGCGCAACCGGGCCCCATCGCNTATGGCCGNGGNGGCACCGAGGTTACGGTGACCGATGCGAACCTTGTGCTTGGNAGATTGTCNGCAAAACATTTTNTGGGTGGCACCGCTACGCTTGAACTTGAGGCAGCGCGTGATGGTGTTGCTCGGCTGGCAGCTGATCTNGGTCTTACCGACGTCGAAGCTGCCTTCGGCGTCCTCCGAGTNGCCAATNCNACTATGGAACGTGCCATCCGGNTAATTTCACTAGAGCGCGGCCANGANCCAGCNGATTTCACCCTGGTTTGNTTTGGNGGTGCCGGTGGTATGCATGCTGCTGACNTNGCCNNNAATCTCGGTATTCCNCGTGTCTTGGTGCCNNGATCTGCNGGGATNCTTTCNGCTCTTGGCATGCTGCTTGCTGACTACGTNCGGGACTACTCTCGTACATTGCTTGTACCGACCCACGAGCTTGTTTCCGANACTCTTGAATCAGCTCTTAGGAACCTCGAGACAAANGCNGNANCTGATTTNGCCTCAGAGGGNGGTGATGANTCCGACCTTNNGNTGGAACGAACACTTGACNTGCGTTACAGAGGNCANGGATTTGAGATNGCAGTGCCGTTCNGCAANGCGTTCGTTGANNCATTTCACGAGGCNCACTCNCGNCGTTACGGTTATTCNGACAGTTCNCGCGATACTGAAGTAGTAAACGTTCGCGTGCGTGCTGTCGCGAAGCGCNCNCGCGTCGATTTGGCACGGGCCGATCTCGAAGGTCCTGATGCTTCCGCTGCCGTTATTGCTGATCAAGTCATGCTCGGTTTGGAAGGNGAGGAGTCAGCGAAGCTTCTTGATCGTGAACAGCTACGTCCAGGAAATGAGTTTGCGGGACCAGGGCTGGTTGTTGAATACAGTACGACGACCGTTGTTCCGATTGGCTTCACCTGNCGTGTCGACGAATCGTTCAATCTGATTCTTGAGCCTGGAGCTGGGAAATGAGNGCCTGGGACCCGATCCGGCTAGAGGTNTTTCGCAACCTTTTTTATTCNGTGGCCGAGGANATGGGAGTGNCGCTTTGTCGCACCTCCTTCTCTCCCAACATCAAAGAGCGGCGTGACTACTCCTGTGCTGTGTTCGATGGACAGGGCAGGATGGTTGCTCAAGGCGAACACATGCCTGTCCATCTAGGATCCATGCCGCTGTCGGTCGAAGCTGCTATCGAGCACACGGAAATGTGCCCTGGNGACATGGTAGTGCTCAACGACCCGTTTAAGGGGGGCACGCACCTGCCAGACATCACGCTAGTTGAGCCCGTGTTCNTAGACGGAACCGATGANCCGAGCTACTACGTCGCTAACCGNGCTCACCACTCAGATGTAGGGGGTATGACGCCAGGATCGATGCCAATTGCCCGCTCGATCTATCANGAAGGTATCCGTATTCCGCCGATCCACTTNCTTCGCGGTGGTGAGGTCGTTGAGGATGTTATGGCGATGATTTTGGCGAATGTCCGCACGCCCATAGAGCGTGAGGGAGATTTGACCGCTCAAATTGCCTCAAACCGGNCAGGGGCCCGCCGATTAGTTGGCCTTTCCAAAAAGTACGGTGTCCCTATGGTTGCCGATTACATGGGCCATTTGCAGGACTACGCCGAACGTATGACACGGGAAGCTATTCGCCAGATTCCCGACGGCACCTATCGCTTCGAAGACAACATGGACGATGACGGGTTGAGTCTGGACCCGGTGCCCATAGTTGTGAAGCTCGACGTGGAAGGGACTCAAGCGCGGGTCGATTTCACCGGCACTGCGCCCCAAGTCGATGGCAGCATCAATGCAATTTATGCGATCACGTTGTCGGCTGTGATGTATTGCTTCCGGGCAATTGTCCCTTTCGCAGTGCCGTCCAATCACGGCACGATACGATCGCTTGAAGTTGTGGCTCCTGAAGGTAGCTTGCTGAATGCTCGTGTTCCTGCGGCAGTGTGTGGCGGTAACGTGGAGACATCTCAACGCATTGTCGATGTTGTTTTAGGAGCTCTTGCGCAAGCGATTCCTGACCGGATACCGGCCGCCAGCTACGGGACTATGAGCAACCTAACAGTTGGTGGCATTGACCCGCGCAACGGCGAGCCCTTTGCCTATTATGAAACCACGGCCGGCGGAATGGGCGCCCGCCCAACCGCTGACGGTCTCGATGCCACGCACTGCCACATGACAAATAGCCTCAACACTCCAGTCGAAGCGCTTGAGCACGCCTATCCCTACCATGTTCGCCGTTATGAGATTCGTCGTGGCTCCGGTGGTGCTGGCCGCTTTCGGGGAGGTGACGGTATCCGCCGNGAGATCGCTATTTTGGCACCGGCGGAGATTACGGTACTCAGCGATCGTCGACGCTATTCGCCCTACGGCCTGAAGGGTGGGTCGCCGGGTAAGACGGGTCGTAATGTGGTAANGACGCTTGGAGCCGACGGCAAAGACTTGGAGGAAGAAATACCTGGCAAGGCTAGTATGCACATTGAGGCAGGCACCGTGATCAGTATTAATACGCCCGGAGGCGGGGGNTACGGTACGCCGGAAAATGACTAACTCTCACGGATTTNAGATCCGTGTGTACCCAGGGGNNCAGATCTANGGCACGGGGAGAGCTAACTCTCACCTTCAGCTTAAAGTTTCTAGTGTTGGCACCCGAGTCCAGGGTCGACCGCAACTGTAATATTCGANAATGAGAAATNGNGNGGCTTCCCAGATTTTTTCCATGCGAGGTAGCAAAACATCCTGGAGCCGCGACATGAAACATCGAGCGAGGCGAAACCTCACTGTCCTATTCATCGCAGTCGGACTCTTTTCCACAGTGAGAACTGGACTTCCGACACAAACGGAGACTGTTGTGACAGCGGGATTGGCATCGGTTTTTGAACCAGGGCCGATTTTGCAAGACCGGAACGGGGATGATCAGGTTGATTTTGTCTCAGCGCGTCTGGTGCTTCCAGACAGTCCGGCTCCAGAAGACGTGGCGGCGGCCGTCGCCATTGCTGCAAGGCTCGGTCTTGAGACCTCGGGATTGAGCTTCCCCCTGGCTTTCAGGGCCTCTGAGATCNCCGATCTCNACGAAGAGGGACCGCCGCTGATNATCATTGGGACGGGGAATGTGCTNCTGCCTGAGGTGATTGCGAACCGAGTGTCGGAGTTTGAGCCCGGGGAAGGAACAGTTACGTTCTCGAATGGCAAGGTGTTTATCGNCGGAAAAGATCCCGCGGGAACGCAAGCTGCAGGAGAGGCTTTTGCCGCGCGAAGCCCGTATCTTTGGAACATCATTGGCCGGGACCAGGGTGATACTTACCAGAAGATTGCTTCCGACTTGGCCGGGTTTCTTGGCGAAAAAGGTGTGTTGGTTTCCTCGGTTTCTTTCGACGAATTAATTTACCGACAAAAGGGCAGAGAGGCTGAAACCGCAACGGTTACTGCCTCGGTTCCTCTGGGCACCGTGACGCAAGCCCGGGATTTTCTCTCCGTCCTTGCCAGCGACCACCGAAAAGGCCAGGGTACTGACCGGCTCAACTACGCAAGCGTCTCCCAGATCATATTCCGGGTGACCGATGGNCAGGTGAGCGATGCTGTTACCNTGNCCCGCGTCGGACTCCCGGCGAGGTACGTGAATCCGCCACGTCGTGAACNCAGTCGTTTCAGNGGCCAGGGTGCTTCCGCAGCAGACGGTGGCCGTGGTCGNCAAACCGAGCGAACCTTTGATCTGTNGGCGCTCTTTTCGGCTGAAGGAGGCCTACTACAGGACGAGGACGGCGACCAAATACCCGACGATTCGGACATGATGATCGTCTTCCCACACCAGAACGACGTGGGGGGTGACTATCCTGCTTTGGGGGTTACGCAGCTCGGGGCGCGAATCGGCCTCGAATCCACAGGCCTGAGTTTTCCGCTGCTGGGTTTCGATAAGGAACTCGATGACCCAGAAGGGGAAGGGCGACCCCTGGTGCTGATCGGTAGGCACAACCGCTTAGTCCAGGAACTCGCCAGTATGGGTAAGCTGCGAGAGGCTGAGCCGGTGCCTGGTGTAGGAAGAGTTGAGATGGTGCCCAGCGCCTATCATCAGAACTCAGCGGTCGTTCTAATTGGCGGCGATCTGGAGGGCGAAGAGGCAGCTGCGGAATACTTGTCTCGCCGAGCACCCTACGTTTGGGAGATTGGCAACGACGAGCCGACCCTAAAGAACGCCAAGGATTCCGTACGAAAACTACTGGCGGGACGCACAAGCGCCGCACAGGCGGCTTTGGCGTTGGACGAGTTGGAGCAAATTCTTGAGGAGATCTCGGAGAAGGAACTGGAGTCCATTTCGATAGATGCCTACTTCGAGGAAGCCTCGCCCGATTTCGATGATTGGGCCACACGCGAACTGAGTCGCCGTTTTGGGACAACCCAGATCGAAGTCAGCAGCCAGGGTCGCATGGATTCGGTTCAAGTGTTCCAGCAGAAGCCGGAACTGGAATGGGAAGTGGACGCATTCTGGAAGAAATTCCGGGAGGAGGTCCTGTCCGAGATTGCAAGCGGGGCAAAGGTTTCCATGGAACTGCGTGTTAGCGAAGCACCGGAGCTTCGCAGGGAACTGGCGATACAGGTGAAGTCTGAAATCGAGGCGCAGGGGGGNCAGGTCGAAGAAGTCACCGTCCTGTCGGCCTACAAGCAGGGTCTCTTGTGGCTGATGGAGCAGGTTGCACCCGTCCTTGAGAATCTGCCGGTTGCCACCGTCGAGCTTGGCTGGAAGCCNTTCCCCGTCGAAATTCCCACGGATCAGCGATTCCAGGGTGAACCCGCCCGCTGGTTAAACGAGTTGTATCCGGCTGACGACCTCTTGGCGGGACAGCTGGGGTTGCCACTCAATTCAGTTTCCTTCTTCATGCAAGAAGAAGGTGAATCGATTTATTCGGTTACAGCCAAGGACAGCTCCGGAGCGGTGCTTCTGCAGGATTCCTTCTCGCCGAAGTACTACGAAAGGCCGTACTTTGACGCTTTCCCAGATTACGCTCAGGTTACCGTAACCACTGGCTGGCTGAAGGCGACAGTAGATGNGGTCACCTTGGTGGACGAACGTATCGCGACCGACTCCGACCGGATCTGGGACTACTATCAAGCGACAACACTTGAGGAAGTGTACGACGAGATCAAATCCAACACTGGTGGCAAACCAACCCGNGATAAGGCGCCATATTTCCATACCCTACGTGTCGAACTGAAGGCTTCGGAACCGGACTACAAGCTAGAAATTGACCAGGAACATATCTCCGTCCTGGAATCTCTTCACGACGACATCTACTTTGACACCCTGGACTTCTTCTACGAGGTGGCCGAGACAGCCGCCGGTGGCGACGCACCTCGGTCGCGCTCTCTCGCCCCTGGCAACGTTCTTCCCTGGATTCACCCGGAAAGAAGAGGGCAGCCACCAGAGCTGACCATCACCTACTCCGGATTTGCCTCGAAGCAGCCCAAACTAGTGGTGAGGTACCGCGAGAAGGAAAACGAGGAGTATGAAACTGAAACCCGAGTCTTGGCGCCTGCCGAAATTCCNGAGCCGTACATTTATCTAGCCGAGGTAAAGGCAGGGGAGGACGGATTGGCACGATTGGGCTTCCTGGTCACCCTGGAAGACACTGAGCCTCTTCCTNGGTTAGCCACTCTTCTCGACAACTTGCAACGCCTCCAGGATGAAGGTCTGTTTACCGAAGCGCTGGGCATTCGAGGTGCTGCCCAGATTGTGGTCCGGCTTGAGGCTCCTGGCGCTGTCAGCACCCGCACCTACGCTTCGCAACCTGCCGAGCGGTCCGCAGCACCCTCGGAGCTGTATCGCAGTCGACTAGTGACCTGGGATCATGTCATCAGCCCGGCAGAGAGTGAGATCATTTCTCACACTTTGGGCACACTGCCAAACGTGACCACCTATGTCGGTGGATATTCCTACCAGGGCAGGCCCGTGTCGGTGATGGAAATCAAACTCCCGATGGAGGCCGAGCTGGTCTCCCAGGCCAAGCTGAACACTTGGAAACCGGTACTTTCGATTGTTGGGCGACAGCACGCNAATGAAGTTTCCTCCACCTCACANATCCTGAGATTGGCGGAACTGATGGCAACAGACCCCCAATATCAGAGCTATTTGAAAAGAATGAACGTGGTAATCCAACCGGTGGTTAATCCGGACGGCGCCTCGTTGTCGTATGAGTTACAGAAGCTAACCCCGACGCACTGTCTGCATGCCGGCCGCTACAGTGCGCTGGGGCCCGATGTTCCAGGGCAAGTTAACAATCCGGACACTCTGCTTACCGAAGCTCTGGTAATGAGGGATGTATCCAGAAAATGGGTTGCCGACGTGCGACTCAATCCGCACGGTTACCCTTCACATGAGTGGGTGCACCAATTTGCCAATTACAACCCCAAATCCTTCCGTTCTTACTGGATCCCGCGGGGGTGGTACACGAGCGCGCGCGTGATTGAGGATCCAAGGCTCAAGGACTATAACGACGCTGCGTTGGCCATGCGGGATTACATTGCCGAAGAGGTGTCCAAGGATCCGCAAGTAAGGGAAACNAATCTGCGGATCTACGACCGATACCAGCGATGGACTATGCGCTGGCAGCCTCACCTATACAACCTCGAAATCTACAGAGACACTGCGATCTACCACAGCCGGAGGAACAGTAGTGTTTCAGTTCCTGGACCTGAAGCCTTGATTCGTCCCACCGTGTTCTCTGGGAGTACCGAGGCGATGGATGAGACTGCCCAGGGGCCTTGGCTTGACCTGGTGACTCGAATGGGCTTTGGCTACTTNATGGCATCAGTGCGGTTTTTGGACGAGGCTGTTTATTCCCTCTACCGCATGGAGGGAGAAAGCCAGGGAAGCGTTCGAATATCCCTCACCCGTCCGCGCCCTATTCGATCGGGGCGACCAGGTTCAGGGAACCAACAGTAGGAAACAATCAAACAATTGGTTAGTCGCCACGGACAGGCAGGTTCGTGGGAAACAGAGGAGAGTCCGATGGTACGACTAAGGGGCGCCTATTTCATGCTTCTCATCTTCACGGTCGCGCTCTCTGCCCAGGTTCAGGCACAGCAGGTACGGGCCTTTAGCCCGGAGATTGCGCTCGATGTCCGCAACGTTCGAATTGCGGCGGTGACAGATAACGGGACCCGTGTGGCTGCCACGGTGCAAACTAGGCGAGATCGTGCAGACGTTGACCATCAGCGCTATGGGGATCCGACATACATCTCGCCAGTTTCGACCAAGCTGATGGTTATCGACACGGNTTCCGGAGACNNAANCTGGGTCTACGAACGACCAGCACAGCTTCGAGCCTTTACTTGGTCACCGGACGGGACTCGTCTGGGTTATTTCATAGCGGAAGATGACC
Organism: Acidobacteriota bacterium; assembly: GCA_002722645.1. Classification (GTDB taxonomy): domain Bacteria; phylum Acidobacteriota; class UBA890; order UBA890; family UBA890; genus UBA890. Next base: position 31,262 of record PBML01000012.1, read on the forward strand.
GCTACAAGCTCTGCATCTTCGATACATCCCAGGCTAGAACGACGATCCTAGAGTTGGTTAGCGACAAGGAAATAGCGTCGTCTTCCCCGCTCGTATGGTCCCCCGACGGTTCAACGATCCTCCTCGGGCTGCGTCCCAAAGGGTGGGCAGTCGAGGCGCGCCGTGCGTTTTTGGCCCTAACAGAGGCCGCGGTAATTGTGCAGGACTCCCGCAACGACTTCCTGGCCTGGGACCGAGTCCGTAACATCGCCAATCAACAAATCACCGCGCTCGTTTCGGTTGCTGATGGCTCAGTAAGGGAAATCTTGGCCGACGTGACCCCGCAGGGTCCGAGCTTTTCAGAAGATGGTTCCTATATCACCTATTCGACGGCAGTGCGCACCAAGACGTCATACACGCGTCGAGACGGGACTGACTACGAGCTCCTCATGCTTGACCTGAATAGTGGGGAGTCAGCCTCTCTCATGGATCCCAGCGAGGAGCGTACCAATGTTTCCTGGACAGAGGCCCACGATGCCTTTGCCTACGGCAAGGACGGATCCATCTTTGTCATGCGCGTTGGTGAAGAGGACGCGGTTGATGTTACCGAAGCTCATCGAATAACCGACACTGAGACNNAAGAGCCGGAGTTCTCCGTTGGGCGCTGGAGTTCATCTGGCAGTGAGCTTCTGCTCACATCAGAACGCGGCTGGCACGTTCTGGATNTTGAGTCCGGTGACATGCGGGACCTTCTCGTGNTCGAGGACGAGGANCAAGAGCGCCCGCGNCGTGNGATTCAGGCNTGGAGCNANGACGGACGCTACGTTTANTTNAGNTATTCGGCAAGAGATCGTTGGCAGCGTGGTNTGAAGCGTCTCAATGTCGAGTCAGGGGAGGCAGANACACTAGTNCTCGACGNGNGTTTNTACAGTTCNTGGNACNTCTCTGATGATGGCAGCANCATCGTNTATNCGATGACGGNCGGNNATTCACCTAATGAGATCTGGGTGGCAGGTNCCGACTACNCTNTGCCGANGCAACTGACTTCGATGAACANGCAGCTTGGTGNTGTCGCGCTTACANACACCGAACTTGTTGAGTACCTCGACGTCGACGGTAATACCCTCTATGGCATCCTTTACTACCCGATTAATTACGAGGCGGGGCAGGTATATCCACTAGTTGCTGAGATCTACGAGCAATTCTTCGACAATGGTTTCAATGAGAACATGAATCTGATCACGGCCCAGGGTTGGTTCGGATTTCGTCCATCCGTTCGGTTCGAGGAGGGCTACCCAGGGGAAGCGTGGCTGAAGGCAGTTCCCAATGCGATAAATAAGCTAATCGAACGCGGACTTGTCGACGAGGGCAAGGTGGGTGTGTACGGGCAGAGCTACGGCGGCTACGCGACCAACCTTCTCATCACACAGACGGATCGCTTTGCGGCCGCAGCGAACGTGTCCGGCAAGGTGAATATCATCTCGTTCCTTGGCGATTCGCCGAAGATCACGACGCGGAACTATGCGGCGGCCGAGGTTGGTCAAGATCGCATCGGCGCGACGCTCTGGGAACAACCACACAAGTATGTCGAGCACTCAGCGGTGATGTTTGCAGACAGAATCAAAACACCACTCCTGATGCTATCGGGAGAAGGTGATTGGAACGTGCCGGCGACGAATCAACGAGAGATGTACTACGCGTTGCGCCGTTTAGGGAAAGAAGTGGTATGGGTGCATTACACCGCTGGTGGGCACGGCGCAGGTCGCTCCAGTAGCGCAGAGGACTTCGTCGATCACTGGCAGCGTATGTTCGAATGGTTTGCCGAACACTTCGATGACAGCGGGGAAGGCTCAAGCTAGGCGACTCATATTTCCGTTGAGAAACGAGCCTGATTCGTCGCCACTGGCGCAATGTAGTGGCTAGATCGGTCCTATATCGAGGGCTTTGATGACCAGCCGATCGCGCAGAAACAACGTGGTTCCGACTAGTGTCGGAGCCGTCCAAGACCTTCCTGTCAAGACTTCAGCGCGCGAGTGGACCGTCATCCCGGTGGGGGAGACGTGCGCAAGTACTAGGTTCCCGTCTTCATCGAGCAGTATCACTTTGCCGTCTGCGTACAATAGATGTGCGCGTGATAAACCCCGTTCCTTCCATGCGGTAGTACCACTGCGAAGATCGAGGGCTGTGATGAAGGCAGGTCCAAACCCTCCGCTGCTTCCATAGATGAAATCACCCAGTCGGATGGTGGTGCCGTACATGACCAGCATGTCACGGGTGAACCACTCTTCTTTCACGACGGTGCCTTCGCTTGTATTGTCCAGGCGCAAGCCTCGACTGCCGCCGTTATAGGCCGATGAGACGAATAGGAGGTTGTCATCTCCCCAGGTCGGCGTCGTGTTGTTCATGTCGCCATCAGTATCGTGCGGGTGGCTCCAAAGGATTTCTCCGGTGCCAGGATTGAGCCCGTTGATTGTCTGTCCGCCGACGACCACCAGCTGCGTCTGTCCTGCGAGATCTATCAATATCGGTGAAGAAGGAGAAATCAGGAAGTCGCCACTTTTCCACACAAGAGCACCGTTGTCTTGGCGAAATGCCATGACCGCTTGGTCATCGCCACCAGCCGTGACGATTACGGTGTCCCCGTAGGCCAGGGGGCTGCATGCGTAACCAGCCGTTACTGCAGGGCGTATTAACGTCGGAGGGGCGCCGTACTCGGCGACCAGGTCGTGTGACCAGAGGAGCTTACCGGTCTGCTTGTCAAAGGCGTGGATTTGCTTGTTGGTACCAGCAGTAAACAAACGGTTTCCAACCACCAGTGGGGTCGAGTGGGGACCGGCGCCGAAGCGGAAATTAAGCGGTTGCGCTGCATACGAGTGTTCCCAGAGCGTTTCGCCAGTGGTTGCGTCGAGCGCAATCACTGATTCCGTCGCGGCGAACTCACCGCGACGGGATCCTTCCTGCTTGGGGCGATACATTGTGTAGAGACGCCCGTTTTCGACGATGATCGTTGAGTGGCCATTGCCGAGTGGCCGGCTCCAGAGTTGCCGCGGACCGGCGGCAGGCCAGGAATCGGCCAGGCCGGTAGCGTCCGATATGAAGTTGCGGTGCGGTCCGCCCCACTGGGTCCATTCTTGTGAGGTCTCAGCCCCAGTAGCTTGACGCGCCTTTGCGTCGGCGCCCAGTTCGNGCACTTGATCTTCTTGNGCTTGGCTCGAGGCTATCANCGTAGCGANAATCAAGAACAANGGAGCCGNTAGCGCCANTTTGCCTATTTGCCCTAGCGGGACNCGTAGCATGAATCGGGCGNTTCGCATGGNGAACATAATTACACATCCGATGACATCACCANCGNTATAGGTACAATTGTAAGAACGAACAGGANACAAATGAAGCAGNTTNNANTCNNCNNCGCCTTGATAGAGNCAGCTCTGATCATCTACTACTGGCCGGNGATCTCGGAGTGGCTCTCGACCTTCTGATANAAGGAGAGGCTAATGTCCACGAGCAAGGTCCTTCTGTTAACCCTGGTCTGTACCCTGGNCNGTCTACCGCTGNCTTCGAGTGCGCANGCGAAGGAAACACCNGTTCGTATCTACGACACGGCGAAGCAGAAACTGATGCACGAGAACCNGGTGCTTGACGGTGCNGGTGANAACGGCGNNGGTTCCGTGGCACGGCCACAAGACATGGCCCGGGAGCGCGAGCAGCGCATCGCCGCGATCCANGAGCGCTATGTGTTTGCCGACATACACGCCCATCCGAGTCGTTTCCATCGCGCTAACGTCAAGCGGATCGGTGCCGACGAAGTCGCCCTTTATCAGCGCGGTCTGATCGACCTNGTGGTCTGTAACGTCAGCACCGATGCCGCCTTCCAGGGTGGATATGTGAAACCCGACGGAAGCGACGTGCCGCGGTTGCGAGGCAACGACGTGTATCCGATCGCTCCCGGTGAGGCTTTCGCNTTCACGCTCGACAGGCTGGCGCGCGTNCAGCGAACGATCGACGCTGGCGACGCGGTTCACGCGGCGAGNCCCGAAGCGGTGCTGGNGGCCAAGNAGNGCGGGNGGGTTTCGTTGATGCCGGCTCTCGAGGGNGCTGACGGNCTNGAGAGCAGCGTCGAGAACCTGCGCGATCTATANGGCCGTGGTGTCCGCCTNGTACAGCTGATGCACTTTGTTGACAACACGCTCGGCTCGAATCAGACGCCGCCTTACGACGACGATGGTCTGAGCGACGTCGGCCGAGATATCGTGCGCGAGGCNAACCGGCTGGGAATGATTGTCGACTTGGCCCACGCGAACACTCAGACGATTGTCGANGCGATNGANNTTTCGTCGCNNCCGANCNTGTTTAGCCACACGGGAGTCAAAGCGCGCTTAGACAAAGACCGNCACCTTGAGGACGAGGANATCCGTGCGATCGCCGGNGGTGGNGGCGTGATTGGNATTTGGCCAACCGCCGATCTCGAGACCATTGAGGAGATGGTTCGGCACATCGATCANGTNAAGGAACTCGTCGGCATCGACCACGTCGCGATCGCCTCCGACTTGCGCGGCATGAGTTANATNGACGCTTTTGGNGACGAGGCTAACTTCCGCGTCATCATCGATGGNTTGCTCGATTTCGGCTACACNAACGACGAGGTCGGCAAGGTGATGGGTGGCAACTTCTTNCGTGTNTGGCAGCAGGTCAGCGCAGCNCNGCCGGNACCTTTGGANAGGGGTTCCGTTAACTCCGTGCGNTGGGATCGATAATATCGNCGNCGGANCAGTTCTGAGATTGTTATTCGCGGTGGTGTTGGTTGNTTCGGGATCAGTTCCGTTCGCTTTGCAGTTGGCAGAGGCTCAACAGAAATACACCATCGTCTGCCACGATTGAGTGGTAACACCGGNGCCNGNATGAATGCCAANACCTTCTGCCACAGNTTCTGCGATGTGGTAGATGTATGCANATAGTANNTNCCACGANACTCCTTNCAANNGCTNCTGGAGGCACNCATGAANCGNTCGGCCCTGGCCATGACGATCCGCNCACTCTTCGTACTCAGCGTGCTCGTAGCGNTCACGTTGANGGCGCNCGACGTGACCGNGCAGCAATCCGTTNTGCCCACGACGCAGAAAATCACGAACTATCTGCCGCACATGACTGTTCCCGAGGTGCAGGATCTCCGCACCCGGTCGGACATGGTCATCATCCCCGTGGCCTCCCTTGAGCAGCATGGGCTCCATCTGCCCATCGGGACGGATTACCTGAATGGTGTCGCACGCTCCCAGTTAATCGCTCAGCAGGCCGACGTCTTGGTTGCCCCCATTCTCCTCCCGGGGCAATCGCCTTACCATATGGGGTTCGCGGGGACGATCACACTCCCGTCCACGCTCGTTCAGGAGGTCTACGTCGAGGCGGTAAAAAGCTTGATACACCACGGCTTTAAGCGCTTCCTGATCCTGAATTCACATGGGGGGAACCGGGCGATTACTACGTTCATCGTGGATCGCATCAATCAGGAGACTGCAGGCATCGCTGTCGATTTAGGTGCAGTCCTCGGCCCGTTCCAGGATCGGGAATCCGTGGAGGGTGATACTGAAGTCCCGCCATCGGAACCAGTGCTCGACCGACACGGAGGTACAAACGAGACATCCACCTCGATGTACCTCATTCCTGAACTCGTCGACCTGGCTGCAGCCATTAACGCCAAACTAACACTGCCCGATCACCTGGAGGCGATGCTCCCCGAAGTGGTCGCTGGGGACCCCACGGCCCTAGCAGTCTTCCTGGCCGAGGGACTCAAGGACGTATCTACCGGCAAGGGAACATCGTCGGATGAGATGTCAACGACCGGTGTGTGGGGCGAACGAGACCCCCGCGAGTCGACAGTAGAGCGGGGTCGTATCTCAACCGAGGTTATGGTGAACGCGGCGGTGGCGTTTATTCACCGGTGGAACGAACTTCGACCTCCCGAAGTTGTGGTGCGTTGATGCCTGAATAGGTAACGGCGCCGACCCAGGCGCGACGATTTGAAGTGGTCAGCGAGAATGGTCGCGTTTGCTTTGTGATCGGCTAGCGACGGGATTTCAATGGGGATCTTTAATAGGCCCGATGGCACGCCGGAACGACAACCGCGTCACCTGCCACTTGTTTCCAGGGAAACTACGTCATTATCGTCGTAGAGTTTAAGTGCCTGAATTCCGTTGAGTGAGCCCCCAAGAGGTGCTCAGTATCTCTCTTTGAGAGGAGATTCTCGATGTTGTACTTAGTAAACGGCTTAACAACAATCTTGGCAATGTTGGTGTTCTATATAGGGATGAAAAACTTGTTATTTGGGCGGATCAAACTCCTGAAAGGTCAGGGTAGGCTTGAAGCTGCGGGCCTCATCCTGCTGATTGCCGCGCTTGGCCAGGCCTGCGCCGCTACGACACCGCCAACNGATGAATCCGTGGTCGAGACGACAGCGACCGCATCTCCGACGCCTGGCGAGTCGTGGGAGGTTNCCGCTACGCCCGAAGGCATCGGTTACTCAGCCGAAGCGCTAGCCGCAGCACAGGCCTATACGGAGACAATCAACACTGCGGCGGTGATGATTGTCGCTGACGGCATCGTCGTCGATCAGTGGGGTGAGACCGAGCGCAAGTTCAACATCCACTCGATCCGCAAGAGTTTCCTTGCAGCGATGTACGGGATCCATGTGGNNNCTGGTGAGATCGACCTCGATGCGACGATGGANTCACTCGGCATCGACGATAACGAGCCNTCACTCGATGAACTTGAGAAGAACGCTACAGTGCACATGCTGCTGAAAGCNCGCTCGGGCGTGTACCATCCGGCGCTGTACGAGACTGCGGGCATGGCGGCGCGGCGGCCGGCACGGCACAGTCACGAGCCTGACACCTTTTGGTANTACAACAATTGGGACTTCAACACNCTNGGTACNATCTTTAGGAANCTNACCAAGACNGACATCCACCGNGAGTTTGGCCGCCACATNGCCGACCGTATTGGTATGCAGGACTATGAGCCNGCNGANGGTGCCTACGTNGCGGGGGCGGANTCAGTTCATCCTGCCTACCCGTTCNGGATGACCGCCCGNGACATGGCTCGTTTCGGNCTNCTTTTTCTCCGNGAAGGANCNTGGAACGGCGAGCAGATTGTTCCCCGCGACTGGATCCGNGCGACANTTACCTCTTACTCGGATGCNGGTGGCTCCGGCGGCTACGGCTATATGTGGTGGGTCGCAGCGAACNGCANGCACCTNCCNGGNGTGGANCTGNCNGACGGTGGCTACAGCGCCCGTGGNGCAGGNGGNCACTACATCCTGGTGGTNCCAGCCTATGATCTGGTCATCGTGCACCGNGTTAANACNGATATCAGNGGNAACAGCGTCAGTTCNTCGGAATTTGGCGAGNTCGTAAGGCTGATCCTAGAGGCAAGGGNTAGCTAAGGAGNANGTNGATGATGAGTGAATCAAGCGNAGTGGATTGCCGNCAGNACAAGTTAGAGGAGGACAANCACCGGCTGAAACTAACTGTTGGCGCGTTGCTGCTGGTGCTGGCAGCGGTGCCCTTAGTCGGTGCACTGATGCCTCAGCAGATACCGGATGTGATTGCGGATGCGTCTGCATCAGGTCAGGGTGGTTCTTCCTACGAAGCGGTCTTATTTCGCAAAGACGTCATGGTCCCCATGCGGGACGGTGTCAAACTTGCAACCGACATCTATCGTCCAGCCCAGAACGGTGAACCGATAGNAGACCAGCTTCCGATCCTGCTGCAGCGGACCCCATATAGNAAGGAAGGCCAGGGGCTCGTCGAGAGTGCCAAGTANTTCGTCCGNCACGGTTATATCGTGATCCTGCAGGACATTCGNGGGCTATATAAATCNGAAGGAACGTTCAGNAANTACGANCAGGTCACCGCCCGCGACGGGTACGACACAATCGATTGGATTGGGGCCCTGCCGTACACGGACGGTCAAGTCGGTATGTGGGGCACTTCCTACGGAGCACACACACAGGCGGATGCCGCNAAGACGAATCCCGCCAATCTCAGGACTCTTGTGCTCAACTTTGGAGGCCTCCACAACGGCTGGGAAATCAAAGTCCGCAACCACGGTGCGTTCGAGTTAGGACAGCAGCTTGGTTGGGCCTTTAGTCAAGTTGCTTCGGAATCGGATGACCCGGTCGTGAGAGCGATGATGGAAGCCGAACCGGTCGAGAAGTGGTTCGCCGCTATGCCGCTCAGGAAAGGACTTAACCCCTTGTCGGTGGCACCCGAGTTCGAAAACTACATCCTGGAAATGTTGACGCACGGGGATTATGACGAGTACTGGATGGGTTTAGGCGTCAACTGGCAGGATTATTACGCNGGAACGTCAGACATCCCGATGTTGCACGTTGGCGGCTGGTACGACACCTACGCCGGGAGTACGTTCGCNAACTACGTTGGCCTCTCGAGGACCAAGCAGTCGCCGATACAGCTGCTNGTGGGNCCCTGGGTCCATGGTGGCAATACCCGCTCGAGTTCCGGCGACGTGGAGTTCGGACCTGAAGCGGCAATTCTCGATTTTGGCGGCGAATTTCATCTGCGATGGTTCGACCACTATCTGAAGGGCGTGCCCACGGGTGTTGGCGAGTGGCCGGCGATCAAACTGTTTGTAATGGGAACCGGGGATGGTCATAAGGACGCGAACGGCAGGCTGTATCACGGTGGTTATTGGCGAGAGGAAACGGAATGGCCGCTGCCGAGCACGGAGTTCGTAAAATATTACTTCCATACTGACGGTACCTTGGGTAGGGTGCTGCCTGCCTCGGGCGTCGCACCAACAACCTACCGATATGACCCGCAAGATCCGGTGCCTACGATCGGCGGATCGTTCTCCGGCGCCCTCAAGAGAGGTCCTTACGACCAACGCACCAGGGAATTCAAAAGCCTCCGTGGCGGATCGGAAAACGGGTTCTACGGTTCGAAGCCGCCTTATTTACCACTCAAAACCCGGCCCGATGTGGTGGTATTCCAGACGGAGCCGCTCGAAGAGGACGTCGAAGTGGTGGGCCCGATCACCGTAATGCTGTACGCAGCATCTACGGCAGTCGATACTGACTTCACGGCCAAGTTGATCGATGTCTACCCTCCGAGCCAAGACTTCCCGTCCGGCTTCGACATGAACTTGACCGACGGCATCATTCGAGCCCGGTATCGGAATTCTCCTGAAGAACAGGAGTTCATGATGCCCGGCGATGTCTACGAGTTCGTGATCGAGCCGTTCCCAACGGGGAACGTGTTCAAGAAGGGACATCGCATCAGGATTGACATCTCGAGCAGTAACTTTCCCAGATTTGACGTGAACCCGAATACTGGGGAGCCACTTGGCAAGCATCGGCGAATGATAGTGGCCGACAATTCGATTTATCATGATGCTGCTCACTCGTCCCACGTGGTCCTACCCATTGTGCCTACAAGAAGGTAGTGACGTGTCCGAGATGGTGACAGTATCGTTGCGAGCGCAACGGCCAAGGGTCACAGTTTTTCTTTGTCCCTGGTTGTCGTTGCCCTGAATTCCTTATAGCAAGGAGACCCGAATATGTTTCAGCTTGACCGCCGCAGTTTCGTTCGTGCTTTGACGCTCACCGGCCTGGTCTCAAGCGCCGAAGCTAGCAGCTTGGTTACCAGCGCCGAGGCGAACAGCAAGAGCGTTACCGCCTCGCCCCAGGGTGATGCCCTGCCGGCGAAGGGTGTGACTCGCAGCCTCGCCCGCTACGTTGTCTCGGCGCGCACGGAGGACCTGCCTGAGAGCGTGCGCAAGGAAGCGACCCGTACTATGTTGAACTGGGTTGGCTGTGCGGTAGGCGGCTCAAGGCACGAGACCGTCGATAATGCCATCGGAGCGCTCGCTCCGTTTTCGGGTCCCGCCCAGGCGAGCGTGCTTGGTCGCGGTGAGCGCATGGACGTGCTTCATGCGGCGCTGATGAACGGTATCAGCTCGCACGTTTTCGATTTTGACGACACACACCTAAAAACCGTAATTCACCCGGCGGGCCCGGTCGCATCGGCAATCCTGGCTCTGTCCGAGTATCGACCAGTCTCCGGCCGTGACTTTCTCAACGCGCTGGTGCTCGGCATCGAAACGGAGTGCCGGATCGGCAACGCTGTGTATCCCACGCACTATGACATGGGCTGGCACATCACTGGGACTGCGGGTGTGTTTGGCGCAGCAGCGGCGACCGGCAGACTCCTTGGTCTGTCTGAGCAGCAGATGCTGTGGGCGTTTGGGCTTGCGGCGACGCAGCCGGTTGGGTTGAAGGTGATGTTCGGCACAATGACCAAGCCATTTCATCCAGGGCGAGCGGCCCAGAGCGGCTTTACCGCTGCTCTTTTAGCCTCACATGATTACACCAGCTCCGAGGAGGTCCTCGAGGCCAGCAACGGATGGGCCAATGTGCTTAGCAGGGACCCGGACTATTCAGAGATTACCGAGGGGCTGGGCGAGACTTACGAGGTTTTGCTCAATGCCTACAAGCCTTTTGCGTGCGGAATTGTTATCCACCCGGCAATCGATGGCTGCATTCAATTGCGAAACGAGCACGAGCTAACGGCCGACCAGATCGAGGGCATCGAGCTCCAGGTTCATCCTCTGGTGCTGCAGCTGACGGGTAAGAAAACACCGCAGACCGGCCTCGAGGGCAAGTTCAGCGTTTATCATGCGGCCGCTGCTGCGATTATCGATGGAGCGGGCGGAGTGCAGCAGTTCAGCGATGAGTCCGTCCGCAACCCGGTTACCGTCTCGTTGCGTGACCGCGTTACTACAGTCGTTGACCCGGACATCCACGAGGACCAGGCGCGCATTACCATTACCCTTAAGGATGGCGGCCGTCGTCTGGAGAAGTTCATCGAGCACGCAATCGGCAGCGTAGAGAATCCGATGACTGACGCGGACCTGGAAGCGAAATTCATAGGCCTTGCTGACGGTGTGCTGCCGTCAGGCCAGGTGCGGCAGCTTCTGGACCTCTGCTGGAACATCGAGACTCTGCCGAGCGCGTCCTTGATTGCCGAGGGTGCTATAGGAGCGTAATTATTTGGATGTAAATTGGTCTGAGATGGAGAGATGAGAGTAGAGTGCGAAGGGTTGCACTTGAACTTGAGTTTCCCTTGTGGTTGTGTGCCCTTGGAGTTTAATTCTTAATAAATCTGTTAGAGATATTCCGNGNCCCGTGCGNTTTTTCCATATCGACTGGAGAAAATAATGCTTCGCAGCCTTCTGCGTTCTGTGTCTGTTGCCGTTTTAGTTTCATTCGTCTTTGTTAGTTTTGCTTCCGCACAGGAAAGCGGCGGATCCATTGTTGGGTACATCACCGACCCGGACGGGGTACCAATTCCNGGAACTACGGCAACCGCAGAGGGCGCCGTCATGCTCGGTAGTCGCGTTGCCTACAGCGACGTGACCGGCCGTTATCGTTTGGTGAACCTACCGCCAGGCGAGTACACGCTTACCTACTCATTAGCGGGCTTCAAGACGATCGTCCGTGAAGGAATCCAGGCCCGTGCTGGCAACACCTTTCGTATTGACGTCAGCATGGAACTCGGTGGAATCGAGGAAACCGTTACGGTATCNGGTGATACTCCGATGATCGACATTGCCAACCCTGGACAGGTGTTCAATATCGATGGCGAATTCCAGCGAGCTGTGCCGGTTCAGGGNCGCAAGAACTGGACAGATTTCCTTGAGATGACNCCCGGCGTTAACGCCCGGCCCTTTGATGATGGCAGTGGTCGTATGGTCTATTTTGGCCACGCCACAGAGCACTTTGCNCACGTCATCCAGGTCGAGGGACAGAGTGCCGTTGGGTATCGTGATTCCCAGCCTACTTACCTGCAGATGAGCACCGACATGATCGCTGATGTCGAGGTAAAAAGCGGCGGTGTCGATGCTTCGTCCCCGATGGGCACCGGCCTGCAGATCAACATCGTCACCAAGAGCGGTGGTAATGACTTCCACGGCTCGCTCGCCAATAACCTCCAACCGATGAGTTGGAACGGTGACAACACACCGGCAGGAGGACAGGCTTCGCCGACTGTGCACAAGAACAACCAGGTCGACTTCTCGCTTGGCGGACCGATCAAAAGGGACAAGATTTGGTTCTTTACCTCTGGCAGGTGGGCATCCAACGANGCGGGAATNGGCCGCACCGAGCGAGACGTTGAGTTTCTCAAGCAATACAATCCGAATTTTGANCCCTTTAATAACATCTACTCGGGGTTCTTCCCATACGCGAAGATAACCGCTTCCCTGAATGACACCCATATGCTCTCGGNTTACTACCAGTACGATATTCTCGACGCTTCAGGAGATCGTGAGCACCACGCAGAGCGGTTCAACTACCGCAACACGGGTGGCAGCCTATATGGTGCAAAGCTAACCTCGATCTACAGCGGCAATCTCAGCTCCGAGATCGTGCTCTCCTACAACAACAGGACCTCGTCGTACTCCTCTCTTGAAGCTTTGGCTGGTTATGGACTCACCGGTCCGCAGATCCAGGTCCACGAAGACACATATATATCGAGTGGGCTGATTACGGGTACCGGCGTCCTGGTGCTGGCTGGCAACCGTACGACAGCCACCATTGGTCCTTCCACCTTTTACCAGGCTAAGGCGGACGTTAACTACTTCGTCGATGACATGGGTGGATCGCATGAGTTCAAAACCGGGTTGTTCTTCGCCCGCGGAACCAGGCACGACACGACCAATTACATGAACGACGGCTTCACAATGGAACATCGTGTCTGGATAGATCCAGACAACCCATCCGCGGGTACGATTCCGTTCTTTCGTGAGTCCTACTCTCCGACGGTTCTCCAGCGGGTAGACAACGTCGACCGCGACATTGCGATCTATTTGCAGGACAGCTGGAACCCGATCCCCAACCTCACGCTCAATTTTGGTGTGCGTGCCGACTTCGTTAACCGCCACGACAACATCTTCAACTTTGACAGGATGAATGATGTGGCGATTGGACCGCGGTTGGGCTTNGCCTACNCGNTNACCGACGATGGCACGACCATTATTCGTGGAAGCCTCAACAGGGTCCACGAGCAGATGAACGGACGCGACTACTCAACTAACGTATCGGTTGGCGGTAATGTTTCGAGAACCCGTCTTTATGACAACGACCTAGACGGCGTCTTCGAGACCTCCCGCTTCCGGGCAGCGGGGAGCGCAGCGCTTGAAGCTGACCGGATCGCTGCTGACCTGCATCAGCCTTATACGGATGAGGCGATCATCGGGATACGCAAGCAGTTTGCCGGCGATGTCGCTCTCGACGTTGCCTTCATCGGCCGCTCGGTCAAGCATCGTTACGCAGACTATGACATCAATGGTTACTGGCCGGATGGACCGAACCAGCCCTTTGGCGGATGGGGGAAGATTGACCCGGACGAGGGCCGAATCAATCAGCTGCGCAACAACACCTGGGACACGCTTGAATACCGTGCCATAGAGATCACCATCGCAAAGCGGNTGAGCAACAACTGGCAGTTNNTGGCCGGTATCAACCGCCAGTGGCAGCATCTCGANGGCACCTGGAANCCCACCGATCCGGCGGGCTATATCCAGCCAGACGCGTATGAGAACTCAAAGTGCATCTGGATGCCNCGTGGCCGGCGTGATGACAACAGCTACGGNGGNGGCTCCACCTCGACCTACTGCCCGACCTGGAGGAATTACTCGCTTCGGTTTGGCGGCACGTATTTCGGGCCCTTCGGCATCGTTGCCACTGGTAGCTTCAGCATCCAGGCTGGCCCCTGGTCGGGCAATATCATGACCAGGCTCGATGATCCGGATCCGGTCTTTGGACCCTCGACGGTCGTATCGTCCACCGGCAACTCGGAGTCGAACCCGCTGGCCACNNNCGTCCGNTTNAAGTACCCAACCCGCGACNAGGGNCAGGTCAAGGCTTCGGATGCCATGTTCCTTAACNTCAAGCTCGGGAAAGAGTTTGAGATCTTTAGCGCCGGGCGCCGTTTGGAGATAGCGGCAGAAATCTTCAACCCCTTCAACTGGGGTGATTTCCAGCAGTACAACTACAGGGGNGCCAACCAGGAGTGGAANCCGAACTTCCTGGAGGGACGTAGCCGGCAGTCAGCTGCGGCTGTACAGCTCTCCACCCGGTTCACTTTCTAACCGNGACNGTTTTCTCAACTCGCGCGCCGTGCCTTGTGTACGGCGCGCGAGTTTTTTTATGAGGCANCANTNATGNTGCAACGGTGCGGCCCGNCGAGTGNGGGGCTGCCGGAGANANGGAACGNGCGGACAATGCCGAACGATNACAGAGNCACCCTACGGGTTCTCCCACAGCGAAGACAGNGCCTTGCCTTAGCGTTGGCACTCCTCGTTNCCATTGGTGGGNTCNTCGCTGAGACAGCATNGGGGGAAGAGCAACGNCGNGGCCAACGGNGTGGNAGGGGCGGGATGAATGCGGCGCAGCACAACGCCCGNGGCGTTGAGCTGATCGGCGAGGANAAGTTGGAAGAAGCGCTNGAATCCTTCGAAAACGCCATCGAGCTGGATCCTGNATTAAGCCAAGCNCATTTCAANAAGGGCCTTGTCCACTGGAACTTGGCGCAGCTCGACGATGCGATCGCGTCATACGGGACGGCGGTGCAGTTCGATCCTGAGTACGCTGAGGCCTACTTT